>DASRUI010000085.1:0-22955 GCA_035655515.1 Thermodesulfobacteriota bacterium
TGAACCCCTCGAAGATCCTCGCCCTTACCTTCACCGAAAAGGCCGCTAACGAGATGGAGGAGAGGGTGGACCGTCTCGTGCCTTACGGATATTCGGCCGTGTGGATATCCACGTTCCATTCCTTCGGCGACAGGGTATTGCGCGATAACGCGATAGCCATCGGGCTTGCGCCCGATTTCAAGGTCTTGAACGTCGCCGAATGCGTGATATTCCTGAAGGAAAATATCTTCGAACTGCCCCTCGATTATTACAGACCTTCGGGAAATCCCGCGAAGTATCTTTCGGAGCTCGTAAGGTTCATTGGAAGGCTTAAGGACGAGGACATATCGCCGGAAGCCTACTCCGGTTTCGCGAAGGGGCTCGAAAAGAGCGGCGCTCCGGAAGACTACGTAAAGCAGCAGTCCGAACTCGCGGCCTCCTACGCCAAATACAACGAGCTTATGGCCGGGCACGGCTATGTGGACTATGGCGACCAGATATCCCTCGCGCTCAGGCTCTTCAGGGCAAGGCCGTCCGTATTGGAACGCTACAGGGAGAAATTCTCCTATATCCTTGCCGACGAGTTTCAGGACACCAACTACGCGCAGTTCGAGCTTATAAAACTCCTTACGGGCAAGAGGCGGAACGTAACCGTAGTCGCCGACGACGACCAGAGCATATATAAGTTCCGCGGCGCCGCCATCAGCAACGTCCTTAATTTCAAGGACGTCTACCCCGACGCCAAAGAGATAACCCTGACGGAGAACTACCGTTCGGCGCAGCCCATATTGGATGCGGCCTACCGGCTCATAAGGCATAACGATCCGGACAGGCTCGAGGTGAAAAGCGGCATAAATAAAAAGCTCGTCTCGATAAGGAACGACGCTCCCGGCACCTCCGGCGTCCGGAGCCTTCACCTCGATACCATCACTAACGAGGTTGATTCCGTATGCAAGATTATAGAGGACGGCGTCAAATCGGGGAAGAGGAATCTCAGGGACTTCGCGATACTCGTCCGCGCCAACAGCGACGCGGTTCCGTTTTTGAGGGAACTCGCGTTAAGGGGCATAGAGCACGGTTTTTCCGGTTCGAGCGGTCTTTACTCGAGGGACGAGATAAGGCTTTTGATATGTTTTTTAAGGGCAATCACCGACCATTCCGACAACTTAAGCCTCTTTCACGTCGCGGGGCACGCGCCTTACGAGATAAAGGCCGAAGACCTCGTGCCTTGCCATAACCTCGCGAAAAGGCGTCACGGAAGTCTTTTAAACGTCATGAAGGACGTCTCCTTCGGATTCAACGTGCCTCTGGATATTTCGCCTGCCGGGCTCATCGGGATAAAAAGGCTCTACAACGACGTCGCGCGCTTCAGCGAGTTGGGTTTAAGGGAATCGACCGCCGGGGTGCTTTATTCTTTTCTCATGGAGACCGGCTACCTGAGCGGGATATCGAAGGACCGGACCGAGGAGACCGAGGAAAAGGTAAAGAACATCACCCGTTTTTTCAATATAGTGACCCACATGGAAGAAACACTCGGCGTAAGGAAACCCAACGCCTTCGTGGATTATCTGAACCTTCTCATGGAGGCCGGAGACGACCCTCCCTCCGCGTCGGCTGATTTTGAATCCGACTGCGTGCGCGTGCTTACAGTGCATAAATCCAAGGGATTGGAATTCCCGGTGGTCTTCATGGTGGGACTCGTCTCCGGGAGATTCCCGCGGAAAGGCAGGTCCGAACTCATAGAGATTCCGAGGGAACTCATAAAAGACATACTGCCTTCCGGGGACTTTCACCTCGAAGAGGAGAGGCGCCTTTTTTACGTCGGCATGACGCGCGCCAAGGACGAGCTTTACCTTACGAGCGCGGTCGATTACGGCGGCGCGAGGGGGAAGAAGATGAGCCAGTTCGTCATAGAGGCCCTGGACGTGCCGAGGGCCGTGCCGCTTAAGACAAAGCCAATGGAGGCGATTCTGAAATACGCGCCCGCCGCGGGCTCGAAAGAAAAGGCCTTGCCCTTGCCCGACGACGCGCCCGTGCATTTGAGCGCCTATCAGATAGACGACTACGTTACTTGTCCGTGGAAGTACCGCTACGCTCACGTCCTGAACGTGCCGCTTTTGCCGCATCATACCATAATGTACGGAAAAGCCGTGCACGAGGCCATAGCGTTTTATTTCAGAGCCGTGATGGAAGGAACCGCGGCCGGGGCGGAAGACCTTGTCGCCGTTTATAAGGCCGCGTGGAGGAGCGAGGGATTTATATCGAGGGCGCACGAGGAGAAACGTTTCGCGGAAGGAGCCGCGGCGCTGCGGGCCTTTGTCGAGCGGCAGAAGGGTTCGGGGATAAAGCCCGCGTGCGTGGAAAAGAGTTTTACCGTCGAATTAGGCAACGTTATCGTGCGCGGCAGATTCGACCTCATAGAAGAGAGGGAGGATGGGGCGCATATAATAGATTTCAAGACCTCGGACGTCAGGGAAGAGGACAAGGCGGAGGATAAGGCCAAAAAGTCGCTTCAGTTGAAGGTCTACGCCTTGAGTTATCTCAAAAACTTCAAGAAGATGCCGGCCGGGTGCGAACTTCGCTTCGTTGATTCCGGGCTTACGGGAGCGGCGTCGTTTTCGGACAAGGACATGGACAAGACGGAATCCCTCATCCATGAGGTCGCGAGAGGCGTAAGAAAAAGGGATTATATTGCGAAACCCGATTACAATAAGTGCAACTGGTGCGCTTTCAAGGACATCTGCGACGAAAGGTACGGCGCTTAGCCAAGGCGCTTTTCTACGTGCAAACCCTTATGACGGTCTTTACGTTGCCTCTCGCGTTGAAGTCCCCGACTACTTCGAGTTTTTTCGGTTTGAGGGTTTTTTTGAGTTCCGAGAATATGACGTTCGTCGCGCCCTCGTGCGATATCTTCGCGTCGCGGAAGGAATTCAGGTAGAGCTTTAATGACTTCAGTTCCACTATCTTTTTTCCGGGCACGTAGAGGATTTTTATGGTCGCGAAGTCCGGATACCCGGACCTCGGGCAAAGGCACGTGAACTCGGGAAAACTTATGTCTATGGCGTAATCCCGTTTCGGAAAGGGATTATCCCACGCCTCGAGGCTGGTTTTTAAGGTTTTCTTTTTCATGCGGAGGATTTTAACAGTTTAGGGGTTTTCTGTAAAGGGCTTCATTCGAATATTTTTCGGTTTGTCATTCCCGCGATGTTTTGAGCGGGAATCCAGTTTTTCTTTGAATACTTTTCCCGGATTCCCGATTAAAGCCTCGGGAATGACAGAATAGGCGGACTGTTGTAATGACAAAAGAAGAAATCACAAAAAATCTTCAAACTCGAAAAGGAGGATTGGCATGGACAGGGTAACGATAGTGTTGCAGGACGCGCCTTACGGCAACGAAAAGGCATGGAACGCGCTCCGGCTTTCCGAGGCGCTTCTTACGGAAGGGGTTTCGGTGAGGATATTCCTTTACGGCGACAGTGTTTCCATCGGAAAGAAAGGCCAGAAGCCGCCCGAGGGTTTTTATAATATCGGCGAGATGCTCGAAAAACTCATCAAAAAGGGCGTCGAGGTCAGGAGTTGCCTTACCTGCACGAGGGCGAGGGGGTTTACTCAGGCGGATTACATAGACGGGCTTACGATAGGAAAAACCCTCGACCTCGCGAGGTGGGTGAAAGAGGAAGGAAAGGTGATGGTGTTTTAAAGTTGTATCTCGGTTCCTACGGCAACGGCGAGGCATTTCATCTTCGAGCCTTTTTCGGCTATTATCGCGCGGCAGTTTTTTTCTATGTGGTCTATTTCGTCGTCGGTTCTGTCCTGATTGTGATGGAAAAGGCCTAATTTTTTCACGCCTGCCTTAAGGGCAAGTTCGAGGCTGTCGCAATATACCGAATGCCCCCAGCTCTTTTTGTAATCCTCGGTCGTGTATTCCGAATCGTGAAACAGCACGTCCGCGCCATTCGAGAATTTGACGTAATCGATGAATTTAAGACCTGTCTCGTGCCGGTGTTTAAGCTCGTTATCGGTGAGAAACACGAAGGATTTTCCGTCCTCCTCCAGCCTGTATCCGACGCCCACGTTCGTGTGGTTGAGCGGTATTGTTTTTATGTGGACGGAGCCTATGTCGAAGCCCTCTTCCCCGGTGGCGTGGAATTTTATGTTCGCGTGGATGTTCTTGAGGTCAACCGGGAAATAGGGCGGCGCCATCGTCCTCGATATGATGCTTCTTATGGAGTCCTGGGTGGTGCGCGGGCCTCTTACGTGGATTTCGCTTTTTTTGTCGTAAAGAAGTTTAAAGAACGGAAATCCCGCGAGATGGTCCCAGTGCGGGTGCGTGAGGATGATGTTCACTTTGAGGTTGCCGTCGTTCACGAGTTTGTTGCCGAGCCTCCTGATGCCGGTTCCGGCGTCTATTATGATGATGTCGCCGTTCGCGCTGACCACCTCTATGCAGGTGGTGTCGCCGCCGTACTTAATGTACTCTTTTCCGCAAACCGCTATGGAACCCCTTGAGCCCCAGCAACGAATCAGCATAAGATACCCAACTCCGAAAAGAGAATACGAATCAATAAAATTGCCCCATTATAACAGAAAAACTCACTTCTTACAGTATTTTTTCTTTACCTCGTCCATTACCTCCCTTAAGGGAAGTTTTTTCTTTTCCGCGATTTTTTTGCAATCTTCGTATTCCGGTTGAATGTTTATTATCTCGTCGCCGAGAGTCGAGACCTTTACCCGAACCAGTCCTAAGGGCGTTTTTACGCGCGCTATTTTTCTCTCGAGGCAAGTCCGCGCCGCGCGGTAATGCCTGACGCCGATGGCGGTGGATTCACGGAAGATTATTTCCGTGAGTTTGTCTTTTTCTTTTTCGCCGGCGAGAACCGTCAAAAGAAAGCCCGGCCTGCCTTTTTTCATCTGTACCGGAGTTATGAAGGCGTCCAGGGCGCCTTGTTTAATGAGCCTTTCCAGAAGGTAGCCAATGGTCTGAGGCGTCATGTCGTCAATATTCGTTTCAATGACGATGACGGACGACTCTTTCGAGGCGTCCGCCTCGCCTATTACCGCGCGAAGGGCGTTAGGAGTTTCTCTAAAGTCTTTTCCGCCGAGGCCGTAGCCTATGTTTTTAACCGTCATTGCCGGCATCTTGCCGAATCCCTTTGATACGGTCTTCAGAATGACCGCGCCCGTCGGGGTGGTGAGTTCCATCTCTATCAAGGAGGGGACTATCGGGACGCCTTTCAGGACTTCGATTGTCGCGGGCGCCGGCACCGGGAGCCTTCCGTGCATGGTGTCAACGAAGCCGCTTCCGGTGGGAATCGCGGACGCGCGGACTTCGTCGATATCGAGCTCGTTCAACGCTATGGAAGCTCCGACTATGTCCACTATGGAATCAATCGCCCCTACCTCGTGAAACATTACCTTAAGAGGGCTTATGCCGTGGATCTTGCCTTCGGCTTTCGCGAGGTTCGTGAATATTCTTACGCTCAGTTCTTTTACGTCTTTTTTGAGCCCGCTTCGCTCTATCAGGTTTTTAATGTCTTTGAAAGTCCTGTGAGGGTGGGTCTCGGACGACCTTACCTTGAACCTCACGCCGTTCACAGCGCCTCTGTTCTCCCTCGTAACTTTTATTTCGTAGCCCGACAGATTGAGTTTTTTGAGTTCTTTTTTGAGTTTTTCAACGCTTACGCCAAGGTCTATGAGAGAGGCGAGGCACATGTCGCCGCTTATGCCTGTCGGGCAGTCGAAGTAAAGTATGCGCATTGTTTACTCCCTGTTTATGAGGCTTGCGGCGTATCCGGCGCCGAAGCCGTTGTCTATGTTGACGACCGTCACGCCCGAGGCGCAGGAGTTGAGCATGGCTAAAAGCGTCGTCAGCCCTCCTAAGTTGGCTCCGTATCCAACGCTTGTCGGGACGGCTATGACGGGTTTCCCCGCGAGCCCTCCTATGACGCTCGGAAGCGCGCCTTCCATTCCGGCGACCGCTATTATGACCTTGGCCGAGAAGAGAAGTTCTTTTTTATGAAGAAGCCTGTGAATGCCGGCCACGCCCACGTCGTAGAGCCGTGTAACTTTGTTTCCCATGCTCTCGGCGGTTACGGCGGCCTCTTCGGCGACCGGAGAGTCGGACGTGCCGGCCGAGACTACGAGTATCGTCCCGCGGCCGGATATTTTTACCGGGCGGGTTTTTATGAAAAGAGTCCTCGCCGTCGGGTTATGTTCGGCGCGGGAAAACGCCCGTTTAATCGCGGAGGCCTTTTCCCGCGCAAGCCTTGTTATAAGGACGTTTTCCTTTTTTTTCGTCATGACGGCCGCTATTGCGGTAATCTGCCGCGCGGTCTTGCCCTCTCCGAAGATAACCTCCGGGAACCCGTGCCTTAACGAGCGGTGCGTGTCAACGGTCGCGAATTCGAGTTCTTCGAACGGAAGGGTTTTCAGCCGTTCGAGCGCCTTGGGCAGGCCGATCTTGCCGTCTTTTATGTTTTCGAGGAGTTTTTTAAGGAGTTTTACGTTCATGACGAAACGCCTTTGCCTGATGCGGGCGCGAGGCGGATGATGTCCAGCACGAAGACCGGCCTCCCGTCTCCGGTTATGGTAAAGCCTGTTGCGAAGTCGAGGTTTTCGAACGGAGGCCGGAGCGGCCTCACGAAGGCCTCCATTTCGTCACCGTACTCGTCGGCGATTATCGCGAAAGGGTTTCCTGTTTTTTCGTCGCGCGCCACCACGGCAACCCGGTCTTTGCCCGAGCCCTTGACGGCGAAGGCGTCGGAGAGCCTTTTTGCCGGTATGGAGCTTCCGAGGTAATCCACCTCGCTTCCGGCGGCTTCGTCGTTTAACATGATTATTTTTTCCACCCTAGATATGGGAAGGGCGAACATCGTAGCCCCGGTTTTCACGAAGAGTATCCTCGTTATGGACGCCGCCTTGGGCAGTTCCATGCTTATCGAGGCGCCTTTGCCGTATTCGCTTTTTATGTCGAGTTTGCCGCCGAGAGAGTTTACGGCGGTCGCCACTATGTCCATGCCGACGCCTCTTCCCGATATGTCGGTAACCGATTCCGCGAGGCTCAAACCCGGAAGGCAGACGAGGTTTATGAGTTCCTTCGCGGTCATCTTGTCGAGCCTTTCTCTTTCGATGCCTTTTTCAATCGCCTTTTGCCTGAGCCTTTCGGGATCTATCCCCCTGCCGTCGTCCGTTACCTCCACGAGCACCATGTCTTTTTTTTGCGACGCCTTTACGGTTATCGTGCCGCGTTCGGGCTTGCCGGCGCTTTTTCGTTCCGCCACCGGCTCGATGCCGTGGTCAAGGGCGTTTTTCATGATATGCACGAGGGGGTCTCCCATGCCTTCGAGTATCGACCTGTCGAGGGTTATGTCGGCGCCTTCCACCACGAGGTTTACCTCTTTACCGTATCTCGCGGATATATCGCGTATTATCCTCGGAAGGTTTTGCGTGAGGTCTCCGAAGGGGAGCATCCTCGCGGAGAGTATGTCGGAGTTGAGTTCCTGTATGGATTTCTCCAGTTCGTGGGTGAGGTCTTTGAGTTTTATCGAACGCACGATTGACGCGTAATCCTTGAGGCCGGAAAGAACGGTAAGGAGGTTTCCCGTCGTCTTAAGGAGCGAATCGAAAACCCTGCCCTCCACCTTTATGGTGCGGGATATTTGCATGGACCCGGCTATTGCCGCCCCGCCTTCTTGCCCGGCGGGCGGCTCCGCGCCCGGTCGGGCAACGCCCCCGGCGAGGACCGATTCTTTAAGCCTTTTCACGAGAGGAGAGGTATCCAGTTCGAGCGGGGCCGAGTTCTCGACCATGAGGAGGAATTTTTTTAACGCGTCAAGGCATTCGAAGAGGACGGAGACCGTAACCTTGCCGGGGAAAGACCCCGCGCTCCTGAATCCTTCGAGCACGTCTTCCTGCAAGTGAGCGAAGTCTTTTATCGCCTCAAAACCCATGGACGCGCTCATGCCCTTTATCGAATGGTAATGCCTGAAAAGAGCGTCCACGACGGTCTTGTCGCCGGGGGACGATTCGAGCGACAGGAGTCCCTTTTCTATGCCGGAAAGCCTCTCCGACACCTCTTGCAAATAAAGGGCTTTGTATGGAGATTCGTTCATGCCCGACACCCGAGGCGCCTAAAAATCAAGGCCGTTCAAGGCCGCCAATACGTCCGCCTCGTTAAAGGGTTTTTTTATGTACGCGGACACTCCGCAGACGTCCGCTTCTTTTACGAACATCGCGTCTTTAAGGCTCGTGCACATGACTATCTTTATCGCCGGATGCGCCGCCTTTATCTCTTTGGCGGCAACGAGGCCGTTTTTAATCGGCATGATGATGTCGAGCATGACTATGTCAGGCCCTAACTGATGGGCTTTGTTCACGCCGTCTTCGCCGTTTTCGGCGACGCCCGCCACGATATAGCCGGCCTTCGATACGATGTCGTAAAGCATCTGCAGGAAGAAGGCGTCGTCGTCGACTATCAGGATTTTCTTATTTCCGGGCGCCGCGTTCGGAGAGGATTCTTCTTGTTTCGTCATAGAGTTCCATCCAGTTGAGAAGCTCGGCCGGTGAGCCGTTAACCTCCGTGTTTTTAAGGCCGCGTCCGCCGCGGTTTTTTTCCTCGTCCGATATTTTTACCTCGTTGACCCGCGTTACCGAAGGTTTTTTTCCGCCTACGCAAAGCCCGATGGTCTTTTTCCCGTCCCCGGCGATTATTATGGTATAAGGCCCATCGAGCGTTTTGGCATCGCTTGAAGTTTCTTTAACGTCCACGACGGTAACCGGTTCGCCCCTGTATGTCACGACTCCCATGACGGGCGGGCGAATGCCCGGCATGAAAAAGACGTCTTCCGCCTCCATCACGCATTCAACGGAGTTTATGTCGAGGAAGAAAAGCCTTTTGCCGGTATCAAATAAGAGTATGTCTCCCATAGGGGTCATGGCTAATCGGCCTTGAACCCCGAAGCCACGGTCTTGAGTTCTTCGGCAAGTTCGGAGAGGTTTTTGGACGCCGTTAAGGTGTCGCCTATGGCGGTCCCGTGCCTTTCGACCGCCTTGTCCATGAGTTCGGTGGAGGATAGGTTTTGGCGGGTTATGTTGGCGACCTCTTCTATCGTCAAGACCGTTTTCTCCGACATTTCTTTTTGTCTTTGCGTGAGGCTCAGGATGTTGTTGGCCTTTTCGACGACCGAGGCGGTGTATTCCGTTATTTCGCTGAATATGTCGCGTATCTTCCTAAGGTCGTCCCTTCCTTCTTTTACGTTTGAGGCGCCTTCGTTCGCGGTGGATACGACTTTTTCGACCTCCGAAAAGATGTCTTTCACTATCCTCGACACGTTGTCCACGCTCCTGTTGGTGTTATCGGCGAGGCGCCTTACCTCTTCGGCCACGAGAGCGAAACCTCTTCCGTGCTCTCCGGCCTTGCTGGCCTCGATTGTTGCGTTAAGGGCGAGGAGGTCGGTTTGCCTCGACACGTGGGTTATCACGTCGAGTATTTTCGGTATGTCGCCGAGTTTTTCCCGAAGCCGCTCCGCCGCCAATTCGGTCTTTTCTATGCCGGTGAAAATGTTTTCCATTTTTTCTATGGCTCCGGTCGAGGTGTTGGCGCCGCGCTGGACCATGGAGTTGACCTTTTGGGAGGAGTTCGCCGCGTCCGTAACTTTTTCCGCGACGTCGTTGGCGAGGTTTTTAACCTCGTTTACGGCATTCGAGGATTCTTCCATGCACCGCGCCTGCTGGAGCGCGCCGTCGAATATGCGCCCCGTGCCGGCGACGACCTCGCCCGAGCTTTCGTGCCCCTTGCTTATTATCGAATCCAGGGATTTCTGCGCTTCGGCGAGTTTCCCGATAGTGTCCTTAAGGTGGGTTACGAGCGTCCTCAGGTTTTTCACGACCACCAGAAGCGACTCTTCGAGGTCGCTCACCTCGTCGGTGAAGAGGCCGCGTTTGGAGGCGTAGTCTCCGGTGAAATTCAGGTCGCCGAGGCTTATCTGCTTGGTGATTTTCGTGAGGCTGGCGAAGCGCTTGGTAAAACTTCTCGTGAATACGGAGCCGAGTATGAGCCCTATGAGCATGGCCACCAGCACGGTAATCGGCATCTTAAGCCATTCCGGCACGGCAGTGCCCTCGACAAGGCCCGGCACGAACGCGACGGCCGCTACCACCGCCAGAAAACCGAAGATGAATTTGTAGCCTAAGGTTATCCTCATGCTCCTCCGAAATTTAAGTATAAAGAGTTTTAATATAAAGTCAATGACGCCGTGAACGCGCGCGTCATCATTCCATGGCTAAAATCTGCAGTGAGCGAAGTCGAAAGGCGCCGAGCTACAAAAGACAAAGATTATATCAGGGCTAAAGCCCTGAGCTACGCAAAAACAAAATTTTTGCAACTCAACCCTCCGCCTGAGGCGGAAGGGTTGAGAATCTGGTGCATTATGTACCTGTTAATAATCCGGTTCATCTGAAATGCTCGAAACCTTCTTTTTTGACGTTTATCCTGCGGCCTTTTTCGTCAATGACAACGACGCCTTCGCTTTTTGGAAGGATTTTTCCGATGCGGCTTATCCTTATGCCGAGCCTTTTCGATATACCGCGTATGGATTTTTCTGCTTCCGGTTTGGCCGTAAAAAGCAGTTCGTAGTCTTCTCCGCCGGAAAGGATGGTTTTAACGGCAAAGGGGTGTTTTCTCAAGTAGTCCTTTGTCTCCTTTGAAAGGGGTATCTTCTCAAATTCCACGACCGCGCCTACGTTGCTTTCGAGCGTTATGTGCTTAAGGTCTCTTATGAGCCCGTCACTTATGTCGGTCATTGCCGAGGCAAGGCGTTTTTGCGCGAGAAGACGTCCTGCCTTAATCCTCGGCTCCGGGCAGAGGTGTTTTTTCGCGGACATGCCGAAGGCCTTTGACGTAACGGCGCCTTTGCCGTATTTTTTAAGCGCCTTTAGGCCGAGGGCCGAGTCGCCTATGGTTCCCGTGACGAATACGCAGTCCCCGGGCGTCGCGCCGCGTCTGTATATAACCTCATTGCGGCTTATCTCGCCCAGGACGGTCGTTGTTATGATTATGTTGCTTGAGGACGTGGTGTTTCCGCCTATGAGGGTTATCTTATGTTTTGTTGCGCAGTCTTTCATGCCTTTAAGAAGTTTTACGACGAAGCCGTTATCGAGCGTTTTCGGCAAAGAAACGCTTAAGAGGAAAAAAAGAGGCGTTCCTCCCATTGCCGCGATGTCGGAGAGAGAAATCGCGAGGGCCTTTTTGCCTATGAGATGCGGCTCGGCGTAGGAGGTCTTGAAGTGAACGCCCTCCGCGAGGGTGTCGGTCGTGGAGAGGAGGAGTTTATCTTTTTTGATTTCGATTACGGCGGTGTCGTCTCCGATGCCCTTTACGACTCTGCGGCCGTTTTTACCGTTCGTCCCGAGCCCTGAGCTTGCCGAAGGGTCGAAGCCTGTCCTGAGCGAAGTCGAAGGGGACGGGCGACGGAATATTCTTTCTATCTCTTTTATGAAGGCGTCTTCGCCGAGCCGTTTAAGCCGCATGAAAAAGCCTCACGGCCGCACGTGCGCTTTTTTGCCGCGAAGGACGGTCTTTTTGCCGGGCTTTTCGACAGCGATACTTTTTAACGCCACCTTCAACACGTCGTCCATGTGCTTTACCGGCACGATGCGAAGTCCTTTTTTAACGTTAAGCGGCAGTTCGTCAAGGTCTTTTCTGTTGCCTTCCGGTATGATGACGGTTTTTATCTTGGCGCGGAGCGCGGCGAGGCATTTTTCTTTAAGCCCGCCTATGGGAAGCACCCGCCCGCGGAGGGTTATCTCGCCGGTCATGGCCGTGTTTTTGTCTATCGGCTTTTGGGTGAGGGCGGATATGAGGGTCGCCGCCATGGTTATGCCGGCCGAAGGGCCGTCCTTGGGGATGGCGCCCGCCGGCACGTGTATGTGTATGTCGATTTCTTTGTAGAAGTCCTCTTCCAATCCCAATACGTGCGCCCTCGACCGCGCGTAGCTCAATGCCGCCTGAGCGCTTTCCTTCATTACGTCTCCAAGGTGCCCGGTAAGGATCAACTGGCCTTTGCCCTTCACCACGGTCGCTTCTATGTGGAGTATCTCTCCGCCGACGGGCGTCCACGCGAGCCCGGTTGAAACGCCGACTTCGTCCGTTTCCTGCTCTGCCTCGGGGAGGAACTTAGGCGCGCCTAAGTAGCCGTGTATGCCGCCCGGCGTAATCTCGGTCAAGGTTTTTTTGCCTGACGCGACGCCCTTCGCGACCTTTCTGCACACCGCCGCTATCTCGCGTTCGAGGTTCCTGAGTCCGGCCTCTCGCGTGTACTCGTTGATAATCTTCCGGAGCGCGGCGTCGGGAATGTTTATGAGCTTATCCGAGATGCCGTTTTCGTTTATCTGCCTCGGGACGAGGTATGTTCTGGCTATGGCGAGTTTCTCGTCTTCGGTGTAGCCCGCGATGTCTATCATCTCCATCCTGTCCTTCAGGGGGTCGGGTATGGGGTCGGGCATGTTGGCCGTCATTATGAACATCACCTTCGAGAGGTCGAACGGGACAGAGAGGTAATGGTCGCTGAACGCGAAGTTTTGTTCCGGGTCAAGCACCTCGAGCAGCGCGGACGACGGGTCGCCCCTGAAGTCCGCCCCTATCTTGTCTATCTCGTCCATCATGAATACGGGATTTGTCGAGCCGGCCTGCTTCATGCCCTGAAGTATCCTTCCGGGAAGGGCCCCGACGTAGGTGCGCCTGTGGCCGCGGATTTCGGCTTCGTCCCTTATGCCGCCGAGGGAAATCCTCACGAACTTTCTGCCCATGGCCCTCGCGATGGACCTTCCGAGGGACGTCTTGCCCACGCCGGGCGGGCCTACGAAGCAAAGTATGGGGCCTTTGATGTTCTTTTTGAGTTTTCTTACCGCGAGGTACTCGAGTATCCTCTCCTTGACCTTTTCGAGGTCGTAGTGATCGTTGTCGAGGATCTTTTTCGCCTTGTTGACGTCGAGGACGTCTTTCGTGTGCTTATTCCACGGAAGGTCCACGAGCCATTCGAGGTATGTCCTCGTTATCGTGGCCTCGGCCGCGTCCGGGTGCATGGACTCGAGTTTTTCGGCCTGCTTCAAGGCCTCTTTTTCGACGTCCTTCGGCATCTTCGCCTTGGTAATCTTTCCCCTGAACTCGTCCATCTCGACGTCCGTGTCCTCTATGTCGCCGAGTTCGGTCTTAATGGCTTTAAGTTGTTCGCGGAGGTAGTACTCGCGCTGGGTCTTGTCCATCTCCTCCTTGGCCTGGCTCTGTATCTTGGCCTGAACCTGCGCGACTTGATACTCCTTCACAAGAAGGTCGTTGACCCGCTCTAACCTTTTAACCGGGTCGAGCATTTCGAGCACTTCCTGCGCGTCCGTTATCTTAAGCCCGAGGTTCGCGGCCACAAGGTCGGCGAGACGCCCCGGTTCCTGAACGTTTTCCACGACCATCATTATTTCCGGGAATATGACCTTCCCGACGGAGGCGAGCTTTTCGAGGAGCTCCCTTACGTTTCGCATGAGGGCTTCTACTTCGAGAGGGGGGTTCTCGACCGGGGTTTCCTTTATCTTTATCGTGTCCACCGTGTAAAACGGATTTGTCTGGAGGTAGTTTTGAATCTTGGCCCTCGACAGCCCCTGCACGAGTATCTTTACCCTGCCGTCCGGGAGCTTCAGCATCCTCATTATCATCCCGACCGTGCCGAAGTTGTAGATGTCCTCGGGCTCGGGGTCTTCCCTCGTGATGTCTTTTTGGGTGGTCAGAAATACGAGACGGTCTTTCATGAGCGCCGCGTCCACGGCGTTGACGCTCTTATCCCTTCCGACAAAAAGCGGCACTATCATGAAAGGGAATATAACCACGTCCCTTACCGGAAGGAGCGGCAGTATCTCGGGTATCACGATTTGTTCTTCGGTCTGTTTCGTTTCCGCGTTTTTTTCGGCCATAATGGTCCTTTCTATGTCCTTGCGGACGGCAAAATGAATGGCGGCATGCGTACCATGAAGCAAATTAAAGCATTAAGCGGGGCACCCATGCGAAGCATGGGTCGGGGCTCAGCCCTTATTCATCCTCCGAAAGGGGTATTTTTTTCGGTTGCCCTCTTTTTTCCTCGACCCTCTGCATGACTATCTTAAGTATTCCGTTCCTGTAAGAGGCGTTTATGGTCGCGGTGTTCACGGGGAACGGTATCTCCACGGCCCTGAAAACCCTGCCGAAGGTCCTTTCCATGCAGACGTAGGTTATGTTGGTTTCGTCGAAGCATTCGTACTTCACGGCCTTGACGTTAATGGTGTTCTTGAAGATGCTCACGTCTATGTCTTCGTGCCTTACTCCCGGCAGTTCTATCTCGGTCGTGATCGCCGCCCGGTTGGAGTACACGTCGGCGTAGGGGACGTAGATGGCTTCGCAACACGAGCCTGACGGGTCCTCGATGCCCTCGGCGACCATGTTAACTATGCCGCTTTTTCCCCCTCCGCTTGGTTCGCCCGAGGCGGACGGGGGTTTTTTCACGCATTTCGCCATAATCGTTATCCGTCAACCGGTAATTTTTTTCACGAAGCGCCGGAGTTCGATTTTGATATCCGGCCTTTTAAGCCCGAGAGAAATGTTCGCCTTGAGCCATCCGATCTTGTCTCCGGCGTCGAAGCGTTCGCCCTCGAACTCGTACGCGTATATGGTTTCCGTCTTCAGCAAAATCCTTAACGCGTCCGTAAGTTGTATTTCGCCGCCTCTGCCGGGTTTTGTGTTCTCTATCGCCTTGAAAACGCCGGGAGTCAGTATGTATCTGCCTATTACGGCGAGATTCGACGGCGCGTCTTTTTGGGGTTTTTCCACGAGGTCAAGAACCTTATAAACCCCGGGAGCCGTCTTTTCGCCCTTTATTATGCCGTAAAGGTGCGTTTGGTTTTTCGGCACGGCCCGGACGGCAAGGACGCTCGAGTTGTACCTGTCGAAAATCCGAAGCATCTGTTTTATGACAGGCGCCTTTGAGATGATTATATCATCTCCCAGCAAAACCGCAAACGGCTCGTTTCCGACAAGCCGTTTGGAGCATAAAACGGCGTGCCCCAGACCGAGCGGCTTTTTTTGTCTCGTGTACGAAAAGTGAACGAGGTTGGAGACCTCGCGCACAGTCTTTAAGATTTCGGTCTTGCCTTTTTCTTTGAGCATGGCTTCGAGTTCGAAGGACGCGTCAAAGTGGTCTTCTATGGCGTTTTTGCCCATGCCCGTTATTATGATTATATCTTCTATGCCGGACTTTTTGGCCTCCTCGACCGTGTACTGGATGAGCGGCTTATCGACGACGGGGAGCATTTCCTTGGGTATAGCCTTGGTGGCCGGCAAAAACCTCGTGCCCATTCCGGCCGAGGGGAAGACCGCTTTGGTTATGACTCGTTCGGGCGTTTTTTTAGGCGGCATGATAAGGCAATATTAGTAGGTTTTACGGGGCGTGTCAAGACCGGGGTTAGGTGTTTGAGGACAGGACCGGCCGCGCCGCCTTAAGAACCGGGAAATTGACAATTATCATTTACGGGATATGCTATCCATAATAATCTTGTCACTGAATATTCGTAAAAACTAAGGAGGTCATGTATGGCTGCGGATGAGAAAAGGGAAAACACGTCTCCATGGCAGAAGTTTTACGACAATATCTGGCTTTTGCTCATCCTCGGTTTCGCGATACCGTCCGTCATATACACGGTATGGGGCGTAATAGAGATATTCTTCCTCGTGCCGCAGCTTCCCATAGCGAAGTAACGGAGCGGTCTTCATCAAAAAAGTTTCAGGGAGGTTTCGATGGCGATACATGTTCCGGAAAAAGCATGGTGGAAACCGTTAAGCAAGGACGAGCGGATATGGATAGGGCTCGCGCTCGCGTGGATGATTATTTCCTTCTTATTCATGCCCATATATCACGTGATCGGTTCGCAGAACGCGCCGGCGGAGAGCTACCGCGTAAGCGCGGACGATTATAGCGCCCTTGTCGAAGGTATGGTGGAAAAGTACAAGGTCGGCGAGGAAAAGGGGATTCCGGTCGTGCGCCCGCCCGCGGGCGACAATGTTTACCTCAAGGCGAGCATGTGGCAGTGGTATCCCATAATCGAACTCGAAAAGGGAAAGACCTACAGGCTGCATCTTTCCTCGGTCGACGTGCAACACGGGTTTTCGCTTCTTCCTCTTAACATGAATCTGATGGTCCTGCCGGGTTACGACCACGTGGCGACCGTTACCCCGACCAAGGAGGGCGAGTATACGGTGGTCTGTAACGAGTTTTGCGGGCCCGGTCATCATCTTATGGTCGGAAAATTATACGTAAAATAAAGGGAGGTACGCGATGGCTTCGGTCTTCAGAACTTGTCCCAGAACCGGGCTCAAGATAGAGAAAAACGCGGAGACGCTCATAAAGTGGAACTCGACCATAGCAATAGTGCTTCTCGCCGTGGGAGGGCTTTTCGCGCTACTCGTGGTTCTTACGAGGTGGCCGGCCGTGCATCTTCTTCCGGCTGATTTGTATTACAGGTTTTTGACGCTTCACGGCATAGACGCGCTTTTGGCGTGGATAATATTCTTCGAAATGGCGCTTGTTTACTTCACCTCCGCCGTGCTTCTGGGGGCGAGGGCAGTGTGTCCGAAGGTTTCGTGGCTCGCCTTCATACTGATGCTCGTCGGCGGGGTTTTGATAAACGTAATCGTTCTTCTGGGCAAGGCGGACGTCATGTTCACCTCCTACGTGCCTCTTAAGGCCGACCCGCTTTACTACTTAGGCGTGATACTCTTCGCGGTCGGCGCGCTTATCGGCTTTATAATGTTTTTCGTCAACATCGCCATGGCCAAGAAGGAGAAGGCATTCGAGGGCTCCCTGCCGCTCGGCAGTTTCGGGCTTTTGGCCGCTTCCATAATAGGCGTCCTGACGCTCGTGCACGGCGCCGTGATAATGATACCGACTTTTCTCTGGTCGGCCGGGATTATCCAGAACGTGGACCCGAGTTTTTACAGGCTCGTATTCTGGGCCCTCGGGCATTCCTCGCAACAGATAAACGTATGCGCCATGGTCGCGATATGGTACATGACGGCGTATTTCACGGTCGGAGCCGTCCCGCTTAACGAAAGGGTGTCGAGGACCGGCTTTGTGCTCTATATACTTTTCATAAACGTCGCTTCCGAGCACCATCTTCTCGTTGACCCGGCGCTTTCAACGTGGCACAAGATAGTGAACACGAGCTATGTCATGCATCTCGCGGTTTTGGCGAGCATGATACACGCGTTTTCGGTTCCGGCGTCGTTTGAGGTGGCCTTAAGGAAGCAGGGCTACAGGAACGGCCTTTTCGAATGGCTCAAGAAGGCGCCTTGGGGCAACCCGGCCTTTTCCGCCATTTCCATATCCATAGTGCTCTTCGGTTTTCTGGGCGGCATAACGGGGGTCGTTTTCGGCACGGAGCAGTTTAGTCTCATCCGCCACAACACCATCGCCATACCCGGACATTTTCACGCGACGGTCGTGGCCGGAACGACGGTCGCCTTCATGGGTTTCACCTACATACTCATACCGCTGATATTCAGAAGGGAACTCATACTCAAGGGCATCGCTTCGATACAGCCCTATGTTTACGGGCTGGGCGTGGCGATGTTTTCCATAGGCATGATGGCGGCCGGAACTTTCGGCGTGCCGAGGCGGCACTATGACATAACCTTTGCCGGAGCGGATTTTTCCTTCTCGTTCGACCCTGTGGTTGATTCGTTCCTGACCATAATGGGCATCGGAGGCGTTTTGGCGGCGGCCGGCGGCGTTATATACATAGTCGTCGCTTTGGGTTCCATATTCGGCGGCAAAAAAATAGAATAACGGGGGGCATTGTCATGGCTGAAAACAAAGACAAGATGGAGGCGCCCGGGGTTTTCGTGCTGGCCCTCGTATTTCTCGCGGTCTTCATATTAGTCTGGGTCGTTCATCTTAAGTGGCTCTCCAATCTCTGGACCATAAAGTAGGCGAGGCTTAAGGCGCAAGATAGTCGGATGCAGGCCCTCTTCTCCGCCAAAGGCGGAGAAGAGGGCCTGTGTTTTTTGGACGGCATCCGGATATTGACAAAAATCCCCTGATTGGTAAGATGTCTTGAGTTTTAAATATTGTTTTTTTCTTTTTCAAGTAGCGTCATTCCCGAGGCTCGGGGTACCCGCTCCATAGGGCGGGTCGGGGAATCCGGCCCCGTATCAAGTACGGGGTAAACTCCAGCGGGGAGCTATACAAAACGATTTAAAGACATGGATTTTCGCTCAAAACACCGCGGGAATGACGGAAGAAGCAGAAGGAGGTTTGGAATGAAGAGGAGATTAATTTTAACGGCAATTATTTCCGTTGTTTTTGTTGCCGCGGCATTCTCGGCATCACCGGCCCCTGACCCGGTTCCGAGGGTTACGGTCGAGGAACTTAAGGCGATGATGCTTGGCGGAAGGGACGTCTTGATGCTCGATTTAAGAAGTTCCGCGGCTTACAACGCGAGCAAGGTGAAGATAAAAGGGGCCGTAAGGATAGAGCAGGCCCGGTTCATGGACAATATCTCCGGCCTTCCGAAGATGAAGAAGATTATAACTTACTGCACGTGACCCGACGAGGCATCGAGCGCACGTGCGGCGCTCGTAATGATGAAGAACGGGTTTAAGGATGTAAGCGTGCTTTTGGGCGGGTTCAATGAGTGGGTAAACTCGGGAGGGGCGGTGGAGCCGAAATAAAAATAAGGGGATTCCCGGTGTTTTTCAAGAAAAATACGGTTTAAGCGCCTTTCGGTTTTTTTTGAAACCGCGAAGGCGCTTTTTATTTTACGATACGATAAGATAAGAATAACTTCTTGCGGCTGAGGGAACAGGCGCCTTTCGGGATAATGATAAAAGTCATGCATTTGGATTGCCAATGGTGTTATTTTATGTGTGTATGAATAAAAGAGCCGCGTTTTTCCTGTGCGTTGTTTTAACCGTGTTTTTGATTCCCGCAACGGTTTTCTCCGTTGAAAAGGAACTCTCTTCCGACGTTCTGATGCGTTCCGTCGAGAAGGCGGGCGCCGCGGAAGGAAATCCCCTTGACAACGAACTTCTTTTCTTTGACCAAGACAACAGGAAGTTTTATCTTAAGGAATATTTCAACGAAAAACCCCTTGTAATAGGCTACATATTCACGAAGTGCCCTGACGTATGCCCCGGCATAACCGCCTCTTTGGAAAGGGCGGCGGAAAGAGGCAAAAAAGAGCTCAATGATTCGTTTAACGTGCTTCTTGTCGGATTCGACGTTGAAAACGACACCGCCGAAAACCTGAAAAGGTTTTCAAAGAGGTACGCGTCCGGAAGAGGAGGCATACGTTTCGCCGGCTCCGACGCGCCGACAATAAAGGCCCTTACCGAAAGGACCGGATTTTTCTTCAAGAAGAACGACGACGGCTGGTTTGACCACATGGACATGGTGACGGTGGTTGATAAAAACGGGGTTATTTACAGGCAGATTTACGGCATAAGGGCCTCCGGGGACGAACTCGTCCGGACGTTAAGGGAACTCGTGACAGGCGCCTCGCCGGGCGGAAGACCCGTAACCTTAATCGAGAAGATAAAATATTTTTGTTACAAGTACGACAAGGCGAGCGGAAGGTATGTCTTCGACTACGCGCTCGTTTTTGGCATGTTCCTTGAGTTTATCGTTATTGCCGCGATAGTGATTACGATGTGGGGCAAGAATATAAAGGCGTTTTTCAAAAGACGCTTTGAAAGAGAGGATGCTTAGGCTTTTCGCATGAGAGTAAACGAAGACATAGGCGTAATCGGAAGGCTTTGGCTCAGGGTAGAGTCTTTGGTAAACAGAAACTCCGGGGTACCCGCGCCAAGTGGCGCGGGTCGCGAACTCAACCCTTTTTATTGCCTCGGCGCGATAGGGGTGTTTTTTCTCTGGGTAATACTCTTTTCGGGCCTTTATCTTTTCATATTCTACCGCATAAGCGCGACCGAGGCCTACGCCTCGGTCGAGAGGATAACCCATGTTCAATGGTACCTTGGAGGCGTCATGAGGAGCCTTCACAGGTACGCCTCAGACGGGCTCGTAGCGGTGACGGTGATTCACGGGCTCAGGCATCTCGCGTTAAAGAGGCACGCCAACTGGAGATGGGTCGCGTGGGTGAGCGGCGTTTTGACGTCGGTTATGGTGATAGCCGGAGGCGTTTTCGGGTACCTCATGGTGTGGGACGAAAAAGCGAAACTTATAGCGGTATATTCGTCCAAGCTTTTGGAGGAGGCGCCGTTTTTCGGCATACCGGTCGGGCTTACGTTCGCCTTATCCGAAAACCTGACCGACCAGTTCTTCTACATAGTGCTTTTCATCCATTTCAGTTCGATAATCGTAATCTTCATGGCGGTATGGATACACCTTAGCAGGATAACAAAGGCCATGATAACGCCTCCGAAAGAGGTAATATACGGCCTCGCGTTCCTTCTCCTTCTGGCGGCGTTCGTCAGGCCGGCGGTAAGCGACAAGGCGGCTGAACTCGGACATCTTGTCGGAAACGTCTCGATTGACTGGTTTTACATGTTTTTGTATCCCTTGATGGGGCATATCAGTCCCGCGTGGACCATAGCGGTTGTTGTCGGGGCGGTTTTTTTCGTCTCGGTTATTCCGTGGGTTTACAGGCCGAGGCAAAACCCGACGCCCTCGGTTGCGCCGGATAATTGCACCGGGTGCGAACTTTGCCGCGAAGACTGTCCGTACGCCGCGATAAAGATGGTCGAGAGGAAGGACGCGAGCGGTTATTCGCTCCTTGCTTCGGTCATGCCGGAGCGGTGCGCGAGTTGCGGCATATGCGCGGGCGCTTGCGACTATAGCGCCATAAACCTCCCCGGCTTTGCCGAAGAGGCGCTAAAGGCCGAAATCAAGGCCTTTTCTTCGGAACTCGTTGTCAACGATACGGGGATTTTGGTTTTTCTCTGTAAAAAAAGCGCGGATATAAAAGACAAAATAAACGGGGACGGTTCTATTAAAGGATACGCGTCAACAAGGGTGATTGAGTTGCCGTGCATCGGCATGCTCCAGCCCGCCATGATTGACATGGCGATTGATTCGGGCGTTCCGGGCGTGTTGGCGGTCGGGTGCAGGCAGGGAGATTGCAGTTTCAGAACCGGCAATTCGTGGCTCAATCAAAGGATTCTCATGACGCGGCCGCCTGTCGTAAGGCGCGGCATAAAGAGGGCGAGAATAAGGACCCTTTGGCTTTCGGCCACGGAGACAAAGGGATTTTTCGACGGGATCGAGAGGTTCAGGCAAGACCTTTCAGCGGGAGTTAAAGATGATTAGAACGCGCCGCATGGCGTCGACGCAGGCGCGCCTTAATATCGTTATAACGCTTTTAGCGATGTTTTTCCCCGTTGTGTTGCTGTCCGGTTTGACCCATTCTTTTAACCCTTCGGGCGACGGCGCCGTTAAGATAGCCTTTAAAAAGAGCGGCAAGAGGGTGGTCGAGTGCGACGAAAAAGAGGCCGCGAGGAAACTCGGCGAAAGTTACAGGGAAAGCGTGAGAAAGGGCAAGGGCGCGACAATTGATTTGTCGAAACTTTCCTCCTGCCCGAGCGAAAGACATCCCGTCGGCGTCATTGTCATGGTTGACGGGGAAAAGGTCCTTGATAAGGATTTTAAGGCAAAAGGCGTGAGAAAAGACCTTGCCTCGTACGTGCACGAGGTCCTTCCGGTAAAGGCGGGCGTTCACGGCATTAAGATTTCAATGAGCGACGACGGCAAAAAGACTTCGGCGTCTTATACGATTGACGCCGAAGTCTCCATAGGGCCGGACGAGATAATCCTCGTGGGTTTCGACCCCGTAAAAGACACCCTTGTCATAAGGTAATATTCCGGCCACGGGATTTTTCCGCTGTTTTTCCGCTTAAAGAGCCGCAGGGCAAGGCTATAATTCGACTTCTTCTTTATGCCCTCCCCCTTTATGGGGGAGGGCGGGGTGGGGGCGGCCTTTTCTTGTTGGCACAAAATAATTGATATTGCCTGCTCCGCATTGACCCCTGTTTTTTTTGGTGTATGATTAAGGCATCTTATGGAAGGTTCTTTTTATACAGCCGTATTTTTAAGCGCGATTGCCGGTCTTTCGACCACCATCGGAAGCGTTATCGCGATTTTTTACAGGAATCCGGGGCCGCGCTACATGGCCTTTACCCTCGGGTTCTCGGCGGGGGTGATGATTCTCGTGTCCTTCGTGGAACTTTTGGGGCAGGGGATAGTCTCGATAGGATTCGCGTGGGCGCACGTCGCGTTCTTTTCCGGCATGTTTTCCATGCTCGTTATCGACCTTCTTATTCCGCACGTCTATATACTTGAATCCTACGGCGAGGGCGGCAAACTCAGGAAGGCCTCCGTGCTCGTCGCCGTGGGCATAGCCATACATAATTTTCCCGAAGGCATGGTTACGTTCGCGGGCGCGCTTAAGGACGTGAACGTGGGGATAGCCTTGGCGGTTGCCGTGGCAATCCATAACATCCCCGAGGGCATAGCCGTGGCCGTCCCTGTTTACGCCGCGACCAAAAGCCCGGGAAAGGCCTTTATGTGGTCTTTTCTTTCGGGAATCAGCGAGCCGATAGGGGCAATAATAGCCGGGCTTATACTGCTTCCGTTCCTTAACGGCTTCGTTCTGGGATTCATGCTTCCGATGGTCGCGGGATTCATGGTCTTCATATCGCTCGACGAGCTTTTGCCGGTCGCTCATTCTTACGCGCAGGAACACATAGCCATAGCAGGGGTTATCGCGGGAATGGCCGTAATGGCCTTAAGCCTGTGGATGCTTACGAAGTAGGACGAACGTAATAAATGCCTTTATACTGCGTCGGGGTACCCATCCGCAGGATGGGTCGCCTCTGAAAATCCTCGGCGTACGTGAAGAGTACGCCTGCGGTTTTCCTCGTCGTCCGCCTTGTCTAAAGTCATTTCTTACGTTCG
>DASRUI010000086.1:0-10147 GCA_035655515.1 Thermodesulfobacteriota bacterium
GGAAATCGAGGGGTTTCTCGGGGAAATCGGTTTCAGGATTTTGCGCGTAAGAAGCGTTCTTTTTCAAAGGCCTGAAGCAGAGAGGGTTAAGGAAAGGGCAATCAAGGGATATTCAAAGGACGCGGGATTTGTTTGCGTCGAGGCTGTTAAATAAAATCAGGCCTGAATCTTAGCCATAACGCCTTTATTGACTTCCCTCGCTTTTTCTCTTCCGAAAAGCGCCTCGACCAAGACGAAGGCGAATTCCATCGCGGTTCCCGGCGATTGGCTCGTTACGAGATTTTCGTCGACAACGACTCTTTCATCGCTTATCTTTTCGTCTTTTAATTCGTCCCGCGCCGAAGGGTGGCTTGTTATCGTTTTGCCTTTGGTTATTCCGAGCATGGAAAGCACGGTCGGCGCGGCGCAGATGGCCGCGATGAGGCGTCCTTTTTTAAAGTGTTCGAGGACGATTCCGCGGACGTCTTTGTTTTTCTTCAGATTCTCCGTGCCTTTTGCGCCTCCCGGAAGGACAATCAAGTCGAAGTCTTTACCGGCCATATTCTTCAGCGAGGCATCGGGCAGAACTTTTATCTTATTTCGTCCTTCAATCGCGTCCATTGACGCGCCGGCCGTCAAAACGTCCGCTCCAGCCCTTCTCAAGACGTCGACAACTGTCATGGCCTCGACTTCTTCAAAGCCCTCCAAAAGAGGGATTAGGACTTTTTTCATTGTTTGAATCTCCTTAAAGAATCGAAGACCGCGGATTTTTACGCGTATAACTTTACATTACCTTGGCCCGGGGTCTTTCCGTTTAAGGTTTTTAATGGCGGTGCGTTTCTTCGAGATGAAGAAAGTTGTCTATTTCCTCCTCGATCACGGGCGCGAGGTCCGACGTGGTGAGTATTCCGCACACAATGCCGTTCTCGACCACAGGGAGCCTCCTTATCCTGTTTTTGCTCATGAGGCGCCCGGCCTCGAACACGTCGGTATCGGGAGGGGCGGTAACGACGTTTTTCCGCATGATGGATTCCACCTTTACGGTGTCCGGATTTTTGCCCTCGGAAAGCCAGCACGCTATGTCGCGGTCGGTCACGAACCCCTTAAGGTGCGTCGCGTTCGTTATCATGACGCATCCGACGTTGTCGTCCCTCATCTTGGTCGCGGCCTCTCTTACGGTTGTTTCGGGTTTTACGCAGACGAGTTTGGTTTGCATTATCTCTTTTATAAGCATCTTTTTCACCTCCTTTGATATGTTGCGGAAAGACCCCGGGTAAGGTTTTCCGATAAGGAAAGTTTAGCCCCGAAGGAGCGGTTGTCAAGGAGCCTTCGGAGGGCAAAATGTATTTCATGCCGCCCCGGCAGAGCGAACGTAAATAATCATGAGTCAAGGGCTCAGCCCTTGAAAATCGTTGACTTTTCGCGCCCTCCAAAATAGAATTAGAATAAAAAGAGAGGTTTTCCATGGATGAGAGGCTTACGCAAGTCATTCCCGGTCTTGAGGGCATACCCGCCGCGGAATCCGCGATAAGTTACATAGACGGCGAGGCCGGGATACTCGAGTACAGGGGCATACCCATAGAGGAACTCGCGGAAAAGAGCAATTACCTCGAAACGGCCTATCTCCTGATATTCGGGAAACTCCCCTCCGTCCCCGAGTTCGAGAAGTTCTCGAGCGACGTCACCCACCACACAAGGCTTAAACTGAAGATACTCCGCATGATGGAGCTTCTGCCCGAGAGCGGTCATCCCATGGAGTATCTGCAGGCCGTGACGTCCGCCATGGGCATGTACTATCCGGCAAGAAACACCCTTGACGAAGAGGTGAGGTACTGGTCGGTGGTCAGGCTCATAGCAAAGCTTCCGACCATAGTCGCGGCCTGTTACAGGCTCCGTCACGGGGACGCGCCGATTCCGCCGGATAATACCCTTTCCTTCGCGGCCAACTTTTACCACATGCTCTTCGAGAGGGAGCCGGACCCCCTTATAGAAAAGATAATAGACAGCGTTTTCATACTGCACGCCGACCACACGATGAACGCCTCGACGTTTTCCGCGAGGGTCGTGGGCTCGACCTTGGCCGACCCTTATACGGTAGTTTCGTCCGCCATAGGAACCCTCTCCGGGCCGCTTCACGGCGGGGCGAACGAAGAGGTGATAAAGATGCTTATAGAGATAGGCCCAAAGGAGAACGCGAGGGCTTATATCGAAGGCAAGCTCGAAAAAAAGGAAAAGATACCCGGGGTCGGGCACAGGATATACAAGACAAAGGACCCGCGCGCCTCGATTTTGCAGCGTTACGCGAGGGCGCTTTTGTGCAGGGAAGGCCTTATTTGCTCTCCTTTGGTCGAGACGGCCGAGGAGGTTGAAAAAGTCGTGCTGGAAAAGCTCGCCAAAAAGAAGATTCATCCGAACGTGGATTTTTACTCGGGAGTAGTCTTCACGGCCATAGGCATAGAGCCGGAACTTTTTACCCCGATATTCGCCGCGGGCAGGGTTTCGGGGTGGCTCGCCCACTGGCTCGAGCAGATTAAGACGAACCGCATATACAGGCCTGACCAGAAATACGTCGGCTTGAGAAACCGGCCCTACGTGCCGGCCATTGACAGGTAACGGAAAAGGTTGCCCCCTTTTACCCGCCGCAGGCGAGGTCTCGCATTTATGCGGACAAAGGGGGTTAGGGGGGATTAACCAAATTAATCCCAAAAAAAGGAAAGGCGCCATGCGTTACAAAAAAAGAATCGGCATTTTTCTCGCGGCTTTTCTTTTGTGCCTTGCCGGCTCGGTCCGGGCTGAAAACAAGGCCGAGCCTGTCGGCGCGGTGGTGGCGTGGACCGGGGACGTTTCGATATTGCGCGAGAATGAAGCCAAAAAGACACAGGTAAAGGCGATGGAGCCGCTTTACGCAAGCGACACTGTCTTGACAGGGGTGAATTCGAGGGCCAAGATTTTGATGAAGGACGACAGCATCATAAGCCTCGGGCAGAACTCAAGCGCGAAGGTTAAAGGTTACGCGTATGAGATAAAAAACGACTTGAGGAGCGCCGTATTCAGGGTCATAAGCGGAAACGCGCGCGTAGTAGTCGGGAGTTTTTTCCGCGGCAAGGGGTCGTTTTTCAGGATAGAGACCCGGACGGCCGTGGTAGGGGTAAAGGGCACGGATTTCATAGTCGCGAGCAACGGTAAGGGAACCGAGATAATTACCGTGGGAGGGGAGGTCTATACCGCCAATATCTCGCCTTCCATTCAGGGTGAGGTAACGGTTCCCGCCGGCCATACGTCAATCGTTACGGCGTTCTCGTCTCCGACGTTGCCCGCGCCTGTTTCCGAAGAGCGCATGAACGAACTTATTGAAGACACGTCCATACCGATAACCGTTCCGCTCGAACTCGCGGAAGGCGGATGCGTTGCCTGCCATAACGAGGTCGCCTTGTTCATCACGAATCAGGAGTACCAACACCCCGATGCGATGAAAGATTGCGCGGCCTGCCACATAAAGGAGAACGTAAAGGAATCAAGCGTTAACGTGGACTCATACTCGATTGACAGTCTCGTGTTTTTGGATTTAAATGAAGTCATGACCTACAAGATAAAGGTCAGGGTAAAGGACAGTCTGGGTAAAGAGGCCGAGTCCGAAACCCTCGAGGTCGCGCCTTCGAAGATTAGCGGAGGGTTTTTTACCGATAAGACCCTTCCTGTTGTAAGCGATTTGAGGGTCGAAGAGGTCGGTAAAGGGGTTTTTGCTTCCGTTATTATGGCATGGAGAACCACGAAGCCGTCGTTGACGAGACTCGAATACGGCGATTCCGAGAAGTTCGGCAATACGGTGAACGGAACTCCGGGGCAATACGTCACGGAGCACAGGCTTTTAATGGACAATATGCAGCCCGGAGAGAAGTATTATGTCCGCGCCATTGCCGAGGACGTATCAGGCAATAAGTCCGTTTCCGGGCCGATTAAGTTCAAACCCAAGAGCGTCGACGTGAAAAAGCCGTCCGAATCTCCGGGTGTGTTGGCGGTCACGAACATATCGGTCGCGAGGATAGGGAAACGGCCGGCGTTTACGTGGAAAACCACGAAGCCCGCCAAGACAACCGTAATCGTAAGCGAGGTCATTCCGAAAGAGAAGATTGTCGGCATGGACCCGCATTATCCGGGGATTAAGAAGCATGTGGACGCGGGCATGGCGATGTGCGAGGAATGCCACAAAGGCCGAATCCACAGGCGCGCCTCCCATCCGGTCGGAAAGGTGGACTGGGGCAAGGCCGGGAAGGCCTTTGACCTTAAATACGGCGAGGGCTCGGAAGTGCTGTGCGTTACCTGCCATTCTTCGCACGGAGGAGGGCATCCGCATATATTGCGGAAAGAGGAAAGCAAACTCTGTAATTCCTGCCATAAGGACAAGTAACGTCCGGCGTTTTACCGGGGGATAGGGATGGATAATCCTCCCGGGGTTTTTTAGAGTTTGCGCCGGAAGTTCAAGCGAGGCGTCAAGGCGCTTTGGTTAATCGTTTTTCCCGTTATTCCCGTCGAAAAGATTTTCAAACTCTCCGGCGCATTCCCGGAACGCCTCGATTATCTCGGGGTCGAAGAAGTTCTTCGTGCGCGTCATCTCCAATATCGCCTCGTCGTGGGAAAACGGGGTTTTTCTGTACGGCCGCGAGCTTCGGAGCGCGTCGTATATGTCGGCTACGATGATGATGCGGCCGGAAATGGGTATGTCTTTTCCCGTAAGCCCCCGCGGGTATCCGCTTCCGTCGAATTTTTCGTGATGGCTAAGCGCCGCTTCTTCGCCTCTTTTGAGGATAGGGGAGTCGGAGCCTTTGAGGATTTCGGCGCCTATCGTGGTGTGTGTCTTCATTATCTCGAATTCCTCGGGAGTGAGTTTCCCGGGTTTCAAGAGTATCGAGTCCGGTATGCCGATTTTTCCGATGTCGTGCATTGGGCTCGCGAAAAATATCTCCTCGACTTCGTTTTCCGGCAACCCGAGTTTCCTCGCGAGAGTCCTTGACGAGAGGCTCATCCGCCTTATGTGTTCCCCGGTCGTTTTGTCGCGCCTTTCGGCCGCGAGGGTGAGCCTGTATATGGTCTGGATGTAGGCGTGTTTTATCTCTTCGTAGGCCGTCCTGAGCCTATAGTCTTTCTGCAGAACCTCGCCCGCGAGTTCTTTTTCGTGCTCCAGAAGGTAGTCCTCGAATGTTTTTATTTTAAGCAGGTTTTTTATCCTCGCGGCGAATTCGATTTCGTCAATGGGTTTATTCAGGAATTCCTCCGCCCCGTATTCGAGCGCCTTTATCCGGGATTCCCTGTCCGTAAGCGAGGTGACCATGATTACGGGCGTGTGCGAGGTAAGGGGGTTTGACTTGAGTCTTTTCGCGCATTCGATGCCGTCCATCAAGGGCATTACGATGTCTAATATTACGAGGTCGGGGTTGTTCGCCTCCGCGCATTCGAGCGCCTGAAGCCCGTTCTCGGCCAGAACGCACTCGTGCCCGAGGTTTTTCACGAGGTCTGATAAAATTGTCCGGAAGAATATCTCGTCGTCTGCTATGAGTATCTTGGCTTTTTTATCCATCGCCAAATCCAAGTAGATCAGCCCTCCGCCTGAGGCGGAAGGGCTGATGAGTATCAGGGCTAAAGCCCTGAGCTACATGGCAAAGTAAATCCAATAAAAGTTTATCTTGAAATTGTTTCTTGTCAAGGTTGGGTTGGGAGCGGTCGCCTTGACAAGACGGGGGTTTTTTTATATTATGATTAAAATTCTCCGAGCCGGAGCCGATGCAATACTATTTTAAAGAAGACCGGGATTTAGGAACAAAAAAGAGCCTTTCAAAGCGCGCGTGGGATTTTTCTTCCTCGAACGCGAAGCCTTTATTTTTCGGTTCGTCATTCCTCGCGATATCCGTTTTTTCCTTTTTCCTCGTAAACGGCTCGCTCCACGGCAATCCCCAATCCAACGAGGTTATTGCCCCGGCTCGTCCGTCTGCGGAGACCTTCGAGGTGACGGTCAAGGAAAACGGGAGTTTCTACGCGGTGCTTTTCGAGCTCGGATTTTCGAACGACGAGGCGGCCGCCATAGTCAAGTCGGCCTCCGAGATTTACGACCCGCGGAGGATAAGGGAAGGGGACGTTTTTAAGGTCGTGAAGACCGATGGCCGCGTCGAGAGCGTCGAGTACAGGTACGCGCCTCTCGAAGGGTTGGCGATAAGGCGGGAGGAGTCTTCAGGGAGCGGCTTTATTGTCAGCCGGTTCGAGGTGCCCTCGGCCATAACGGTAAAGCGCGCGGGCGGCGTCATAGAGAATTCCCTTTACGCCTCCGGCGTCGAGGCGGGATTGCCGTCGGAGGTCGTAATGGAGCTGTCCGACATATTCGCGTGGGACGTGGATTTTTCGACCGAGACGAGGAAGGGGGATTCCTTTGCCGCGGTTTACGAGAGTGTTTCGGCGGAAGGAAAAGAAATCGGTTCGAGGAGGGTATTGGCCGCGGAGGTCGTTAATTCGGGGAGGAGCTACGCCGCCATTTATTACGAGGACAAGTCCGGCAAGGGCGAGTACTATGACGTCGATGGCCGCTCCATTTCGAGGACTCTCCTCAAATCGCCTTTAAGGTACAGGCGCATATCGAGTTATTTTTCCAAAAAGCGTTATCATCCGATAAATAAGACCTACAGGCCGCACCACGGCATAGACTATGCCGCCCCGGCCGGAACGCCCGTTGAGACGGCCGGAACAGGGCGCGTGGTGTTCGCGGGATGGAAGGGCGGGTACGGAAACTTTGTCGTCGTAAGGCATAATTCAAACTATGAGACCGCCTATGGGCACCTTAAGGCCATTAAAAAGGGAGTAAGGAACGGAAGCAAGGTCGAGCAGGGTTCCGTCATAGGCTACGTCGGCTCGACCGGAATCTCGACGGGCCCCCATCTTCACTACGAAATAAGGGTAAGAGGCAGGGTGGTGAACCCGCTTTCCGTCAAGGCCGAGCCGAGAAGGAAGCTTAGCGCCTCGGAGATGGCCTCTTTCGCCCGGGTAAGGGATTCGATGATGGCCATGATGTCCGAGCCGAAGACCGTCCTGGCTTCCGCAAGATAAACGTTTCTTATTTGGCCTTCGACCCGCTCCATTTTTTCATGCCGCCGGTTAAGTTGTAGACCTTCTTATAATTATTGTTTACGAGCAGTTCCGCGAGCTCGTCGCCCATAGGGCCGCCGTGGCAGACAAAGACGATTGTTTCGTCTCGTTTCAGTTCTTTGAGCGCCCGGCCGGGGGCGTCGTCATAGGGTATGTTGATGGCGCCCGGCACGTGGCCTTCGCCGAAGAGTTCCGGCTCCCGGAGATCCACTATCTTTATATTTTTTCCCTGTTTCATCATAATCTTAAGTCCGTCCGAATCTATCATTTGGTGTCCCGCGGCAAGCGCTACTCCTCCGGCTAAGAAGAGAGCAGTTATTATAAGCAGTATTCTTTTCATGAGAGATGTCTCCTCCTTGCGTTCTATCAGGGCTAAAGCCCTGAGTTACGCGTGGCAGTTTTGGTGTGTAACTCAGCCCTCCGCCTGAGGCGGAAGGGCTGATGTGTATCACGGATAATGAGATTATCAGGGCTAAAGCCCTGAGTTACAAAATACAAAGGTCTTCCTAAATATACCAGATATGTCCTTATTAAGTCAAAAACCGAAAAATATATTGGCGATAGGCCGGTTCTCCTCTCCCATAGGAGAGATATTCGTCGTTTCGGGCAATAAGGGGCTTAAAGGGCTTTGCGTGGGCGCGGGCAAGGCCGGGTTCGTTGCCGGGCTTAAAACAAAATACCGGCTGGTCGAGAAAAAAGAGGGGTTCGTGCGGCTTTTTAAACTTCTGGATTCGTATTTCAAGGGCAAAAGGGTTTTATTCGATTTGGATATTGACCCGGAAGGCACTGAATTCGAGATTAAGGTATGGCGCGCGCTTTCGCGCATTCCGTACGGAGAGACGAGGAGTTACGGCGATGTGGCCGCGGAGATAGGCGTTAAAGGAGGGGCGAGGGCGGTAGGAGGCGCCTGCGCCAAGAACCCTTTGCCCATAATAGTGCCGTGCCACAGGGTCGTAGGGGCAAGCGGGCTCGGGGGTTATTCGGCGGGCGGAGCAGGGACAAAGGAAATGTTGCTTCGGTGGGAGGGCGCGCTTGCGGCGCGATTAAATAAAAAATCCGTGAGCAAAGGCCGCCCCCGCCGCCGCCGCCGCGAGAGAAAGAGCGAGAAGCGCGAAGTGTAGCCTGTTCATCCGCGAAAAGACAGTCTCTATCTCCATCTTTGTGCCGCCGGAGGCCATGTTGTCGAGCATCCTTCTTATGATAATCGGCTCGAGGCCGAAGAGCATTATCGTCCAGAAAACCCACACGCCTAACATAAAAAGAAGCGGAAAGCCCGCCCTTGTAAAGAGGATGCCTTGAGCGCCGGCCATGAACATCATTATAAAACCGGTAATGCCCGTTATCACGGTATATACCCTCGCCATGGGGGCGAATTTGCGCTCTATCCTCTGAAAGAGAAGGACCTTCTGGAGAGGGTCAGGCATCTTTATTATGAGGGGAAGGACGAGTATGGTTATGAATCCGAGCCCCCCTATCCAGAGAATCACGGTAATCAGGTGTATCACGTGCATCAGGGAAAAAAGCATGAATGAGCCTCCTTTTCGCTTTCAGTGTCGCACAGGGCGGCCTTTTCGTAAATGATAAAAATCAAATTGTTTTGCTTTTGATTGGTTCCGTTCTTACGCGAGCGGGCGAGGAATAAGGAGGGATAAAATTTACCGTAAAAAAAGACTTGACAAGTCCGAGAAGTATGATTATAATCATTCCAAGATTAAAACAGTTCCAATCAGGGGGCGCGGTGAAAAGGATAATCGAGGAATATAAGGCAAAGGGCTTCCGGCTTACGCCCCAGAGGATCGCGGTGATCGAGTATCTCGAAGGCAACACGACCCATCCGACGGCGGAGGATATCTTTATCGCCATAAAAAAGAAACATCCGACCGTTTCCTTCGCAACCGTCTATAACACCATTCAGGCATTGAAGGATGTGAGCGGCGTAACCGAGGTTACGATAGACCCGGCCAGGAAGCGCTACGACCCGAACACCAAGGTTCATCACCACATAGTTTGCGTCAAGTGCGGAAGGATAGGGGACGTCATGGCCGAATATGCCAATGAGCTCGCTCTTCCGAAAAACGTGCTCAAAGAGTTCACGGTCATAGGAAGCCACGTTGATTTTTACGGCGTGTGCAGAGGGTGCGAGAACTGAAGGGCGGCGCTTTTTTTGCGTTAAAGAGGATAAAAAGGGTCTTTTTAGACCTTAACAGAGGGCAGGCGCATTGACTGGTTTACGAACAAAAAACCAAAAAACCAAAAACAAGGAGGAAAAGAAAATGAACGAAGCAAAGAGACAACTCGAGGCGCCGGACTTCGCGGCGCAGGCAGTAATGCCGGACGGTTCGATAAAGGAACTGAAGCTTTCAAGCTACAAGGGCAAGTACGTGGCGCTTTTTTTCTACCCGCTGGATTTCACCTTCGTGTGTCCGACCGAGATAATCGCCTTAAGCGACAGGATAGCGGAATTCAAGGAAAGGAACGCCGAGGTCATAGGCGTCTCCGTGGACAGTCAGTTCACGCACGTCGCGTGGAGAAGCACGCCCCGCGATAAGGGCGGCGTCGGGGAGGTGTCGTTTCCGCTGGTCGCCGACCTCGACAAGAGCATCTGCGCCAAATACGGGGTGCTTCTTGAAAAGCCGGGCATCGCCCTGAGAGGCCTTTTCATCATAGACAAGGACTTGAAGTTGAGGCACATAACGATAAACGACCTCCCGCTCGGAAGGAACGTGGACGAGATGCTACGCGTCATAGACGCGGTTCAGTTTAACGAAAAGCACGGAGAGGTCTGCCCGGCCAACTGGAAAAAGGGCTCTAAGGGCATGAAGCCCACTCAGAAGGGGCTTCTCGAGTACGCGGCCGCGTCGAACTAAGAACATGCCCCCGCCCGCCTAAGGCGGGGGGCGTTTTTGGAATTAATTTTAATACCGGAGGTTTCCATGAGCGCGTATCTTATCAAAGAAGAAGCAACCCAAGAAGACAGCGAAAAGAAACAAAGTGCCGAGAGTTTTGGATTTAATGATTCCGTAAGGGCGTATTTCTCTTA
>DASRUI010000087.1:0-11398 GCA_035655515.1 Thermodesulfobacteriota bacterium
GAAGCAGACCTATTCAAACTGGGAACTCGTTATTGCGGCCCGCGGCGACGGCGATTTAAAAGACATGCTCGTTGACTATTCAAAAAAGGATTCCCGCATAAAGGTAAAGTTCTTGGATACGCATAAAGGCATTGCCGGCAATCTAAATGAGGCGCTGACACTCGCAACCGGGGATTTTGCAACGATGCTCGACCCCCGCGATACTCTCTCGCCCTTTGCGCTCTTTGAGGTCGTGAAGGCCGTAAACGAAAACCCCCTTGCGGATTTCATATACTCGGACGAAGATAAAATTTCGGAGGATGGAAAGGAAAGATCCGAGCCGTTTTTCAAGCCGGACTTTAGTCCCGACACCTTAAGAAGTTATAATTATATCGGCCGTTTTTCGGTTATTAAAAAGACGCTTCTCGACGAGGTCGGGGGTTTCAGAACCGGTTATGACGGGAGCGAGGACTATGACCTGATTTTAAGGGCAACGGAAAAGGCAAAAGGCATAGCGCACATGCCTAAAATTCTTTATCACCGGAGGCGCGAAGGCGCGTGGAACGGAGATATCGCGGCCGAATCCGCAAAAAGAGCGCTTTCCGGCCATCTTAAAAGGATTGGATTGGACGGAAGCGTAGAAGAGGGATTGTCTCCCGGTTTTTATAGAACAATCCATAAAACAGGCAATAACCCGAAGGTATCCATAATAATACCCACGAGAGACCATGCCGATTTTTTAAAAAGGTGCGTTGAATCAATTGTGGATAAATCCATTTATAAGAATTTCGAGATAATCATCGTTGAAAACGGGAGTCTTGAAAAGGATACTTTTGAATTGTATGATAAACTGGCGAAGATTGAAAACGTAAAGGTCATAGAATGGAAAGGGCCGTTTAATTTTTCGGCGATCAACAACTTCGCGGCCGATTTTGCCGCCGGGGAGGTCCTTTTGTTTTTAAACAACGACACCGAGGTCATAAGTTCCGATTGGCTTGAAAGCATGCTTGAGCACGCCGGGAGACCGGAGGTCGGGGCCGTTGGCGCGAAACTGTATTATCCGGACAACACCGTCCAGCACTCGGGCGTTATAGTGTACGGCGGAGGCGCAGACCATTTTCACAGGGATTCTCCCAAAGATTCTTCCGGCTATTTCGGCCGCCTGATAATCACCCAGAATCTTTCCGCGGTTACCGCCGCGTGTTTGATGGTCAGGAAAGAAGTATTCCGTGAAGTCGGCGGTTTTGACGAGGGGTACCCGGTCGCGTTCGGCGACGTTGATTTGTGTTTGAAAATAAGGGACAAAGGGTATCTGGTTGTTTTCACCCCTTACGCGGAGCTTTACCATCATGAATCAAAGACGCGCGGGAGCGAGGACACGCCGGAAAAGAAACAGAGAGCCAAGAGGGAGATGGAACTTTTGCGGAAAAGATGGCGGCATATTTTCAGAAAAGGAGACCCGTATCACAACCCGAACCTTACGCTGGATTTTTCCTTGAATTTCAGGATATAAAACCTTATGCGCGTATATCTCAGATTGCTGAGTTTTTTGAAACCCTACCGGCTCAGGCTTGTTTTCGCTGTTTTGTGCATGATTGCGTTCGCCGTCACGAACGGAAGCCTTGCCTACCTCATCGGGCCGTCCATAATGATACTTTTCGCGAAGGGAGGTCCGGAGACGGTAAAACTCGCGCCGTTTGATATCAGCATACCGAAGGAAGACCTTATTTTCTTCGTCCCCTTTTCGATAATAATAATTTCAATCGTAAACGGGCTCGCCTCTTACGGCAACATCTACCATATGGGCTATGTCAGTCATAAGATGGTCGCGGACTTAAGGAATAAACTTTACGAACACATGTTGAGATTGCCGCTCGGTTATTTTACCCAAACCTCCACGGGGAAGATTTCCACGAAACTCATGAACAACGTTAATTTCCTTTCGAGGATAGCGACGGATATCGTCGCCATACCGAAAGAATTATTTTCGATAATCGTGCTCACAGGCGTTGTAATAGCGATGGACTGGAAACTTGCCATCGTCGCCCTGATCATGTTTCCGCTTGCTCTGTATCCAGCGGTCAAACTGAGCAGAAAGACGAAGAATCTGTCGAGGGAAGGGATGTCCTCCATGGGATACCTCACGTCTCTTGTGTATCAGGCGGCTTCGGGCATAAGGGTCGTGAAGTCATTTTGCATGGAAGGCTACGAGGCGTCGAGATTTCGGGAGGAGAACGAAAAATTTACCGGAAGGGCCGTCAAAGCCGTAAGAATAAGGGGCATATCGCCCGCGCTTATGCAGACCATAGGGGCGGTCGGTTTCGCCCTCACCATATGGTACGCGGCGTACAGGATAAACATCGGAACGCTGGCGCCGGAGGCCTTCCTGTCCTTTTTTGCCGCGCTTCTCTTGCTTTACCGCTCTACCAAGCCCTTGAGCGGGATGCAGTTCAACATCCAGCAGGGCATTGTCGCCGCCACGTTGGTCTTTAATGTCATGGATATCGAGGAGGAGCCGGCTTTAAAGCCGGGAGAAAAAACGCTAAGCGCCTTGAGCGAGACCGTTGAGTTCAGGGGGGTGTGTTTTGATTACGGGAGAAAAAACGTGCTGAACGGCATAAACCTCGTTGTAAGGAAACGGGAGAGGATAGCCCTTGTCGGGGCAAGCGGCGCCGGAAAAACGACGTTCGTAAACCTCTTGCCGAGGTTCTATGACGTAACGGAAGGGGCAATCCTTATAGACGGAACGGATATAAGGGAATTTACCCTCGAAACGCTCAGGTCCCTGATTTCCATAGTGTCGCAGGACGTAGTTCTTTTCGACGATACCGTAAAGAGGAATATCGCCTATGGCGACGACAAAAGGACCTTTGATGAAATAGAACGCGCCGCAAAGCTCGCGAACGCGGATGATTTCATATCGAGACTGCCGAAGGGCTACGATGCGGTCATAGGCGAAGCCGGGGCGAGGCTTTCCGGCGGCGAGAGGCAGAGGCTTTCCATCGCGAGGGCCATCTTGAAAGACGCGCCCATTCTTATCCTTGACGAGGCGACAAGTTCGCTTGACAGCGAATCGGAACACAAGATACAAACGGCGCTGGATAACCTGATGAAAGACAGGACTACCTTCGTCATAGCCCACAGGCTTACGACCGTAAAAAACGCGGACAGGATTGTGGTGCTGTCGGGCGGAAGAATCGCGGAAATCGGCAGGCACGAAGAACTTTTGAAACTCGGCGGCGAATACGCCCGGTTTTATTCCATGCAATTGAAAGGAAATTCGCCGGATTCGACAAAAAAAAACAAACACAAAGGCGGCTGAATCTTGATCAGGTGCGTTAAAAATCCCGTAATCATCATCGGCATGCATCGTTCGGGAACAACCCTTGTTACGAGGCTTGCGGAAAGATTGGGGCTTTTTGTCGGCAGCGAGGTTGAGGATAATGACGAATCCGTATATTTTCTTTCAATAAACATCGAAATCCTTAAAAGGATAGGCGCGAACTGGGACAACCCCGTCCCGGCGAGGTATTTTTCGGAGAATACGGAGGCATTGGACATGACGGTAAAGTGCGTGGAGGCCGATTTATCGTCCGAGGGCGTCAGCGGCTATATGGGCCCGGAAAATTACGCCTCCTGCGGCGGCCTCAAAGGTCTTCCGAAGCCATGGGCGTGGAAAGACCCTCGTAACACCTTTACCCTTCCGGTCTGGCTCAAGATTTTCCCGGAGGCGAAGATAATATATGTCGTGAGAAACGGCGTGGACGTCGCGGAAAGCCTGAGGGTGAGGGAGAGAAAGGAGTTTGAAAAGCAAAAGGAGATGTTCGCGAATGTTTTTTCCAAACTTGAGGTCAAGCCGCCGCCCGAAGAAAAGGGGCCTTATCTCAAGATGCTCAGGGATGTTTTTTTTAAATCAGGGGTCAAGCCGCCGCCCAAAACAAAGGGGTCTTATCTCTTGCGGGCCGGCTTCAGCGGGTCTGTCAGGTGCCTAAGCCTCGAAGGCGGTTTCACGCTGTGGGAAGAGTATGTCGATAGGGCCGAAGAGACGCTCTCTGGCATATCCAACGAAAGAATGGTCATAAAATTCGAAAATTTCATAGACGACCCGAAAACCTGCCTCGCAAAGCTTTCCGGATTTTGCGGTCTGGATGCGAAGGACAGCGCCATAAGCGAAGCCGCAAAGAGCGTTAAAAAGGAAAGGGCATACGCCTTCGGTTCCGCCACCGAGCTTACGGAATTTTACGGGAAGGTGAGGGAGAGCCGCTGGATGCGCCATTACGGCTACTCCGGCCTTGTTTCGCGCGGGGGTTGAGCGACGGAAGAAGCAGGGATAAACGTGAGTGGCGGGAGCGGAAGGCTTGCGTCTCTTATTGACAGGGGCATGATGGGCGCGGCTTTGCTTTCAGCGGACGTTTACGGAGGCGCTTAAAAAAGTGTTCGAGAATATCAGAGTCATAAAAAACAGGCTCAGCGCGATAGAGCCTTGCGTCGAGGGCAAAACCGTTCTCGACATCGGTTGCGTGGATTCAAGGCCCGGCGGCGTGAGGAAGTACATGAGCACGGGGCTGCACATCTTTCTTAAGGAGCACGCGAAGGAGCTTTTAGGCGTTGATCTGGACGAGGAAGGCGCTAAGGCCATGAGAGAGGACGGTTTTGACGTAATAGCCGCCGACGCGGAGAAGATGGACCTCGGAAGGAAGTTCGATTGCATAGTCGCGGGCGAGGTAATAGAGCACTTAAGCAACCCGGGACGCTTCCTCGACAACATGAAGAAGCATCTCGACCTCGGCGGCACGCTCATAATCACCACCTCTAATGCCTTCGGCATAGGCAGCTTTTATCGCATCTTAAGGAAAAACAGGATAAAAGTCCACAGCGAGCATACCTGCTGGTACGACCCCGCAACCCTTACGCATCTCCTTCTGCGCCATTCCTTTGACGTCGAGGAGATATTTTTTTCCAACAAGAGCAAGTGGTATCTCGGAAAGAACTTTTATAAAATGAAATACCAGATACCAAGGCTCATCTCCGCTTTGAGGCCGTATTTTTCGGGCAGGATAATAGTAGTGGCGCGGAACGGCGGTTCCCTTCTTTCACAAAGGGGGGCGGAGGGGATTGACGAGTAGATTGTGTTAACCACTTCAAACATGGCGAGGGCTTGGATTATGGGTTTCTGGGAGAAAAGACGCGTTACCGTAACGGGCGGTTCCGGTTTCCTCGGCGGTTTTGTCGTTGAAAAACTGAAAGAACGGGGTTGCAGGGATATTTTTATCCCGAAAAGCGAAGACTACGACCTTATCGAGAACGAGGCCTGTAAAAGACTTTACAAGGACGCGCGGCCCGACACGGTTATACATCTCGCCGCGAGGGTCGGGGGCATCGGGGCTAACCGCGAAAATCCGGGCAGGTTCTTTTACGAAAATCTGATGATGGGCGCGCAGATGATGGAGCAGGGAAGGCTCTTCGGGCTGAAGAAATTCGTCGCCCTCGGCACGATCTGCGCCTATCCCAAGTTTACGCAGGTTCCTTTTAAGGAAGAAGACCTCTGGAACGGGTACCCGGAAGAGACAAACGCCCCGTACGGGCTGGCCAAGAAGATGCTCCTCGTGCAGTCTCAGGCGTACAGGGCTCAGTACGGATTCAATTCCATATATCTTTTGCCGGTAAATCTCTACGGCCCGAAGGACAACTTCGACCCGTCCTCCTCGCACGTCATACCCGCTCTTATAAAAAAGTGCGTCGAGGCTAAGGAAAAGAGGGAACCTTCGATAACGGTATGGGGGAGCGGAAGGGCGACGAGGGAATTTCTCTATGTCGAAGATTGCGCCGAGGGGATAGTCCTTGCCGCGGAAAAATACGACAAGAGCGAGCCTGTGAATTTAGGCGCGGGATTCGAGATTTCCATAAAGGAACTCGTCTCCCTTATAGTTAAGATTATCGGTTTTAAGGGGGATGTAGTGTGGGATTCCACGAAACCCGACGGCCAGCCGAGGAGATGCCTCGATACGTCGAAGGCAAAGAAGGGGTTCGGCTTCGAGGCAAAGATTTCTTTTGAAGAAGGTCTTAAGAGAACCATCGAGTGGTATGGGAAAAACAGAGACCTTGCGAGACGATAGAATGGCTGTTTTAAGCAAAGCGGATTCGAAACCTTTGATTATAGCGCACCTCTCGGGCGGTCTCGGCAACCAGATGTTTCAGTACGCGTGCGCCCGGCGGCTCGCGCGCGTCAATAACGCGGTTTTAAAACTCGACGTAACCTCTTTCGGAAAAATCAAGGAGACCAACACTTCGAGACAATACGGGTTGGGCGCGTTTAATGTCATAAAAGATTTTGCCGGGCAAGAAGAAATTCGTCTTTTAAAAAAAGAAACCAAAAGCAGATTGCTCGGATTCTTAAAACGGCGCGCGGGCAAGGAAACCTATGTCCGCGAAAAATATCACCCCGGAATTCCCGACTCGCGCGGAAGCGTTTATCTGGAGGGATATTGGCAGAGCGAGAAATATTTCAAGGATATCGAAGACATAATCAGGAAGGATTTTACGTTCAAGGCGAAACCGGATGAGATTAACGGCAGGATTGCGGATGTCATAAGGAATACCGAATCAGTCTCCCTTCATATAAGAAGGGGGGATTACGTTGCCAATCCGAAGGTCAACAGGGATTTCGGGGTCTGTTCGCCGGAATATTACGGGGCCGCGATAGAAAAGATTGCGAAAAACGTGAAAGACCCCCATTTCTTTGTCTTTTCCGACGACATCCAATGGGCAAAGGAAAACCTCAGGTTCGCGCATCCGGCGGACTTCATGGACCAGAACGGCCCGGACATGGCTTGCGAGGATATGAGGCTCATGAGTCTTTGTAAGCGCCACATCATCGCCAACAGCAGTTTTTCCTGGTGGGGGGCGTGGCTCTGCGGAAATCCGAACAAGATTGTCATAGCCCCCAAAAAATGGTTCAACAAGAAGGAGTTGGACACGAGAGATTTGATACCGCAGGGATGGATAAGGGTATAGTTTCGATATGTCGTGAAAGGACGGCACATGAGAGAGAAAAAAAAGAAGTCTTTTCTGGGAAAGATTTTAAAGGATTTAAGAAAGAGTCTTAAGAGGAAATATAAAATATCCTATTCGCAATGCGGCGAGGATATAATCATTGCTTTTATTCTCAATACCATGCGCATTAAAAAGCCGAGTTATCTTGATATCGGCGCGCACGATCCTTTTCATTTTAACAATACGTTCTTGTTTTACCAAAAGGGATGCACGGGCGTAAATATCGAGCCCAATCCGTTTTTATTCAAAAGACTCCTTTCAAAAAGGGGACGCGATATAAATTTGAACGCCGGGATTGCGGCAAAGGAGGGTTCTCTTGATTTTTATGTTATAACAACGGATGCAAGCACACTAAGCACCTTCTCGAAAGAAACGGCAGAAAGGTACTGTAGTTTCGGAAACCAGAAAATCAAAGAAATATTGAAAATCAACGTTCTTAATGTCAACGATGTCGTAAAGAAACACTTCAGCCAAAAGCCAAACCTTGTATCCCTTGATGTCGAGGGGTTGGAGATGGAGATACTAAGAAGTTTCGATTTCGGCAGTTTTCGTCCGGAAGTTTTCTGTATAGAAACGATAACGTATGCTGAGGAGAAGAAAGTTGCCGAAATTACGGAATATATGCAGTCCGTGGGATATATGGTTCATGCCGATACATGGATAAACACTATTTTTGTCGACAAAGCGGCATGGGATAACGCCGCGTTGTCGAGGGAAAGGTAGCGTAGTTTTTTATTGCGGCGGTGAATGGGGCCAATAAATAAAATTGCGAGGTAAGAGTATTATTAAAAAAGGCATCAAGGAAATTGCCGGAAGGCTCAATGAGGTAAAGCGGGTTTTAACCGGTGCGTCAAGAGTGATTGCGCTTAGGTTGGACAGCATTGTCATCGCCGGCTGGGAGGCCAGCGGGTCCACTTTTCTCGCACAGTCTGCGAAGTTGCTGGGGTTGAGTGTCCGGAAAACTCACGGGAAAAATAATTTTAGCACAGAACCGACGTTATTTCCTTTTCGTGACCCAAGGGATATTATCACTTCGAATGCGCAGCGTGTTTACGCCGAAATATGGCAAAAAGAAGGCGCCGAGAAGGCTTTATGTAAGTCCCTTGAAGTATTTATTGAGGCACGCAATCCCCAAGCCCTCTATGAAAGCCGCCAAATGCCAAATGTTATCTTCATCAGATATGAAAATTATTTTCTAAAAAACGAAGCTCTGTTGATTTCCATGATTGCCGATCAGTTTCTAATACCTCTGGATAACGAGAGATTAGCGCATATCCTTGCCGAGACATCGCTTGAAGCCAATTTGGAACGTTCAAAGAGGTTCGATACTTTCAAGGCGTGGGATAAGGATACAATGATTCATGGTATGCACATCTCAAACAAAGGCCTCTGCGGTGGATGGAAAAAGTGCTTCACCCCGACGGTAGTGGAACGCACAAAACAATCCCTTGGGAAGTTGTTGATTGACCTTGGCTATGAGAAGGATTATAACTGGACATTATAAGGTAAAACCATGCTCAATATGATTAGCAATATCTTAAGGAAGACAAAGAGGTTGCCTTTTGAAGACGATGATTTGATTTCTCTTCTGAAAAAGAAATACCCCCATAAAGAGAGCAGGTTTTATTACGGCAATAAAAGATACGCGGCCGACGCCCTCTATTGTCATGCCGCGCCCGGAACCCTTGAAGTAAGCCTGCTCCTGCTCGCGGACATGCTTCAAAAAAAAAGCGGCAACAACAGGTTGCTTAATCTCGGGGGCGGAACAGGGCATGTAAGCGGCATGTTGCAAGATATCGGGTTCGATGTCGTAAACTCGGACATAGGAATAGAGAAGGAAGACGAGAAAAACGTGAGATTCGATTTGAATAGCGACGGCCAATTGCCTTTCGCTCCCGAAACCTTCGATTTCATAATGTGTCAGGAGGTAGTCGAGCACATCGAGAACCCGTGGAGATTATTCAGGACGGCGAATCGCGTTTTAAAGAAAGGCGGTTTTCTTTTTTTGACCACGCCGAACATACTTTCGCAACGCAGCAAAAAGATATTCGCTAAAACGGGATACTTCCACTGGTTTACGCCGAAAAATCTCGCTTATCATATTAATCCGCTGCCGCATTGGGAAATAGAGCATATAGCGGGCAAAACCGGTTTTGTCATAAAGGAACTCAGAGGCAATGCGGAGTATTTTTTCGGCAAGGGGGAAGGGTTTCCGCGAAACGTGATAATCGCCAAAAGCGAGTGTCTTATTTTCATCATGGCGAAAGAGGGGTAAATCAGGCATGGAGCGCAAACCCCCTCTCGTAACCGTCGTTGTCCCGACCTATAACCACGAAAACTACGTCGTGGAATGCATAAAAAGCATTCTCGAACAGGATTATCCGAATATGGAGTTGATTGTCATAAACGACGGCTCGACCGACTCCACAGACGCCAAGGTCAGAGGTCTCAACGCCCTTCGCCCTCGTCCGTTCACATACATATCAAAAAAGAACGAAGGCGTGGGAAAGACCATGAGTCTCGGTCTTAAGACGTCTCGCGGCGAGTATTTCTGCGAGGTCTGCTCGGATGACGTGCTTCTTCCCGGCGCCGTAAGGAAAAGGGTGGAGTACATGGAGGCCCATCCTGAGGCGGATGCGGTTTTCGGCAGACTGAATCACATGGACAAATCCGGAAGGCCGATAGCCCCGGCAGGCAGGGCTAAAAGCATGTTCAGGAGCGATAGGCATACCTTCGAGGATTTTCTTGAAGGCAACGCCAGGATATGCTTCCACGCGGGCATGTACAGGACTTCGTTCTTGAGAGGGCTCGGCGGCTTCGACGAGGACTTCTACACCGAGGATGCCTGCATGAGCTATCTTATCGCCCTGCGCGGCCGCGTTTCATGCCTCGACGAGGCCGTGGTGAACTACCGCATGCACGAAACCAACATATCAAAGGGAAGGCCTTTATGGATGAGGCGGGAAAAGATGATGGCGCTTGAAAAACTATCCGCCTTTCCGGAGACAGGGCATGTGAAGAGGCTCATAAGCAAATACCTCTTCACGGAGTACTTGAAGTACGTCAGGGAAGGCTTTAAAACGGCGGAGGACCGCGTAAGCATGGCAACGGCTTTGGATAAGGCTCTAAAACTCCGTCCATATTCGTTTAAGGCCGTTTATTATAAACTGAGGCTAAAAGCCGGATGTTCGCGCGTAATCCCGGCCTTTTAAGGACCGGTCGCGGAGCCTGCCCCAAACCCTGAGCCTCCTGAGCTTGCGAAGGGCGAACGGTAGAACGGCAGAAGGGTTGTTTCAGGGTTTCTTCGCGATGACAGAATAGGCCGTTAAGATTCAATGAAGCCGATTGACATGAAAATAGATACGCCTCGCGCAACGGGGAGGTTCTTGCAAACCCGGCATACCCGGAAGGTCGTCTCCGTCGTCTGGGACACGGACCGCCTTGCGTCGGAGGGACGTTTTTCTTTTATAAAAAAAGGCGCGTCCACCGCGGTCGGCGTTCTTTACGGCAAGCCGTTCGGAATCCCCTTTGACATGCTCGTAAAGCGCATAAACGCGAGAGGGGGACTGCATTCGCTCGCAAACAGGCTCTTGGGCTCGAGGGCCGGGCGCCTCTACGACGTTACCCGTAAACTCTTTGCAAAGGGGCTTAACGTCCCGGAGCCGCTTGGTTTCCTCGACGCGCGCGACCACAGGAGTTCTTTGTATATTTCAAAGTACATAGACGCCCCGAACCTCGCCGTCATGCACAAGAACGGCGTCTTTAAGGGCATGCCGGGTCTCGCGAAGGAACTTTCGCGCGCGCTTTCCGATTGGCACCTCTCCGGGGCCGTGCACGGCGACCTTAAATGGTCAAACATACTGGTTACGAAGGCGGGGAATGGTCTCGAATGCTTCTTCGTTGATCTCGACCAGACAAGGTTTTTCGCAAGGCCCGACGCGAAAGGCGCAAGCAAAGACCTCGTCAGGTTTTGCCGCACCGCCTTTCAAATCGGAGAGGAAAAGTGGTTTGACGAGGAGTTTCTGCCGGCCTATCTCGAAGCGCTCCCCGCGGCGTTCAGGAGCAGGATAGACGTCGAGGCGGTCAGGAGAATTGCCCGGCGCGAGCACTTTTTAAAGACAGGCAAGTGACTTTTTCCCGGCCGCCGTCTTGACAACAAGGCGGGGCGGTGTTAAGATTAGCGTGTAATCCTTCGCGTCACCATGACCTTTTTGCCCGCGTTCCGCGGGCAGGAAAACCCGCTCCATGACGATTCTTCTCCTCGGCCGCATCCTGTGACCGCGGCCCATCTTTTTGATGGGCGCCCCTCGCGCGGGATTCGACGCCGTTTACGGCGGACTAAAAAAGCAGTTTCCCGTTTGCCCTC
>DASRUI010000088.1:0-6315 GCA_035655515.1 Thermodesulfobacteriota bacterium
TTCCTTTGCAATACCTGTGCAAGACGTTCCTTTATATTTGCAAGCCGGTCGCTGTTCATGAATTCCGCCTCATACGCTAAATATAATAGATAATACCGGATTTTACAAGGAAAACAGGAGGTCTCCTGCTTGTTACCGTCATCACAAGGAAGGCGTTACCCTACGCCCCGCTCGCGCTTAATTCGGAGAAGAGGAGGCTCGGAGAGCCGACCGAGCCCATGAAACGCATATCAGAGCCTACTGCCGAAACCCTTGAGAAGAGTTCGAGGAGATTCCCGGCTATCGCAATGCCCTTTACGGGGTAGGCCAAGGCCCCGTTTTCAACCCAAAAACCGGTCGCGCCAAGGGAAAAATCCCCGCTTATCGGGTCTATGGTGTGGGCTCCCATTATCTCTTTTATGAAAAGCCCCTTGCCCATGTCCTTAAAAAGAGCTTCGAGGGTCTTATCGCCTTTTTCAATGTAAAGGTTCGACACGCCTATGGAGGGAAAACCCTTGAATCCGCCCCTCTCGGCGTTACCCGTTGACTCGACACCCTCGCGTTTCGCCCAGTAAGTATCGTAAAGGAAGCCCTGTAAAACGCCTTTGATAAGAAGAGGCGACTTTTGCCTCGGCACGCCTTCCGCGTCGAAGAGCGAACTTCCCCACCCGTCTTTCATGATGCCGTCGTCAAAGACGTTTAGTTTATCCGATACCACCTTGTTGCCCTTTTTCCCGGCGAGGACTGATTTTCCCTTCTGTATAGAATCAGCGCAAAAGGCCGAAGAAAGAGCGGAGATAAACTCGGTTACCACTATATTTTCGAAAACCGCCGGACACCTTATCGTGCCTATCTGCCTCGCGCCCAAAAGCTCGATTGCCCTGACGGACGCGCCCTTTCCTATGAAACACGGGTCAATCGCTTTTCTTTTATGCCCCATGCCCGTCTCCCACCCCATCTGGGATTCTCCCTTATCCTCGGCAACGGCCATGACAGAGGCCGAATAAAAAGTCTCGCTTTCCGAGACGTCAACCCCGTTCGAGTTCACGACCCTTGAGAAGGAAAAGGTCTCTCCGTAAGAGGCCTTCCTGACCCTCTTGATTCTTTTATCGAAACTCATGGCGCACTCTTCTATGCGAAGGGCGGTATTTATCTTCTCCTCTTCGGTCGTCTTGCCGAAAGAATCGTCGAGCAAGTCGAGCGAGGCATTGGATTTTTTGGGAAATGGGAAACCCGCGAGAGGGTCTTCGCTCGCGCCAAGGCTGCCGGATAAGGCCAAAGAAACGGTTTTTTCAAGGGCCTCGTCGGTCAAAACGCTCGAAAACGCGAAACCGGGCCTCTTGTCGGATATTGTCCTTATGCCGGCGCCAATGCTTTTCTTGAGCTTGAAAGAATCAACCTTGCCTTCCTTCGCCTCGACGCTTACCCCGGTGGTCGAATTCAGGAATATCTCGAAACTCGACGCCCTGCCCTTAAGTAGGTTTGCGAGTATCACAACCGCTCTGTCTAAGTCTTTTTCCATCTTAGAGTTCTTTCAGCACCGCGTTCTCGTCGCAATTCGGGAACTTGACGCACTTTATGCAATCTCCCCAGATTTTTTGCGGCAGTATGGCCTTGTCCACCGATTTGAATTCGAGTTTTTCGAAGAAGGCCGGCTTATAGGTAAGCGCGAAAACCCTTTTTACTCCGAACATCCGGGCTTCGTCAAGGCAGGCGTTCACGAGGCTCGTCCCTATGCCGCGGCCGCCCGCGTTCTCTCTTACCGCGAGGGTCCGTATCTCGGCCAAATCCTCCCAGCATATATGGAGAGCGGCGACGCCCACGACCGCTCCGCCCGATTCGAAAACGTAAAAATCCCGAAGATACGAATATATCTCGTTAAGCGGCCTGTGGAGCATCTCGCCCTTCCGGGCGTAGAATTCCACCATGTCGTATATGTCTTTTACGTCTTTAAGAAGAGCCTTCCTTACCAAAACTTCCTCCAATCCCCTCGCTTCCCGTTGCAATGCTTCGTCCGCCTTTGGCGGAGGAACCCTGCCCCTTTGAAAAAGGGGGGAACCGCCTGTATCCGCGTACTACTTGATTGAGGCCGCGAGCATCTCCTTTGCCTGTTTGCGCGTGGTATCGCTTACCTTGGCGCCCGCGAGCATCGACGCTATCTCCTCGACCCTCTCCTCGGCGGACAATTTCTTTACCCGCGTCACGGTGCGGCCGTCGTCGGTCTTCACCTTCTCGACATGGTAGTGGCTGTCCGCGAAGGCCGCCACCTGAGGAAGGTGGGTTACGCAAATCACCTGATGCTTTTTGCTGACGTTTTTTATCTTCCGCCCCACCACGGCCGCCGTTACCGCGCCTATCCCCGCGTCAACCTCGTCGAATATGAGGGTCGAAACCCTGCCCATGGAGGTCAACCCCTTTATGGCGAGCATTATCCTCGATAGTTCCCCTCCCGATGCCACGCGCGGGAGCGGCTTTAACCCCTCGCCGGGATTCGCGGCTATGAAAAAGTTGACCCTCTCCGCACCCTTTTCGCCGAAGCGGATGCTCCCGTCGGGATTCCTGTCCGTCTCTATCGCGACCTGAAAGACGCAGCCCTTCATGCCGAGTTCCGAGAGTTCCTTCTCAACGCCCATCTTGAATTCAACGGCCTTCGCCCTTCTCGATTCGCTCAAGGACTCGGCCACCATAACGGCCTCTTCCCTTGCCATGGCGGCGCTTTCCTTCAAGGTTTTAAGGCTTATATCGTAATCTTCGACCTTCGCGAGGCGCAAGTCCATGGCTTCTTTTTTTTGAAGCGCCTCTTTCACGGTCGGTCCGTATTTCTTCTTGAGTTTTTCTATCGTATGGAGCCTCGCCTCTATTTCTTCGAGGCGGGCCGGGTCCGCATCCAGAGACGCGGCGTAATCCCTCAAAAAACCGGACGAATCCTCGAGTTCGAAAAACGCCGCCTCGATCTTCTTCGCCGTGCCCTCCAACCTTCCGTCAATCTTGGAAACGTCCTTGAGTTCTTTTATGACGGCCCTGAGCCGCCCGAGGATGCTGTGCTCGTCCGAGTACAGGTCCCTCTCGGCGCTTCCGGCGGCCATCGAAAGCCTCTCCGAATTGCGTAGCCTCTCCCTTTCTTTTTTAAGCTCCTCTTCCTCGCCTTCCTTGAGCGCGGCATCCGAGATTTCCTTCACCTGCGCCTCGATAAGTCCCCTCTCCTCGACCGACAACTTCATGCCGGAGACGAACTCGTCAAGCTTTTTCTGGGCCGCCGCCCACTTCCAATAGGAGTCGTGCATCTCGCGCCTCATGGCGGACGTCCCGCCGAGCGAGTCCAATATCTCGACGTGCTCCTCCGGCCGCGTAAGGGATTGGTGCTCGCTCTGCCCGTATATGTCTATGCAACGGCGGCCTATCTCGTTCAAGGTCATGAGTGTCGAGAGGCTTCCGTTTATGAATATCTTATTGCGCCCGCTCTTCGCCACGACGCGGCTTATGAGGAGATTCTCCGCGCTCGCTATGCCGGACTCCTCCAGAATTTCCCTTATGCCTTTTACGCGCGCGGCGTCGAAGAGCGCCTCCACCCGCGCCTCCTCTTTGCCGCTCCTTATGACGTCAACCGTGGCGCGGTCGCCGAGGATAAGGTCTATGGCGTCTATTATGATGCTCTTGCCCGCGCCGGTCTCCCCGGTAAAAACGTTAAAGCCCGGGCCCAGAGAAATGGAAAGACTGTCTATTATGGCGAGGTCTTTTATGTTGAGTTCCAGCAACATTACTTGGTTACGCCTGCCCTTCCTTCTTGCCTTCCCACAAAAGCCTTTCCCTGAGTATGTCGAAATATCCCTTGCCCTTGCCCCTTCCGGCGACAACGTAAACGCTTTCAACGGCCCTCTTGACCTCTATCGAGTCCCCCGCCTTAAGCTGCATGTCCACCTGCCCGTCAAGCGTCAGGGCGAGAGCGGAATCGTCGGGCGGCACGGAAACTTCAACGCTCATCCAGTCCGGCACCACGACAGGCCTGTTCATCAGATTAAACGGGCATATCGGAACGACTATTATGGAATGTATGGTCGGGTAAAGTATCGGCCCCCCTGCCGAGAGGGCGTAGGCGGTGGAGCCGGTCGGGGTGGCTATTATAAGCCCGTCCGACCTATACGTGGTAACGTATTCTTTGTTTATGCTGGTAGCGAGCTTAATCAGACGCGCCATCCTGCTCTTTATCACGACGTCGTTCAAGACCTTATACTCGGCGTATTTCTTTTCGTCTCTCGTTATGACGACCGAGAGCATCATGCGCTCTTCGACCGTGTAATCGCCTTTTATGAGTTTTTCGAGATTTTCGTAAACCTCATTCACCTTTACCGTGGTCAGAAACCCGAGCCCGCCCATGTTGACGCCCAAAACAGTTATCTTTTTCCCGCTCAGGAGCCTCGCGGCGTAAAGGATGGTCCCGTCGCCGCCTAATACGACCATGGAATCTATAAGGTCCGCCAAATCCTTCCTGTCGCAGGCAATTATATTACCGACCCTCTTCGCGAGTTCCGTGTCCCCGTAGACCTCTACCCCGCGTTCCTTGAGCCACGCGGCCACTTCGCCCGAAAGTCTTATAGCCTCCGGATTTATCATCTTCGCCACTATGCCGAGTTTCATGGAACACAGCCTCCTGTGATTTTATGTCTGCGGCTCGAGCACTACCTTAAGCGACTCCCTCGCCTCGAATGTAAGCCGAAACCCGTCTTTTGCGTCCTTGAGAGGGAGCCTGTGGGACACCATGTCCTCCACCGAAACCCTTTTATCGGCTATAAGGTCGAGCGCCATAAGGGTGTCAACAGGCGGAGAGGCGTATGTGTTCACGAAAGTTATGTTGTCCCGCCAAAGGTCGAAAAGCGGCATGGGATACGTGCCGCCCGGCTCTTTGGGCGCGAAAAAAACTATCGTGCCGCCGCGTTCCACGCATTGAAGGGCCTGAGCTATGGCGGTATCCAAGGCCGCGCAAAGCACGACCACGTCCGCCTTCCGTCCGAACTTTTCCTTCATCTTTTCCGAAACGTTCTCGGTCGCTTTGAGAGCCAAATCAGCCCCGAACCTCGAAGCCGCGGAAATCCTGTAATCGTTTATGTCAACGGCCGTAATTGGCCCGAAGCCCAAGGCCTTTGCTAATTTCACGTGAAGAAGGCCCGATATGCCGCTCCCTATGACGAGGATGCTTTTACCCGGAGCCATGCCGGCCTTGCGAAACCCGCGCACAACGCAACCCAAAGGTTCGGAAAACGTCGCCTCCACGAAACTCATATGTCCCGGTATCTTGAATACGCCCCTCTCGACGTTAATCGCAGGAACCCTAACGTATTCGCAAAACCCGCCCGGGTCGAAATTGGTGGTTCTCAATGTGTCGCAGACGCTCTCGTTGCCGTTGAGACAAAACCTGCACGTAAGGCACGGCACATGGTGCGCGACCGTCACCCTATCGCCTTTTTTGAACTTCAAAACCCCCGCGCCAATCTTTTCGATTGTCCCCGCTATCTCGTGGCCTAAGACGAGCGGAGCCTTTTTGAGCCTGTACCACTCCATGACGTCGCTTCCGCAGATGCCGCTCGCCTCGATTTTGACGAGCAGTTCCCCGTCCCGTATCTCCGGCACGGGGCGTTCTTCCACCCTGACGTCTCTATTGTTGTAATATACGGCGACCTTCAAAAATTCTCCCTGCCTAATCTATACATGGTGGGCAAAGCCCACCCTACAAGACTCGTTATCCGCCTTGCCTGTCATTCCCTCCGCCTTAGGCGGACCCTCTGTCATTCCCGTTGTAGGACAGGCGTCCCGCCTGTCAGCTCTGCGCCTTTGTCATTTCCACGGTCTGCGCCTTCTTGTCATTCCCGCAAGGTTTTTCTTTTTTTATCTGGTTCCCCGCTTAAGATTGCGGGGACAAGCTTTTGAGCGGGAATCCAGATATAAATGGCGGGCAGAGCCCACCCTACAAGGCTAAACACAACCGCAAGATTGTTCCACCGTTCGTCCTGAGCCTCCGCCTGAGGCGGACGAAGGATGAACGGTCTTCCGCTAATCTTATTTCGATGCCGCGGCCTTTTTCTTGCCTCCGCCTCCGGCGGACGTCGAGAGGCTCGCGTATAAATCCAATGCCTGTTTCACAGTGGCCTTATTATGCACGACCTCCCTAACCGCCTGTATCATGGCAACCGGATTTTCGGCCTGAAAGATGTTTCTTCCCATGTCAACTCCGACTGCGCCGCTTTGAACGGCGTTATAACTCAACTCGAGCGCGTCCTTCTCCGGAATCTTTTTGCCTCCCGCAACGACAATGGGCACGGGGCAGGACCTCACGACCTTCTC
>DASRUI010000089.1:0-2699 GCA_035655515.1 Thermodesulfobacteriota bacterium
TTACTCATCCCTGCCTTTAAAAAAAACACCTCTTTCAGGATTTATTCAAAAAAACCGCCTAAAAGCCGCTGGCACGGTATTTGCTTATGTTTACTATAATGGCTATCGTAATGAAGGCTAACTGCGTGAAGAGGGTGGCGCTTATAGAAGACAATTCCTCCGAGAGGCGGGTCTTGAGGGGCCTTATCGAGGACATGGGCTACGAGGTCGTGGGCGAAGGAGCGGACTTCGATTCTGCGCTAAAGGCCTGCCGCGAAGCCAAACCCGATATCGTAGTCATGGACGTAGGATTGCCGGGCAGGGACGGCATAGAGGCCGCCGGAGAGATAAACCGCGTTTGTCCCACGGCGATTCTTCTTGTAACGGGCGCCGAGGACGAGGAGACGGTAAAAAGGGCGGTTCAGGCCGGGGTCATGGGTTATCTCGTAAAGCCGGTCGGAGGAGAGCTTCGTCCGGCGATGGAACTCGCGATGTCGAGGTTCAGGGAGTTCGACGAGTTGCGGAAGGAAAACCAAGACCTTAAAAACACAATCGAGTCGAGAAAAATAATAGAAAAGGCCAAGGGGCTTTTGATGGAAAAGGAAAAGATTTCCGAGGCCGAGGCCTTTTCCAAGATACGCAGGATAAGCATGGACAACAGAAAGACGATGCGCGAGGTGGCCGAGGTCATAATCGCCCTCGAGGCCAAGGCGGGTTAGGCGGTCGTAGCGGCAGGGTTCTTCGACAGGCAGGGCTTTAGCCATGCGAGAAAGCTATGTAAAACGCAACATGTAGGGCAGGGCTTTAGCCCTGCTGTAAAAATGCAAACCCAAAGGTCTGCCCTACGAAAGGCTGTAAAGACGCAGACCTAAAGAGCCTGTCATCGCAGGCATTAAGCGGGGGATTGCCCTGCGTAAAGAGGCGGGCGGTTAATTAATGGAACGCGTCAAAAAAGCAGTCGTCATACAGCACGTTCCCCACGAAGGGCTCGGCGCGATAGGCAACGCGCTTGCCGCCTTCGGCATAAGCGCGGAGTTCGTGCGGGTTTACCGCGGAGAGAGAGTGCCGGCCGTGCTGGAGCGCGGGACGCTTCTCATAGTCTTAGGCGGGCCCATGGGCGTTTACGAGTCGGAGCGCTATCCGTTCCTTAAAGACGAATTAAATCTTCTCGAAAGGGCCTTTAAAAAAGATTCGCCTGTTTTGGGCATATGCCTTGGCTCGCAATTAATGGCAAAGGCCGCGGGAGCGAAGGTTTACAAGGGCGGTAAAAAAGAAATAGGCTGGTATGACGTTACGCTGACCGGCGACGGCGCGAGGGACGGGATTTTTCTGAGTTTTCCGGAAAAGTTCCGGGTTTTTCAGTGGCACGGGGACACCTTTGACGTGCCGCAAGGAGCGCGCCTTCTCGCGTCTTCCGCCGGTTTTCCGAACCAGCTCATACGCATCGGCAAACGCGCCTACGGCATACAGTTCCATCTTGAGGTTACGGAGCGCATGATTTACGAGTGGCTGAAGGAGAATTCCGAAGAACTTGCCTCTTTAAAAGGCGTCATAGAGCCGGAGGAGATAAAAAAGCGGACCCCGTCCGAGATTATGACTTTAAACAACTACGGGAGAACGGTTTTCACGAGATTTCTCAGGGCATAGTTTTGAACACGCCTATGAGGGTTTTTCCGTAGATCAGGGCAGTTCGACAAGCTCACTGCAGGCTTTATAGCCCTGATACTTATCAGCCCTTCCGCTTCAGGCGGAGGGCTGAGCTACAAAAAAGTTTAAATACGCTTATGAGGGCTACACGGACGTAGCGCCTCAAGGCTTAACCCGACGGTTGGTAAGGCAAGGGCGCCTTTCTCCGTAAAAAACGAAAAGGAGGAAAGCACAACATGAAAAAGGCACTCGCAACCATAGTTCTGGCAGTATGCGTATTATACGGCGCGGAGGCGTTCGGAACGCCCTCTACTCACGTCTGGTCGCCCTCGACCGATATTCAGGCTTACGGGGTGGGGCATATTACGGCCGACATGTACGTGCCGGTAAAAAACGACAGCGAGTCAACCCCGGCCACAAGGCCCGGCACGGTTACGAACCTCGGGCTTACGGTAGGGGTGTTTCCTTATGAAAAGTTAGGGCTTGAAGTAGGCTTTGACCATATCGCCGGTTTCGGCGATTACGACACCTATCCGTTGTATTTCAACGCCAAGCTCGGGGTTCCGGAGGGAGCGTTAGGCGCCAATACTCCGGCTCTTGCCATAGGCTCTTACATGATAGGAACGAAGAGCGGAGGCGAATCGAGGGCCGGTAAAACGCCGAAGATAGGGACAGACGTTGACATTTATTACGCCAAGGCCGCCAAGACAATCGGAAATCTCGGAAGGTTTTCGGTCGGTTACTACACGGGCAACAAGAGTCTCCTTGTTGACGAGAACGGAAAAGCGGACGAAGAAGGAGTGCTTCTCGCGTGGGAAAGAACCATGAGCGAGATATCCGACAATCTCTGGCTTTGCGTGGATTACATGGGAGGCGACAGCAGTTTCGGCGCTTTGGCTTACGGTTTTTCGTGGAAGTTCGCGCCTAATACGAGCGTCATATTCGGGTACATTGACCAGAATAACGATGATATCGCGGCGCTCGAGGATTCGTTCACAGTGCAGGTGGACATAGACTTCGACATCTTTAAGTAAAAAGAAGACCACCCCCGACCCATCCTTCGGGTGGGTCGG
>DASRUI010000090.1:0-5446 GCA_035655515.1 Thermodesulfobacteriota bacterium
AAGTAAAGTAATATTACGGACAAAACAAAAGGGCTCTATCATCGGGACGAGGATAATCGCCGAGGGGATAAAAAAGCCCGTGATACAAGACGACGGGTGTCCCGAAGGAACCTCGATAGAGGTAAAAGACCTGTTCTTCAATACCCCGGCGCGCCTTAAATTCATGAGGACCGCCGCGACCGAGTTCGGAAAAATCGCCGATATCGTAAAAGCGGTTGCCCTTGCATATCCGGCTATAAGGTTTCGCCTTTCGCATAACGGCAACGTCTCGCTCGACACGATAAAGGGAAGCCTTGTCGAGAGGATAACCGATATCTTCGGCCCGGACATTTCCAAGACTCTTATCGAGATTTGCCTTTCCGCTCCCGGCGGCATTACTATTGACGGGTTTATCGCAAAGCCTGAAGTCAATTATCCGACTTCAAAGCAGGTTTTCTCTTTCGTGAACCGTCGCGCGGTAAGCGACAGAGGCATCTTGAGGGCGATTATCGCGGGATATTCAGGCACAGTGGCGCAGGCGCGATATCCTTTCTCGGTCATAAACGTAGGAGCGCCTTTTGATAGCGTTGACGTCAACGTGCACCCGGCGAAGAGCGAGGTGAGGTTCAAAAAACCCTTCATGGTGTATGACGTTGTAAAGGCCTCCGTGTTCGAGGCCCTTTCAAAGGCAGGAAAGACGTCCGTAAAAATGACAGGAGTATCGCCGGTGAATTATGCCCCGTCATTTCGCCAAGATTCTTTTGAGGCAAGGGAATCAGTAACGCCTTTCGCGGCCAACGCCGAAGAAAATAGAAACTCAATCCCGCAAGCCTTTCAATCCGCTACCCTTTGGCAAAGGGGAGCTAAAGAGGGCATTGAGGACGATTTTGAAATCATAGGACAGCTCTGGGGTGAGTTCCTCGTTATAGAGAAGGAAGACGAGTTCTGGGTAATAGACCAGCACGGCGCGGCCGAGCGCGCACGGTTTGAAAGATTAAAGACCAATTACTATAGTGAAAAGGGCATAGGTTCCCAGTATCTCCTTTTGCCCGAGCGGCTCGAGACTAATTCCGAAGAAAAGGAGACGCTCCTTCGCGTTTTGCCTCATCTGAAGAGGCTCGGTTTCGAGCTGGAGGAATTCGGGCCTTCGATCTCCAAGGGCGGGGAGACGTTTCTTTTAAAGGCCGTGCCGGATATTTTATCCGGCAGGGACAACGCGAGGCTCGTCATGGAACTCGTTGAAGAATTGATACTGCTTGAAGGAAGCGAAAGGGTAAACGAAAAGATAGAGTCCGTGCTCATGAGGATTGCCTGCCACGGCGTCATACGCGGGCAGAGGGCTCTTTCGGAGGCTGAGGCGAGGGCGCTCGTAAGGGATATCGCGAACGTTGATTTTTCGTCCTATTGCCCGCACGGAAGGCCGGTCGTGAAAAAATTCACGAGGGCCGAGATAGATGCGATATTCGGCAGGAGATAGAGCCGTGATTTTGAGAAGGGATTTTGTAAAGGAACCGGCTTGAGCAACGTGGCGCGTAGGAAGCAGGGGCGGATAAAGGTAGTTTCGATAGTAGGGCCGACCGCGGCCGGGAAGTCCATGATTGCCATGGAACTCGCGAGGAGGCTCGGGGGAGAGATAATATCCGCCGACTCCATGCAGGTCTATCGCCACATGGATATAGGCACTGCCAAGCCTTCGCTAAAAGACAGATCCGAAATCCCGCACCATTTGATAGACGTTGCCAACCCGGACGAGGACTATAACGCGGCGCGTTTCAGGCAAGACGCCTTAAAGGCAACGGAACTCATAGCGGGCAGGGGAAAAAGGATAATCCTTGCCGGAGGCACGGGTCTTTACGTAAGGGCTTTTTTAAGCGGCATATTCGAGGGACCGGGCAAGGACTCTCTTTTGAGGGAGAGGCTCGAGAAGGAGGCCGCTGTTCACGGAAAAAGTTATCTCTACGACAGGCTTTCGGAGGTTGACCCCGTCTCGGCCAAAAGGATACATCCGAATCATATCTCGCGAATAACGCGGGCGCTGGAGGTATATTATTCCACCGGGCGTCCCATATCGGAATTCCAGAGCGAGCACGGCTTTGCGGAGGATCGTTTTGAGGCCTTGAAGTTCGGCGTCATTAAAACGCGGAATGAGCTTTATGACGCCATAGAGCAGAGGGTTCAGGCGATGATGAGGGACGGGCTTTTAAAGGAAACAGAGACGCTTCTGTCCCTTGGCTACGGCCCGGGATTGAAGAGCATGCGGTCTTTGGGATATAAAGAAATGACGGGACACATCGAGGGAAGATTGACGCTCGATGAGGCTATTTCGGAGTTGAAGAAAAACACCCGCAATTACGCGAAGAGGCAGATTACGTGGTTCAAGAAGGATAAAGACGTTAAGTGGTTTTTTCCGGAAGATTTGCCGGCTATAACAGAGACGGTAAAGGAGTTTTTTACGCGATGACGAACAAAAGGGCGTTAACGGAGGTTTTAATTCTTATCGCGGCGTATCTTATGCTGGCGGCCCCGGCGGCGTGGGGCAAGACCCTTGTCGTGACTGCCGAGGGCAAGGCCGGGAGGACCGACGACGGAAGCGGAGTCAAGGAAAAGGCCGTGGCAACGGCTCTTACCGAATCAATCGTCAAGGCCGTGGGTTCTTTCATGAAACAAGAAGAAATCGAGACCTTTGAGGCGCTTTTTGAAGAGAAGCTGTATCCGGAGTCTTTGAGATACGTCCTCACTTACAGGATTATCTCCGAGGAGTGGAAGATCGAGCCCGCGGCACTGGATATCAAGCCGGACGGCTTTGATTCCGACGAGATTGACGAAACCGGCGATGAGGGCGGCGGAACCGATTTCACCGAGGTTTATTACGTGGTCGTTGAGGCGAGCGTTGACATGGACGAGCTTCAAAAGGACGTTTTTAATTTCACGGCGGGCGCCGGGGCCGGCGAGACGCCGGTGCGCGTCGTTTTACTCGGGGCAAGCGGGTATAAGGGTTTCGACGCGGTGAAGGAGGAAATCCTGAAGACTGAGGGAGTCAAGGGCGTTGCGTACGATTCGTTTTCCAAGGGAAGGATTACGCTCGACGTTACGCTTTTAGGCGGCGTGGACGCGTTCGTTGAAAAGATGAGAGTGAGGCTCGGCAAGGGTTTTTTGGTTTTCAGGTTTGACGGCAAGAACGAGGTCGTAATAAAGGAGGCAGGTTCGTGAGGATTCTTTTGCTTTTCATGGTTTGCGTCGCGGTTGTTTCATGCACGACGCCGGTGCGCCATTCGCTCAGCGAGGATTTTTCGTCCGCAAGGCCCGGGAGCGTGGCAATCGTGCCGGTCATAGGCGAGGCGAAAGACCCGGTTGTCGGGGATTTCATAAGACGCCTTGTGGCGGAAAAACTTAAGGCCAAGGGTTACGGTGTTTTGCCTTTAGACGAGGTTGACGCTTCGCTCTCCAAGCTCTTTGCCCGGGAAGACGCGGAGGAAAACTTCCCGGATAATATAGGCAGGCTGGGCGCGGATTCGGTATTTCTTGTTAACGTCACCGAGTGGGACGAATCCCTTCTTACCCCGTACGCCTCTCTTGACGTCAGCATGGAATTCACGCTTTACGGAAAAGACGGCAAAACGTTATGGACGGCGAGTTATTCGACAGGCGAATCCGATTTTAGCGCGGATAAGGAGGCGCTTTCTTTAGGCGTCATAAAGACCTATGAGCCGAGGCTGGAGAGGATGGCGGCCCGGATGCTCCACACCCTGCCCGTTATCGAGGCGGAGAGAAAGCCCGAAGAGACGAAAAAGTTTTTCGATTGGCTTTAGCCGCGCGCCCGGCGCCGCTTTTCGCTCTAAACATGCACTGTTTAGGCAATGATGTTTGACGCCGGTGCGCGTATTGTTGGTGCGTTAATATTGAAAGTGGCGCCGGGCGCGGCGATTTTCTCGCGCAGGGGTTAAAGAATGTCTGTATCCGCCAACATAAACATACCCATAGGCATAACGGTCTTCAGGATTCTCCTCGTGCCGGCGCTTGCAATTTTCCTTTCGTTCGGCATGCTGATTGAGGCCCTGACAATCTTCATTGCCGCGGGAATAAGCGACGCCCTGGACGGGTTTATCGCCAAGAGGTTCGGCCAGACGACCGAGCTTGGAAGGATACTCGACCCTGTCGCGGATAAACTCTTGCTCGTTACGTCCTTTGTAATGCTTACGGTAAAGGGGTGGATGCCGCTTTATCTTTGCGTCCTCGTTGTCGCGAGGGATGTCTTGATAATAGCGGTATTTCTGGCCTTCAGGAAATCCGAAAGAAAACTCGAACTCCCGCCGTCAATCGCGAGCAAGATTAATACGGTTTTGCAGGTGATTACCGTTATTCTCGCCATGTACTTCGCGCGGCCCGCGCTTCAGGGCGCCCCTGACGTCTCTTTCATGCCGTGGGTTTTCGCTCTGACGGCGTTTTTTACGGTCTTTAGCGGGCTGGATTATATCGTGAAGACGGCGAGAGTCCGCCTCAGGCGGAGCGCTCCGGAATAGACGCTCATATCGCTTCCCGAAGATGGCGTATCTCGCTCAGGTTGAAGACAGGCCCTTCCTGGCACGCGTAAACGCTCTGTATCTGGCAGTGCCCGCATTTGCCCACCCCGCACTTCATGCGTCTTTCGAGAGAGAGGAATATGTCCTCGCCTTCGAGTTTTTTGTTGCCGAGGCTCAAGATGACGTATTTATACATGACCGGCGGGCCGATTAAGACCGCAATCGAATTTTTTTCGTCCACACTCACCTCTCCCATGAGCGTCGTCACCACCCCGACGTTTCCTTTCCATTCAGGGTGAGGTTTGTCTATCGTAATCTTTATGTCGAGGCCTTTTTTGGTCCAGTCCTCGAACTCGTCTTTGAAGAGTATTTCATGCGGGGTTTTTACCCCGTAGAGTAGCGTAAGGCGTCCGAAGGAATCCCTTTTCGCGAGGACGCTCTTTATCAAAGACCTCATCGGCACTAAGCCTATGCCGCCGGCTATGAAGAGCATGTCCTTCCGGCGCATCTTATCAACCGGAAAGCCCCTTCCGAAAGGCCCCCTTACCCATACCGTGTCTCCGGGGACGAGACGATGGAGCGCGTTCGTAACGTTTCCGACCGCCCTCACGCAAAGCTCGACCAAGGCGCCGCCTGAGGGCGGCGAAGATATGGATATCGGAGCCTCGCCAAAACCCGGAATCCCGAGCATGAGGAACTGCCCGGGCGAGTGGTCCATTGGAGATGGAAGCTCTATGGAAAAGAACTTCTCCTTTTCCGTGACCTGCCTGGCCTCTCTAACTATGCTCGGTTTCGGCAGATACGGCGAGGCCGGCTCTTTCTTCGGAGATTTCATTGGTTACGTCCGTTATGTTTATTTTTACGAGGCACGTCCTCGAACACCTGCCGCACCCGACGCAGAAAAGCCCCTTGAAGCGGTCCGCGAGATAGCGGAACTTCCTGTTGAA
>DASRUI010000091.1:0-4424 GCA_035655515.1 Thermodesulfobacteriota bacterium
CGACAGCCAGCACATAGCCGCCGAATTCGTGAACCGCTTTGAGATAGAAAGGCCGCCGCTTCCGGCTATAGCCTTAACCGTCGATACCTCCGTCATAACGAGCATAGGAAACGATTACGACTTCAACCTTGTCTTCTCGAAGCAGGTAAAATCAATCGGAAAAGAAAACGACGTTTTGTTGGCTCTCTCGACGAGCGGAGCCTCCAAAAACGTCATAAAGGCGGCCGAGACGGCGAAGGGTCTCGGCATAAAGACAATCGCCTTAACAGGCAAGGACGGCGGAGAATTGGCGCAAAAGGCGGACATTGTTCTGAACGTGGAAGCCCAGTCAACGCCGCGGATTCAGGAAGTGCACATAACCATATGCCACACCCTATGCCAGCTCATAGACCACTTCCTCTTTCAGAAGGTTGCGAAATGAAGTTCAAACCTCTTTCTTCAAAAGGCATAAGGACGTATTCCATAAGGGAAAGAAAAAGCAAGGTGAGCATGGCGGACCTCGCCCGGATTCCCGTGAAGGGCGGCTCGTTTTCGGATTTTTTCGACTCCCTTCCCAATATTCTCGGAGCAAGGGATTTCAAGGACGTGGTGGCGGCGATAATCGAGGCGCGCAAGAAAAGGAAGACAATCGCAATCGGCATGGGCGCGCACGTGATAAAGACGGGCCTGAGCCCCCTTATAATAGACCTTATGGAGAGGGGCGCCGTGAATTCCGTTTCAATGAACGGCGCCGGCATAGTGCACGATTTTGAATTGGCTTATTCCGGCTCCACGTCCGAGGACGTTGACAGTGAGCTCGGAAAGGGAGCCTTCGGCATGGCCGAGGAGACGGGGAGCCTCATAAACAAGGCCATAAAAACGGGCGCGAAAAAGGGATTGGGCATCGGTCGAGCGGTCGGAGAGATGATAGAAAAATCCCGTTATCCTTATAAACGCCTCAGCATCCTCGCCGCGGGCGCGCGGTTAGGGGTTCCGGTTACGGTGCACGTGGCGCTCGGAACAGACATAGTCCATATCCATCCGCAAATGGACGGAGCGGCGACCGGAAGAGCGAGCATCAAAGACTTTCAACTCTTCGCCGGAGTCGTAAGCTCTCTCGAAGGAGGGGTTTACATAAACATCGGCTCCGCCGTGATAATGCCGGAGGTCTTTTTAAAGGCATTAACGCTTTCGAGAAATCTCGGGCATAAGGTGAGGAATTTTACCACGGTCAACATGGACTTCATACAGCATTACCGGCCTATTACTAACGTGGTCAGGCGTCCCACAATGGGCGGCGGAAGGGGATTCAGGCTTACGGGTCATCACGAGATAATGGTGCCGCTGTTGTACGCGGGAATAGTGGAGGGGCTGGATGGATAAAAAGGCAAAACTCTGGTCAGGCCGTTTTAAAGAAGGCACGAACATTCTTGCCGAGGAGATGAACGCCTCCATATCGTTCGACAAGAGGCTTTTCAGGCAAGACATCCGGGGCTCGATCATTCACGCCATGACTCTCCAAAGGGCCGGCGCGCTTAAAAAGAACGAGGCGTCGAAGCTCATAAAAGGCCTTCGCGCGGTCGAGAAGGAAATCTCTTCGGGCAAATTCGTTTTTACGCCCGGCATGGAAGACATACACATGGCGATTGAAAAAAGGCTCATCGAGAAAATCGGCAGGCTCGGAGGCAAACTCCACACAGGAAGGTCCCGTAACGACCAAGTCGCTCTGGACGAGAGGCTTTATTTGAAAGATGAAATTGTCTCCATACTCGCTCTTATAAAGGAATTTCAAAAAACTGTTTTTGAAATCGCAAGAAAGCACGTTGACACCATAATGCCGGGCTATACGCATCTTCAGAGGGCCCAGCCCGTTCTTCTGGCTCATCATCTGCTTGCTTATTTTGAGATGCTAAAGAGGGATTTTGACAGGTTTTCCGATTGCCTGAAAAGGGTTGACGTCATGCCCTTAGGCTCCGGAGCGCTCGTCGGAAGCCCGTATAACCTTGACAGACATTTTACGGCAAAGACGCTCGGGTTTTCTTCTGTTACCGAGAATTCCATTGACGCCGTGTCTGACAGGGATTTCGCGTTGGAGTTTTTGGCCTCTTCCGCGATTTTGATGACCCACGTGTCGCGCCTGAGCGAGGAACTCATACTCTGGAGTTCTCAGGAGTTCGGGTTCGTGGAATTATCCGACGCCTTTTCGACAGGCTCTTCCATAATGCCTCAGAAGAAAAACCCGGACATCGCGGAACTCGGACGCGGCAAGGCCGGAAGGGTTTACGGAAACCTCGTAAGCCTTCTCGTCGTGATGAAAGGCCTTCCTCTCGCTTATAATAAAGACATGCAGGAAGACAAGGAGCCTATTTTTGATACGGTTGACACGGTAAAGAGCATCTTGAAGGTTTTCCCTGTGATGCTGAAGACCATGAAGGTCAAAAAAGATAAAATGAGAAAAGCGACCGCGGAGGGTTTCCTCACGGCGACGGACGCGGCCGATTATCTCGTTAAAAAAGGCCTCCCCTTTAGAAAGGCCCACGAAGCAATCGGCAGGATAGTCGTGGATTGCGTTAAGAAAGGCAAAACCCTCGAAGACCTCGCTTTCAAAGAGTGGAAGGGCTTTTCCAATCTCTTTGAGAAGGACATATTGAGGGCAATAAGAGTCGAGAGTTCGGTCAACGCGAGAAAGATTTACGGAGGCACGGCAAAGGCTACCGTTGTAAAGCGACTCAAAAAAGTGGAAGACGAACTTAAGAAAGGTTAATATGATAAGGAGCGTCTTTAAAATCCGCTACAACGGATTTTTTGTCGTTTTGGCAATTATTGTAATGGCGTTCGGTGTCATCGGATGCGGCAAGAAAACCTTGCCAAGGCCGCCGGACGAGGTTTCTTTTTCGGGATAAACACTTCTTGCGTCACGGAGATTTCGGGTTTATGCACTTTTTTTCCTATAAAGGCAAAAAGCTTTTCGCCGAAGGCGTGAGCGTAGAGAGGATAGCACGCGAGGCCGGCACACCCGTTTTCATTTACAGCCATAAGACCCTTGCGAGGCACTTGAACGCCTTTGATTCGGCCTTTAAGCAGGCGCCTCATCTGGTTTGCTATTCCGTAAAGGCGAATTCCAATATCGCCATACTTAAGACCTTCGCGGGCATGGGCAGCGGGTTCGATATAGTGTCGGCAGGGGAACTCTTCAGGGTTATTAAGGCCGGGGGAGACGCCAAGAAGGTCGTTTATTCCGGGGTTGGAAAAAGGGCGGATGAGATAGATTACGCGTTAAAGAAAAATATCCTCATGTTCAACGCGGAATCTTCCGAAGAACTCCGCGAGATAAACAGAATCGCGAAGAAATTAAAAAAGACGGCCTCCGTTGCCATAAGGATAAATCCCGACGTCGACCCCAAGACCCATCCTTATGTCTCGACAGGGCTTAAGCAGAATAAATTCGGCATAGAGACCGGCGCGGCCGTAAAGGAGTATGTCCATGCCAGGGAGAACCTTAAAAATATAGACCTCGCCGGAGTTGACTGCCACATAGGGAGCCAGATTACCAGTTTTTCGCCCTTTATGGACGCCCTCGGAAAAGTAAAGACCGTTGTCGGAACTTTGAGAAAAGAGGGCATACCGATACGTTACCTGAATATGGGCGGAGGGCTCGGCATAACCTATAAGGACGAGGACGCGCCGCATCCTTCAAAATACGGCGAGGCCGTGATAAAAGAAACCAAAGGGCTCGGCGTAACTCTCATATTCGAGCCGGGCAGAAATATTGTCGGCAACGCCGGCATACTCGTGACAAGGGTCGTGTATACCAAAAAAGGCGCCGGGAAAAACTTCATAATAACCGACGCCGCCATGAACGACCTCGCCCGCCCGGCTCTTTACGGCGCGTACCACGCAATAAAGCCCGTAACTCTCGCGAACGCGCCGGAGATTGTGGCGGACGTCGTCGGCCCTATATGCGAGAGCGGGGACTTTTTCGCCAAGGACAGGGAAATACCTTCAGTCGAAAAAGGAGAACTGCTCGCCATAATGAGCGCGGGGGCCTACGGATTTTCCATGTCGAGCAATTATAATTCCCGTCCCCGCGCCGCGGAGGTCATCGTCAAAGGCGATAAGTTTTTTTTGGTCAGGAAAAGGGAAACGCTGAAGGACATAGTTGAAGGAGAACTCCTCCCCAAGGGGCTTTTCGGAAAAGGCAAATAAATAGCAGTCATTGCGAGTCCGCCATTATTATTGGCGGATGAAGCAATCTCGTCTTCAATGGAATTAACGGATTAGAGATTGTTTCGAGTGGAGATTCCTGATGCGATTGAAATTCACCAAGATGCACGGCCTCGGAAATGACTTCATAGTTCTTGATTTAAGGAAACAAGACGTAAGAAATCTTCCGAAGTTGATGAAAAAACTCTCGGATAGGAGGTTCGGGATAGGGTTTGATCAGG
>DASRUI010000092.1:0-8594 GCA_035655515.1 Thermodesulfobacteriota bacterium
GGAAAGATTCGTCCTCCACGGAACGATTGACATAAACAGCGCCGGCGTCGAGGAGCTTTCGCTTTTGCCCGGGGTGGGAGAAAGCCTCGCTCAAAGCATCGTTTCGAAGAGGGCAATGCTCAAAGGGTTTAAAAACGTGGAAGAACTTAAGACAATAAAAGGCGTCGGAGAGGCCAAGTTCTCGGCGATAAAGACCTACGTCAGCGCCCCTGCCGCGGCGCCGGGGAATAAGAAAGGCAGATGATGGAAACCTACGTTCTTTACGGACTTTTGGCCGGCGTCATAACGCTGATTGCCGGCGTGCTTCCTCTCTACGTTAATTTCAAAGGCGTAAGATACATAATAGCGATCTCGGCCGGAGTCGTTACGGCCACGGTATTCCTGGACCTTCTTCCCGAAGCCAACCTCGGCCGGGACGCGTGGATAATGGCCGCGGGTTTTCTTATCTTCTACGTGGTCGGAAAACTCACGATACTCCATTCGTGCGGGGAGATGGAATGCGACGAGCATTCCATGAACATGGTTTCGATAATCGGGATGTCGCTCGATAACATCATAGACGGAATAGCCATAACAATCGGTTATCTTACGGACCCGAACCTCGGGCTTGTGATAACGGTCGCAGTCATCATACACGAGATACCGCAGGACATAACAGCCACGCTGATTATGAAAGAATTGGGCTACGGCAGGAAAAAGATGCTCATACCAATTATCTTCGCCGCTGTGGCTTACCCGATAGGAGCTTATGCGGCGGTATTCATACCCGAGACCTTTCATGAGCCGCTCATCGCTTTCATCGCAGGGGTTTTCATATACATAGGCATCGGAGACCTCTTTGTGGAGGCGCACAAGAAGTTCAATTTGAAGGTTATAGTGTCGGTTTTGCTGGGTTTTGTGTTAGTATTTGTGCTTGAAGGAGTGATGGGGCACTAACAAAGGGACCCACCCTTGACCCATATCTTCCGGCGGCATTATGCCGCGCAAGGCAAGACAACAAGGCGCGCGGGGGTTTGGTTCCCGCGGACGGGGAATTGTCATGATAACTCGATACTCGAGAAAAGAGATGTCCCGGATATGGGAAAGCGAGGCCAGGTTTCGCAAGTGGCTTGACGTGGAATTGATTGCGTGCGAGGCGTGGCATAAAAAAGGACGCATCCCCAAAGACGCCCTTTTGAGGATAAAGAAAAAGGCGGGGTTCGACGTAAAGCGGATTGACGAGATTGAAAAGATTGTCAAGCACGACGTCATAGCGTTTTTGACGTCCGTCGGAGAGCATATCGGCAAGGACTCGCGCTACGTGCACATAGGTCTTACCTCTTCCGACATAGTTGACACGTCCCTTTCTCTCCTTTTAAGGGAGGCCTCGGACATAATAATAAATGACATCGAGGAATTGCTGAAGGTCCTCAAGAAAAAGGCCTTGGAGCACAAAAAGACCGTGATGATGGGCAGGAGCCACGGAGTGCACGCGGAGCCGGTTACCTTCGGTTTGAAGATGGCGCTCTTTTACGCGGAGATGAAAAGGAATCTCGAGAGGATGAGGCGAGCGAAGGAAACGATATCCTACGGGAAACTTTCCGGCGCTGTCGGAACCTTCGCAAATACAGACCCTTTCGTGGAAAAATACGCGCTAAAGAAATTAGGCCTTAAGCCCGAGCCCGTGGCCACTCAGGTGGTGCAGAGGGACAGGCACGCGGAATTTTTCACGACCCTCGCGCTGGTCGCGGCGACTATCGAGAAGATAGCAATCGAGATAAGGCATCTTCAGAGGACAGAGGTCCTTGAGGTCGAGGAGCCTTTCACGCCGGGGCAAAAGGGTTCTTCGGCAATGCCGCACAAGCGTAATCCCGTTCTCTCGGAAAATCTTACCGGCCTCGCGCGCCTTATGAGGGGATACGCGGCTTCCGCGATGGAAAACGTGGCTTTGTGGCACGAGCGCGACATAAGCCATTCGTCGGTCGAGAGGGTCATAGCGCCGGACTCTACCATACTTCTGGATTTCATGCTGAATAGGGTTACGGGCCTCGTGAAAGACCTCGTTGTTTATCCGGAGAACATGAAAAGAAATATGGAGAGGTCTTACGGGCTCGTGTTTTCCCAGAGGGTTTTATTGAAACTCGCCGGAAAAGGGATTTCAAGGGAGGACGCCTATGGAATCGTCCAGAAAAACAGCATGAAGGTCTGGAAAGAGCAAGGCAATTTCATGGCGGTTCTTCTTGCCGACAAAGAGGTATTGTGCTATTTGAAACCTTCGGAGATAAAAGCCTGCTTTGACATAAGGCCTTACATAAAGAACGTTGATTATATATTCAAGAGGGTGTTCAAGAGGTAAGGGCAGGTTTTTAATTGTCATTGCGAGGCCGAAGGCCGAAGCAATCTCATGCCTTCCCCCTCACCCCGGCCCTCTCCGGGGAACCCGTCCGAGAAGGACGGGTCGGGGGAGAGGGAGTGAAAAATTTCGAAATTACGCAGGAGGCAGCATGAAAAGACTTGAACAACTCTACGAAGGCAAGGCCAAGATACTTTACTCGACCGACAACCCTGACCTGCTTATACAGTATTTCAAGGACGACGCCACTGCCTTTAACGCGGAAAAAAAGGGAACAATAAAGGATAAGGGCATAATAAACAACAAGGTGTCTTCGCGGATATTCAAGTATCTCGAAGACAAGGGCGTGAAGACCCACTTCGTGGAGATGGTATCGGACAGGGAGATGCTCGCGAAAAAGGTCGAGATAATACCGGTCGAGGTCTTGGTGAGAAACGTCGCGGCAGGCTCGCTCTCGAAGAGGCTCGGGGTCGAGGAAGGAACGCCTCTTAAAAGCACTATCCTTGAGTTTTGCTACAAGAGCGACCCTCTCGGAGACCCTTTTATAAACGAGTACATAATAAGGGCCTTCAGCTTCGCCACGGACGAGGAGACGGAAAAGATAAAAAAAACCGCACTTAAGGTGAACGATATTTTGTCGAAGTTTTTTGACGAGCGCGGCATAATGTTAGTTGACTTCAAGCTGGAGTTCGGACGGCACAAGGGAGAGGTGCTTTTGGCCGACGAAATCACCCCTGACGGCTGCAGGCTCTGGGATAAAAAGACGCATGAAAAACTCGACAAGGACAGATTCAGGCGCGACCTCGGCAGAATAGAAGAGGCCTACGAAGAGGTTTTACGCAAGGTCATGGAATAGGTTTTTACGGAGGCGCAGCAAGTGGATTTTAAAAGCGAAAGCAATACGGAAAGTTCAAACGTCGCAACATCCTCGAATTCGGTCGAGAAGATGAGCGTTCCGGCCCTTATACTCGTCATGTTCCTGACGGGCGGCATATACACCGGATTTTGGTTCGTGAAGAGAATCGGCTCGATTAACGCCATGAAATCCGTTTTCAAGTTCAGGGAGGGGATATTCGCTTTTATCATAGCCGGCTTCGCGGTGAACGTTTCGCTTCTTTTATACGTAATCTTTCAAGACGCGGCTTTGACCGAAGAACTCAGGCAAACCCTTCTCCGGGCGTCCGACGTCCTGGCGCTCGTCTTGCAGGTTTCCGTCCTCATACAGTGCTTTAAGGTGAGGCGCGTATTCATGGACCATTTTAACGAGAATCTCAAGAAGGAGATTAAGTTCTCGTGGCCGGCCACGTTTTTCTTCGGCATATTTTATCTTCAATATAAGATTAACAGGCTGTAGAATATTTGCAGGCATGATGCCTGCGCCCGCTTAAAGAAAGAGAGGCCGCGGCATGAAGGCTAAAGTATACGTAACTTTGAAAAAAGGCGTGCTCGACCCGCAGGGCAAGGCGGTCCTCGGCGCCCTCGATACCCTCGGGTTCAGGGAGATAAAGGACTTGAGAATGGGGAAGTTCATGGAGATAGAGTTGGAGGCGGCCACGAAGGACGAGGCGAAAAAGCGCGTAAAAGAGATGTGCGAGAAACTCCTCGCCAATATTGTGATGGAAGATTTCAAAGTAGAGGTCGAGGGATAGCGGTTCCCCCCTTTTACAAAGGGGGTTAGGGGGATTTGATGAAATTCGGAGTTATAGTGTTTCCCGGTTCCAATTGCGACCACGACTGCTACCACGCGGTAAAGCACGTCTTCGGTCAGGAGGCCGAGTATATATGGCACAAGACCGTGGACGTTAATAAGTTCGATTGCCTGATACTGCCCGGGGGGTTTTCTTACGGCGATTACCTCCGCACCGGCGCCATCGCGAGGTTTTCGCCGGTCATGGCTGAGGTGGAAAGATTCGCGAAAAGGGGCGGCCTCGTCATGGGAATCTGCAACGGATTCCAGATACTCTGCGAGTCAGGGCTTTTGCCGGGAGTTCTTACGAGGAACAGAGATTTGAAGTTCATCTGCGAAAAGGCGAACGTGAGGGTCGAGAACGTCGAAACACCTTTTACAAAGGCCTATAAAAAAGGGCAGGTCCTTACGCTCCCCATCGCGCACGCGGACGGCAACTACTTCGCGGATAACGACACGATAAAAAGGCTCGAAGACAACGGCCGGGTCGTTTTCAGGTATTCGACCAAAGGCGGCAGGATTCTCTCGGAGGTCAATCCGAACGGCTCGATAAATAACATCGCCGGAGTGGTAAACGAAAAAGGAAACGTCATCGGCATGATGCCGCACCCGGAAAGACTGTGCGAGGAGGTTCTCGGAGGCGTTGACGGAAAAGGGGTCTTCGGCTCAATATTGAACGCCCTTTCGGCATGATGCCGTTTCTTTTTTAATTGTAAGCGTGAGAGTATCGCGGAAGCACTGGAATTGCGGGCATGCATATGGATATTGAACGTCCTTCCGGCATGATGCGGCTTATGGCAAAGGCATTTTTTGTCGTTTTTTTTATTCTCTCGATTCTTTTCGCGCCAAGCGTTGCTCGCGCCGAGACCCGCGTTTACGTTACAGCCTCAATAAGCGGCGGCGTAATAGCGGGAGGCGCTTACATAATCTGGAGCATAATGTACGCCGGCAGGATTGCCAACGCGCCCAAGAATGAATACGCGGGCGGAGGAGATGTTCCGGAATACGGGTTTTCAAAGACGGGCGGGGCGTTTCGCGAAGAAGACGTTTCGGAATTCAGGGCGGAACTTTTGAAGATAAGGTTTTAACACAATGACGGGCGAAAGCTTTCTTAAATCGGTTCTCGAAGGCGGAGGCTTCGCTATAACGGCCGAGATATGTCCGCCGAGGGGCGCGGATACGGAAGAATTCGTCCGGAAGGCGAGGCTCCTGAAAGGGAAGATAGTCGCGGCTAACGCGACCGATAACCAGAGGGCGGTCATGAGGCTATCGAGCCTCGCCTGCTCGGTGATTCTTCTCCGTGAGGGCATCGAGCCGGTCTTTCAGATGACCTGCCGCGACCGTAACCGTCTTGCCGTTCAGTCGGATTCCCTCGGGGCGTGGGCGCTGGGAATAAAAAACATCCTGGCCCTGACCGGAGACCACGTCTCTTTCGGCGACCACAGGGAAGCGAAGGCGGTGTACGACCTCGACTCGGTCCAACTCGTCCACGCGATAGACGGCCTTAATAAGGGCCGGAATATGAAGGACAAACCGCTTCGCGGCGGGACGGGTTTTTACATAGGCGCGGTAGTCGCGCCCGAGGCGTCTCCCTTCGAGCCGGAGCGGATTAAATTCCAAAAGAAGATAGACGCGGGCGCGAGGTTCTTTCAGACGCAGGCGATATTCGACATGGAGAAGTTCAAGCGATTCTTCGAAGACGCCGGAAAAGCAGGCGTTAAAATACTCGGCGGGATATTACTTCTGAAATCCGCCAAAATGGCGCGGTATCTCAACGAGAACGTGCCCGGGGTAAACGTGCCGCCTTCCATGATAGACGAAATCGAGGGGGCGAGCGACCAGCTCAAAAAAGGAATCGAGATAGCGGCGAGGCAGGTAAGGGAGCTTAAGGGCTTTTGCCACGGCGCCCACGTAATGGCCATAGGACAGGAAGAGAGCGTGCCGGAAATAATAGGACTTTCCTGAACCATGCGGAGCGTCATGACTTCGCGCGACCCGCGCCGGACACCGCCATGCCTTCCGTAAATCTCAGGCCCGGCTACGCGTTCTTTTAAAAGAGCAGGGTAGAGGGGCAGGGAATAGGGAAAAGGGTAAATGGAAAAGGGATTAAGGAAAAGATTCAAAGGTATTTTTTTTCTTTCTTTATTCCTTCTTCCCTGTCTTTTTACGCCATGGATTCCATGGAGTCCTTGAAGTGTTCCACGAAGTCCTCGCCGTGAAGCGGCCTTATGATTATCCACTTTTTTTTCTTGTCCAGCCTGAGTTCGACCTCGGCCCCGGGGATGAGGTCCAGATACCGCAGGAAATCCCCGGGCAGCGTAACGCCTTCCTTGCCTTTTCCCGTCTTTACGATTTTTTCTTTCATGACCGGCCTCCTTGGGTAGGTTCATGTTAATATTAGTCGCGCTTATGCGTCCGAGTCAAGCCCTAAGGCTAATTAAAGGCCGTAATGCGTGTTAGAAGCAGTTGCGCGCGATGCGGGAAAATGAGTAGGGGCACGATGCATCGTGCCCCTACAATCTCGCAATGGCATTCCCTTACGTATACGCATCACGCGCACGCATCACGGCTTTTAGATCCCTGCCTTGACAAAATTCGTAAAAGGGTATTAAATAATTTTATTTCGCGGAGCGTCATCGGATGGAAGAATCGGCTAACCGTAAAAAGCAAGTAAGGCAGACTTTTTTCGTGGCAAGGGAGCTGCAGATTTCGATAGCGCTTTTGGTGATACTCGCGCTATTGGGCGGGGTGTTTCTGCAGTCCTTGTCCTCCGCCCTGTCGGCATACCTCGGCATCAAGAGCCACGTCTTGGGCGTGTTTTTCGTGTTCGGTTACGCGATACTCGTCATGGCGCTTGCGATAATATTCACGCACAGGCTCATAGGGCCTTTTAAAAGGCTCGAATACGAACTGCGTCACATAAAGGCCGGCGAGCTAAACAGAAGGCTCACGGTGAGGACAAAGGACGACCTCCACGTGAGGAACTTCGTTCGGCACGTGAACAGCCTGATAGAAAATTTCGAGGACATGAGTAAAAGCTACAATAAGCTCAACTCTTCGGTATCAACCGGGCTTTCAAAGGCGGTGGAAGATTTGGGCGCGGAACGTCTCGACCGCGATAAACTGAAAGAAGAGATTAAATTTCTCCAAGCGCAGATACATAAATACAGAGAAAAGTGGTAGCCCCTCCTTTAAGGCAACGCTTTTTCAGGCCTCGCAGACATCTTCCGTTCATTATAGCGGCCTTTATCGCGCTGGCGTTTTTTTCGGGCGAGCTTAAAAAGCGCGTGTTTGAGGTTCCCGATAAGTCCGCGCCGGTCCATGGCGATAAGAAGTCTTTGAACGCCCCCGGCCCGCGGATGGAGGCTGTTTTAAGGGAACGGAATCTTTACGATAGGCTCGTAAGCCGCGTAATTGACGGCGATACTTTGGAAGTTCGGGACACGGACGGCGCGAGGTTTAAGATAAGGCTTTACGGCTCCGACGCGCCTGAGACGGAAAAGCCCGAGCAAGAAGGCCAGCCGTTCGGAGAAGAGGCTTTTGCCGCGTTAAGGAATAAGGTGGAAGGCAAGAGAGTCGATATCGAAGTCGTGGACATGGACAGGTATGGCAGGGCAATAGCCGTAGTGCGGCGGGACGGCCGCAATATAAATATCGAGATGGTTTCGGACGGGCTGGCGGAATGTTATACGGAGTATCTTGAGGGGCCGCAAAAGAAAGAATGCGCCCTTGCCGAGGCCTTTGCCAAACAACTTAAAAAAGGAATGTGGACGCTGGAGAATTACGAAAGGCCGAATGTCTTCAGGAAGAGAATGAGGCAAGGCTCGTGATTCAGGTAACGTATCATATCTTGTATCAGTAAAAGGAAAGGGGTGCATTTATAGCTTTTACGGGGGATAATGAGCATGTAGGGCAAGGCTTTAGTAGGGGCACGATGCATCGTGCCCCTACCGTAAAGACGCAACCCTTCCGCCTCAGGCGGAGGGTTGCCCTACGGAAACAAAAAAACAAAAAACCGCCGCCCCTTTTCTTATGACACAAAGTACTTGACGTTACCCGTGATTCTAATCTCATTGACAGCGTTCTCTGCTTATCTTATAATTTTAAGACTTACCGGCGGCGTACCCAAGTGGCTAAGGGAGCAGTCTGCAAAACTGCCATTCAGCGGTTCAAATCCGCTCGCCGCCTCCATTTTTGAATCCGTTGCCGGCGTCTCTGTCAGTAGTTTTGATAAACCCATTTTACTCTGCCTATTACGAAATTTGCTCCTATATTGGCGGTCGGTATGGTCGTGTCCGGAAAGCCTGCGTTATCCGGCTTTACCACTATCCTGTCGGGATACACGAAAATTCTCTTTATGGTTACGCCTTCGTAGTTGAACCATACGGCATACAGCTTGCCGCTTATCAAATGGCGGTCTTTCGTGTCTATGCCGGCCGTGGCGCCGGCGATTATCGTGGGGGTCATTCCGTCGCCTTCGACCCTGAGGGCGATAATCCCCTTAGCGGCGTCTCTTTGGGGAATACATATTGAGCCGACCGGCTCGCCTTTCGGAAATTCTTTCGGGCTTCCGGC
>DASRUI010000093.1:0-2030 GCA_035655515.1 Thermodesulfobacteriota bacterium
AAGGTTCATCACGCGGAAGCCGTACGCTTCACGAACCCGTGGTGCGCCGGGTGCGCGGCGAGGAGCAGGTGGGATTTTTTAAAGTGGCAGTTGTCAAGCAATCCGTACGAGGAGGAGAAAAAGAAACCCGTTACTTTTAACGTCGTAAAGCCGGATTTTAAAAATCTTGACGAGTCCGGCAAAGACTACGCGGTATGGCTCGGACACTCGACCGTTTTAATCAAGACCAACGGCAAAACCATTATAACCGACCCGGTTTTTTGGGACGTGTTTTTCTTCATAAAAAGAAGGACGTCTTTGCCCATAGACCCTTCGGCCCTGCCTAAGATAGATTTTGTTTTGATTTCCCACGGCCATTACGACCATCTTAATACGAAAAGCATCGAGTATCTTAAAGAGCGGTTTGACCCCGTGTTCATAACGCCTCTCGGTTATGAGGAGTATTTTTCGTCTCTCGGCATAGAGAAATTAATCCAACTTGATTGGTTCGAAAGTTTTGAGGCCGGAGGCATGAAAATCACCTCCCTGCCGGTTCAGCATTGGTCGAAGAGAAAACTCTTCGGCGACAACACCATGCTCTGGGCGAGCTACCTCATGGAGGCGGGCAAGAGAAAATATTATTGGGTCGGGGACAGTGGTTATTATCGCGGGTACGCCGAGATAGGGGAAAAGTTCGGCCCCATGGACGTTTTTTTCGTCCCCGTCGGAGCGTATGAGCCGAGGTGGTTCATGAAGACCTATCACATGAATCCCGAAGAGGCTCTTCAGGCGGCTAAGGACGTAGCCGCGAGGACTTTCATTCCCATACACTGGGGCACGTTCGACCTTACTGACGAGCCAATGGATTTTCCGATAAAGAGGCTGAAGGAGATCTACGAGGAAAAGGGCAATCCGGTCTTGAAGATTTTAGAGCACGGCGGGGCAATTATTTTCGAATAGAGGCGCGTCATGGGAAGGATTAAAAACAGGCTCATCTCCAAACTCTACACGAAGATGCCTTTTTTGGCCGAGAGGTCGGCGAATTATATCCCTCCGCTTGTTTTTGACGACACTCCGTGGGCGCGTTTTGAAGGAAGCCTTAACGAGGCCAAGGTCGCGATAGTAACCACCGCGGGGGTCCATCTTAAAACCGATATTCCGTTTAACATGCAAGACCCGGAAGGGGACGCGAGTTTTAGAGTCATACCTTCGGGAACTCTGATAAGAGAGATTACCATAACGCACGATTACTACGACCACTTTGACGCGGATAAGGACATAAACATAGTTTTTCCGATAGAGCGTCTCGAGGAACTTTATAAAAGCGGTTTCATAGGCACAATCGCTCCGGCGCATTACGGGTTTATGGGGCATATAGTCGGCAAAAAGTTAGACCTGCTTCTTGAAAAGACCGCCCCGGATGTCGCGTCCCGTCTGAAGGCAAAGGGTGTTACGGCGGTTATTCTCACTCCCGGGTGAGCAATCTGCAATCGGTCCGTCGGACTGATACAGAGAGAAATAGAAAAACAGGGAATCCCAACCGTAAGCATCTCGATAATGAGGAGGTTCACGGAAGAGACCAAGCCTCCGAGGGCGCTCTTTTTAAAATGGCCCATGGGTCATCCTCTTGGCGAGCCTTTTAAGCCGGATAAGCAGAAGCAAGTTTTAAAGACAGCGCTCGAACTGCTCGTAACCGCTAAAGAGCCAGGAGTCATAATCGAGCCGGGGTGGAAATGGAGGAGATGGTGAACCTTAAAGCGCTTAATTGTTTTAAATTCAGGTTTTTTATGTTATAATAAAAAAATAAGGAGGTGGGGATTATGTGGCAGTCCATAGTTTTCCTTGCCGGCCTTGTGGCGATATTGGGCTGGGCGTTGGAAGAGGAATACAAGTTTTTCCGCGAAAGAAATAAATAGAAACGGCGTTACGCGCCGCGGTATGTAAAGCACACCTTTGCAAGGGAGGTGTGTTTTTTTGTTCCGTGCACAAGCAAAAATATTGACCCACGCTAATTCAATAGGGTATAATTTAAGCATGAAAGTATCTATGCG
>DASRUI010000094.1:0-3991 GCA_035655515.1 Thermodesulfobacteriota bacterium
CCTGTCCTGAGCAAAGCCTGCCATGAGCCTGTCGAATGGCCGAAGGAGTGAGGGGGAGGACGACTTCCGATGCTCGAATACAAATACATCATACCCCCCTTAGCGGGAGCGTTCATCGGATGGCTCACCAACTGGATAGCCATAAAGTTGCTCTTCCGCCCGCATAACCCGGTTAATCTCTTCGGACTGAACGTGCAGGGCATCATCCCGAAAAGAAGAAAGGAAATCGCCAGAGGCATCGCCAAGACGGTCGAGGCCGAACTTCTCTCTTCCACTGACATCGCGGCCGCGCTCGAAGGGATAGACTGGGAGAACGAAGTCGAAAAAGGCGTAAGGGACATAATAGACGGAAGGTTCAAGCACATAAACAAAATCCCCGTCATAGGGCTCGTATCCGAAGAAATAAGCGACCGCGTAAAATACATAGTGGCAAAGGACATACTGCTTCACATAAACGCCAAAAAAGGCGACTTCGCCAAAAGATTCACGGATAAGGTTGACGTCGAGGAGATGCTCGCCTCTAAAATAGACGCGCTCGACCTGAGGAAATTCGAGGGGCTTCTCACCGATTTTGTGGCGACGGAACTCCGCCACATAGAATGGCTCGGCGGGGTGATGGGTTTCCTGATAGGCGTAGGCCAGTCCGCGATACTTTACTTCATGCCGTAGAAAAGCCGTTATCTTATCGTAACTCAGCCCTCCGCCTGAGGCGGAAGAGCCTGCCCCCGCAATCTTAAGCGGGGGGCTGATACAAAAAAATATACACATTTATATCAGGGCTAAAGCCCTGAGCTACAAAAAATGAAACCTTCGTAACTCAGGTATCACATGAAAACAGCCCTTACAATCGGAGGCTCCGACCCGACGGGTCTTGCCGGAATACAATCAGACCTTTCGACATTCGCCTCGTTCAAGGTAAGGGGTTTATCTGCCGTTACGGCCGTTACGGCTCAAACAGGCAAAAAGGTCTTTGAAATAAAACCCCTCTCCTCCTCTCTCTTGCGAAAGCAGATAGAAACTCTCCTTAAAGAATACCGAATTGACGCGATTAAAATCGGCATGCTCGGCACAAAGGAAAACGTCGAGACAGTCCGTAAAATCATCAAAAAAAGAAAACTCGGGAACATAGCGCTCGACCCGGTTCTTATATCAACGAGCGGACGCAGACTCCTTGCCAAAGACGGAATAAAAGCCCTGAAACTCCTCCTGCCTCTCGTTACGATTGTAACTCCTAACATAACCGAGGCTGAAACCATTTCAGGTATAAAAATAAAGACGGTTCCTCCCTTTCGCAAAGGGAGGTCAGGAGGGATTAATGAGGAAGACATGGAAAAGGCCGCGAGGGCAATACATTCATTAGGCCCGAAATACGTGCTTATAAAAGGCGGGCATTTAAAAGGCGCGCCGATTGACACCCTCTTTGACGGAAAAAGATTTTACCTGTATAAAGGAAAACGCCTTAAGGGGAGGAAAGAAAAATTCCACGGCACCGGATGCCTTCTTTCGTCCGCGATAGCGGCAGGGCTTGCGAATGGGATAGATATAAGGCTCGCGGTAAAGACGGCAAAAGAATACTTGAGGAAAACGATCATGACAAGATAAGTTTGAAAGCCTTTCCCCTACCCCTCCAGCCATCCCAATTCCTTGCAACTTACGTGAGTGTTTCTGCCGATTATGATGTGGTCGTGGACGATTATGTCCATTGTCTTTGCCGCGGAATTGAGATTGCGGGTTAATTCGCGGTCGGACTTGGACGGCGTGGCGTCACCGCTCGGATGATTATGCACGAATATCACGCTCTTCGCGTTATGGCGCAATGCCCTCTCCATGGCCTTTCTCGGATAAACCGCAGTCTGGTCTATGGTGCCTTCCTGAAGGGTCTCTATGGAGAGGATTTCGTTCTTGGCGTTCAAATATACGGCAAGGAATTTTTCCAGCTTTTCTCCCGAGAGAAATACCTTGAGGTAATCAAGCACGTCCTTTGACGAGCGGATGACGTCTTTTTTCATGGCCTTCTCTTTAAGATACTCCGCGCTTACGGCCTTTATGAGGTTTACGAGTATGGCCGCGTTCTTCCCAACTCCCTCGATAGAGGCGAGTTCCGCGGTAGCGGCGTCGAAAACCCCTTTAAGCCCACCGAACCGGGCAATGAGTTTCTTGGCAAGAGGCTTTACGTCGCGCCTCGGTATGGCGTAGGTCAGAAGCAATTCCACTGTCTCGTAATCGTGAAACCCTTCGAGACCGGACTTGAGAAACCTCTCCCTCAGACGCTTTCTATGTCCCGCGTGCGGGGTGTTGTCATTCATGGATGATTAAAACTCCCCATTCGCCATGCTTGCCTTCCCGCGTATATCAGGGCTAAAGCCCTGAGCTACAAAAACAAAGTGAGGATTATCGCCCTTTTTCATTGATGCCTGCCCTTTGAATTAAGTTCCGAGATGACCATCTTTATGTCCTCATGCGCCTCTCTTTTAAGAGAGGGATTTTCGACAAGCTCCATGGGATGATAAATAGGGGTAAGTTTAATTCCTTTATAAGAGTAAAATTTTCCGCGAAGCCCCGCCACACCTTCGCTACGATTAAAAAGGCAATTTACCGCCTCATTGCCCAAGGTTATTATGACCTTCGGACGGAGTGCGTTGATTTCTTCTTCAAGATACGGCAGGCACTCCCTTATCTCGACATCCGAAGGAGGACGTCCTCCCTTGCCCCTGCATTTAACCGCGTTCGTAACGTAAACGTCGTCTCCTGTCATTTTAAGAGCGCCCGTAATGATAAGAAGCAACAGCTCGCCGCCCTTGCCCGAAAACAGAACGCCCTCCCTGTCCCCTTCTTCCGAGGGCATCATGGAGACGAACATTATCCCGCGACCACCTCCGCCGGCGCCCGGAAGGGCATTTATCCTCTCGGAGGAAAGGCCGCATTTTTCGCATTTCCTCACCCTTTCGGAAAGAGGCGCAACGGCTTCCGCCTTCACTCGTAATGCCATGCTTACAGGCAATTCCGTAACGCCCATCTCTTTCAAGAACTCAAGGCGTTCTTTTATGTCCCTTAAAACGTTCATCCCCTCACTCCTTCGATAGTTCGACAGGCTCACTACTCAGGACAGGCTCTCCCCTCTCTCCGATGGGGAGAGGGAGAAAAACTTATTTTGCCTTTACACTCGCCATGCGTTAAGTTACCATATTATTAATGTATATCGCGGGTTTCGTACTATTCGCAATAATATTTTTTATTCCCGATAACGCCCATGCGTGGGGCCCGGCGACCCACATCGAACTCAGCCTTTCGGTGCTTAAGGCATACGCGAAACTCCCCCATGACGTGGCCTCGGTCATAGGCAGGTATTCCTTTGACTTCATCTACGGCAACATAAGCGCCGACATAGTGGTGGCGAAGAATCTCGCCGAAGAACTCAAACACTGTCACAACTGGAGGTTCGGCTGGAAGCTCCTCAAAAAAGCCGAAAACGACTCGCAACGCGCCTTTGCCTACGGCTACCTGAGCCATCTCGCGGCCGATACCGTGGCCCATAATCGCTTCATCCCGGAAATGACGGTCAAATATTTTTCTTCGCCTTTCCTGCGGCACCTCTACTGGGAGATGAGGTTCGACTCCCTCGCCGACAGGCGCGTATGGCAGGTGCCCAAGCGCATGGTGCGCTCGGTAAACAAGGAAAACGACCTCCTGCTCGGCGCGACTCTCGAGGACACGCTTTTTTCGTTCAAAATCAACAAGACCATCTTCTCGAGCATGATGAGCCTTCAGAGGCTAAGGAGGTGGCACGCGATGCTCGCCATACTCTCGGCCGCGTCAAAATGGACGCTCGACAAAAAACACAAGGAACGCTACGACTCGCTTTGCCTCGCGGCCATAAAAGAGGTGCTCACCAAGAAAACGACGGCAAAACATCTTCTCAATGACCCTACGGGAAAAGAAGCCCTGCTACACGCCAAGGTCATGGCTAAAAAACTAAGGGACATGAAAAGAA
>DASRUI010000095.1:0-6696 GCA_035655515.1 Thermodesulfobacteriota bacterium
CTGGGTGAACATATCCCATGCCGTGGTCATGGGATATGTTCACCCAGCCGAGCCATAAGGCGCAGGAAGAAAAGCCGTTTTCCCCTCCGGACGGCGCAATCCCCGTTACCGGGAAATCCGTCAACATAAAAGACAGGGCAGACGCCGAAAGGCTCGAGAACCCGGTTCCGCCCACTGCCGAGTCTATCGCGCGCGGGCAAGAGAGATTCGGGATTTATTGCCTTACCTGCCACGGCGCCGGCGGCAAGGGCGACGGCCCCGTAGGGGTTAAATACGTGCCGCCTACCGACCTGACCGGCGAATATGTTCAGACCAAACCCGACGGCGACATATTTTATACCATCACATACGGCGGGGTGGCGATAATGCCCGCATACGGAGACGCGATGAAGGTTGAGGACAGATGGCATATCGTCAACTACATCAAACAAGGCCTCCGGGAAAGAAAATAATAACGCTATGTTACGCTGGATATTGGCAATATTGGTTGTAAACGGCATACTGTCATTCGGATACGCCGTTACGCGCTCGGACGACCCGACCGCCCTATGGGCCGCCCTTGCCGTTAATTTCACCTTTTACCTCGGCATAACCCAGGCTGGCATCGTATTCTCGGCGATTATGAGAATAGCGAAGTCCGAATGGGGCAAATATTTTTCAAGGCTCGGCGAAATAATTACGCTTTCCTTCATGCCGGTCGCTTTCATCACGTTCATCGTATTATACCTCGGCGGCACCGACGACCTTTTCTACTGGGCGCGATTGGAATCGTCGGAAACTCATGACGCCCACCTGAGCCCTTGGCTCGGAAAGGGGCTCTTTTTCTGGAGAAATATCATAACAATGACGCTTTTTTACGCGGCGAGTTACCTTTACTTCATGGCCGGCCGCGTTGAAGAAAAAACACCGGATGTCCCCGCCCGGACGCGGACAAGACTCACCCTGCTGGCGAGCCTCGTGATGTTTTTTTTCGTCGCGGCCAATACCAACATGGCATGGGACTTCGGCATGATGCTTATCCGTCACTGGGAATCGAGCATATTCCCTCCGTATTACTGGGTGGGCAATCTCTTTGCCGGCACGGCGTTCCTGTTTTTGATATCCTGCGCCCTTATCCCCCTGACAAAGTCCGCAACCGACAAAGGACGTCTTGATTCCATGGGGAAAGTCCTTCTCGGCTTTACGCTTCTTTGGACGTATCTTTTCTGGTCGCAATTTGTCGTCATCTGGTACGGCAACCTCCCGCACCTGACGGCGCCGTTATTCAAGGCCATGAGCGGGGAATTCTCCCTGCCTTTCACGCTCATGATTATCACGGTTTTCATAGCGCCTTTCTTCGCCCTGCTTAACAGGCGCATAAAACTCTCCGCCAAGGCCCTCACCGTAGTTTCCGTTGTGATATGCGCGGGCATGTGGATTAACCGGTATCTTATGATAATCCCGGTGGTTACGAAAGACAATGAAACGGTCTTCGCGTCATGGACAGGGCTCGCGCTGATACTCGCCGGCCTGTCCGCAACGCTGCTTTCGGTTAATCTGTTTGTCTGGTTATTCCCTCGAGTCAATCTTATAAGCAACAACGCGGAACCTACGGACACGCACTGACCCGCCTTATGAACGCGGGAAGCACGGGTGCCCTCTCTTCCTGAATTCCCGGTAATTCAAAGCGAGCAAAACATTCAGTGTGCGGGGAAGAGCCTTGTCTTGAGGGCGGTCCGCCTAAGGCGGATGAATTAATAAGCCCATGTCGCACGCGCACTACGAGGCAAGTTGAAATATTACGGGTCAAGGGGCCACCCCTTGCTTGTCTTTTCGAAACCCATTGTATATAATCGAATTTTACGGGAGATTGAAATGAAGCCGCCTGAAGAACTTAAGAAAGAAATTCGCGCTCTTTTAAAGGAAAGGAACGCCGTCATGCTCGCCCACAACTACCAGAGGGACGAGGTGCAGGAAATTGCCGATCTTACAGGCGACTCATTGGGATTGAGCATCGAGGCCGCGAAGACAGCCGCCAATGTCATAGTTTTTTGCGGGGTGCACTTTATGGCGGAAAGCGCGGCCATACTCTCGCCGAATAAAACCGTAATCCTTCCGAGGATGGACGCCGGTTGCCCCATGGCGGACATGATAAACGCGGAGCAACTGAGAATCGAAAAACGAAAACGCCTCAATGTGCCGGTCGTGGCCTACGTGAACACCACGGCCGAGGTCAAGGCCGAATCGGACATCTGCTGCACGTCGGCAAACGCGGTAAACGTCACGAACTACGTTACGGGCGAGCGGGTTTACATGGTTCCGGACCGTAACCTCGCCCACTACGTCTCCCTCACTGCCAAGAAGAAAATGGAGTGGTGGGACGGATTCTGCCCCACCCACGAGAGGCTTAAGACAGAAGACGTTCTTAAGGCAAAGGGGGAAAATCCCGAAGCGGTCTTCGTCTGCCACCCTGAATGCTCTCCCGAGGTCGTGAAAATGGCTGACCACGTGTGCTCGACCTCGGGCATGTATAAATTCGCCAAGGAGACGAAGGCAAAAACGATAATAGTAGGGACCGAGATGGGGATACTCTATCGCCTTAAAAAAGAAAACCCGGAAAAGAAATTCATCCTGCCGTCAAAGGCCCTCATCTGCCCGAACATGAAACTCATAACATTGGAAGACGTGGCGGAGAGCCTCCGCGAGATGAAAAACGTGGTAACGGTGCCTGAGGCCATAAGGGTTAAGGCGAAGATGGCATTGGATAAAATGCTGGAAGTGCCGAGGGTTTGGTGAATACCATGGTCATCGCGAGCGAACGATAGAGGGAGGCTTAGGTGAATAACGAATCTGACAACGATAAAAATCCCCGCGCGCTCTCTAAAACATCCACGCTCACGGCGCGGAATTATACCGCCTCCGTATTCCCTTTACAACCTCCATCAGGACAAGCGGCTGAACCGATGCCGCTACGACTATCAGCCAATCCGTAATTCCGAGCCGCTCTATCTTAAATACCGTATTAAGCCCCGGCACGTAGACTATCGCTATCTGGGTCAAGAGTATCGCGAAGACCGCGAGGTTGAGCGTCTTATTGGAGAAAACCCCGAGACTGAAAACGCTCTCCCTCTCGTGCCTACAGTTGAAGACATGAAACTTCTGGCAGAAGACGAGCACGGTAAAGGCCATGGTCTGCGCCTTAACGAGGCTCGCGCCCTCGGCGTAAAGTTCGTACGCGAAAACCGAAAGAGTGCAAAAAGCCATGAAAACGCCTTGAAGAATCATGACCCAAAGAAGCCTCCTTGTGACAATGCCCTCTTTCCGCGTCCTCGGTTTTCTATCCATGACCGAAGGGTCTATTGCCTCCATCGCGAGCCCCAAGGCGGGAAGCCCGTCGGTAACGAGGTTTGTCCAGAGTATCTGCACGGGCAAAAGCGGAAGCGGCATGCCTAAAAGAGTCGCTACGAAAAGCACGAGCACCTCGCCTATATTGCAGGAGAGAAGAAAATGCACGACCTTACGGATATTGTTGAAGATGCCGCGTCCTTCCTCTACCGCGGAGACAATGGAGGCGAAGTTATCGTCAATAAGAACCATGTCAGAGGCCTCTCTCGTAACGTCGGTTCCGGTTATGCCCATGGAAATCCCTATGTCGGCCTCTTTCAAGGCAGGCGCGTCGTTTACCCCGTCTCCGGTCATGGCTATAATAGCGCCTTGGCCTTTCCAAGCCTTGACTATCCTGAGTTTATGCTCGGGGTTTACCCTCGCGTAAACCTTTATGAAAGGAAGCCTTCTCGCCAACTCGTCCGCGCTCAATCCTTCGAACTCAACGCCTGTTATGGCCTCGTCGCCGTCGTTGAATATCCCGACCTCTTTCGCTATGGCAACGGCCGTCAATTTATGGTCTCCGGTTATCATGATGGGAGTGATGCCCGCGGCCTTGGCCTTCTCAACCGCCGCGATAACCTCGGCCCTCGGAGGATCCATCATGCCGGTAAGTCCCAAAAACACGAGGTCTTTTTCGACGCTCCTGTGGAAATGAGTGTCGAAAGGTTCAAGGGATTTTCTGTAAGCCACGGCAAGCACGCGAAGACCGCTCGAAGAAAACGCCTCGTTCGTTGCGTTGATATTTCGCCTCATCTCGTCGACAAGGGGCTTTAGGGCATCTCCCTCCCGGAAATAATCGCAAAGAGGCAAGACGTTTTCCGGCGCGCCCTTTATAAAGGCGTAATACTCGCCGTCCTTTTCATAAACGCTCGTCATGAGTTTTCGCTCGGAATCGAAAGGAATCTCCCCGGCGAACAAAAACTCTTTCAAGAGGGAGTCCTTTTCAAGCCCCGCCTTCATGGCCGCCGAAAGGAGCGCCCCCTCGGTCGGGTCTCCGATAACGAGCCATGAGGAGTTATCATTCTTTTTTATCGAAGCCGTGTTGCAAAGAGCCGTTGCCCTCAAAAGTTCGATTACGGCCTTATTGCCGGAGGCCTCCATACGGCTTGCACCGTTAAAAAACTCTCCGACGGGTTCGTAGCCTCTTCCGGTCACGTCAATAACCACGCCGTCCGGAACGTATAACTTCCTGACGGTCATCTGGTTTTGGGTTATGGTGCCGGTCTTATCCGAGGCTATGACGTTCGCGCTTCCAAGCGTCTCCACGGACGGGAGTTTTCTTATAAGGGCGTTCCTCTTGACCATCTTTTGCACGCCTATGGCAAGGGTAATGGTTACCACGGCGGGAAGCCCTTCGGGTATGGCGGCTACGGCCAGACTTACAGCCGTAAGAAACATCAAAAGGGCTGAGTTTCCCCTTAAAACGCCTAAGACGAATATGAGGACGCAAACGAACGCCGCCGCGTAAACAAGGAACCTTCCGAACTCCGAAAGTTTTTTCTGAAGCGGCGTCGGCTCGGGCTTAACCTTTTCAAGCATGTCCGCTATTTTGCCGAGTTCGGTCGCCATGCCGGTTCCTACCGTAACCGCCGCGCCCCTGCCGTAAACGACGGTCGTTCCCGAATACGCCATGTTCGTCCTGTCGGCAAGGGGAAGGGAATTTTCAAGCCTTCCGGCGTCTTTCCCGACGGGATGGGATTCTCCCGTCAGGGCGGCTTCGTCTATCCTCAAAGACTCGCCGCTTATTATCCGCAAATCCGCGGGCACGATATCTCCGGCATCTAATAAAACAACATCGCCCGGCACGACCTCTGAAGCGGAAACAACCGCAGGCTCATTGTCCCTAAGAACCTTGGCCTTCGGGGCCGAGAGTTTTTTCAGCGCCGACAATACCTTCGCGGCCTTTTCCTCCTGAGTGAACCCTATGAAGGCGTTAAGCGCGACTATGGCCATGATGGCCGAGGCGTCCACCCACTCGCCCAGAATAGCGGCAATAACGGCCGCTCCTATCAAGACGAGCACTATGAACTCGGTGAATTGCTTCAGGAATTTTTTTATGAAGGATTCGGCGGGCGGCTCTTTTAAGGAATTAGGCCCTGTCTCCTCGAGACGCCTCGCGGCCTCGGCCGAAGAAAGACCCTGCTCTTTGGAGCCGAGGGCGTTTAAAACCGAAGAAACAGTTTCCTTATGCCATTCCATACGCCAAAGGGCCTCCGGGTTGGGTTCGAGCGATAATTAAAGAAAGGCGGGACGGCATGATTAAGAAGTTAAGCACAGGGGAAAGAAGGTGTCAACAAACCAATGTAACGGAACGCGTGAGGTCAGATGAGCTTGCTCGCCTCGATCACGATAAGGGCGATGTCGCGCATCTTCTTGTTTTCCTTCTGCGAATGGCTCTGGAGGAGTTTGAACGCTTCCTCTTCGCCTATGTTGCATCTTTTCATGAGTATGCCCTTGGCCCTCTCGACGAGTTTTCGCGCCTCGATGGCCTCGCTCATCTCCGAAAGGTCTTCCCTGAGTTTACGGAACTGCTCGAACCGCGCTATGGCGAGCCTTATGGCCGGAAGCAGTTGCTTTTTCGTGACCGGCTTAACAAGATACCCGAACACGCCCGCCTCTATGGCCTCTTGCGCGACATCTTCGGAAGAGTGCCCCGTAAGGAGTATTATGGGAACCGAGGCGAGTTTCGATATCTCCCGCGCGGCCTCTATGCCGCTCATCTTGGGCATCTTGAAGTCCATGATGACAATCCCCGGGGAATGCTCCTTAAAGAGCTCCACCGCGGCCTCTCCGTTAGCGGCAAGCGCAACCACCTCGAAGCCCAAAAGCTCGAGATAATCCTTGACGAGTATTCGCGTGGCGGCGTTATCGTCGGCCACGAGCGCCTTTAGGAATTCCTTTGGCAAGGGAGGGTACCCATGCGAAGCATGGGTCGAGGTTTCTTGCTCCGGGGTACCCCGAAGCGGCGTGTGTCGTAGCGCTTTATTTGCCTTTTTTACCGCCATATAATCCGTTTCTATTCCCGGTTATTTAGCAACGGACTCGGTCTTTCTCGACCCGAGCCAATCGAAAAACCAGTCGAAACACACGGCGAATATCACGAAGAATCCGAGGGACGCCAGATACAGCCTGTGCTCGAAGATGACGTCTATTATGGGCACGACGCTCGAGGTGGGGGCAAGTATGATGAAAAACCAGAACACGAAGAACGATATGACGAGCGCCCTCGGCTCGCCCGTCCTTTTGTAACGGAAGAAGAGCCACACCGCTACGGCGACTATCGCGAGAAGTATCGAGAGAGACACGACGGGAGGCAATATGGGGATGTTA
>DASRUI010000096.1:0-9179 GCA_035655515.1 Thermodesulfobacteriota bacterium
AAAAAGGCGGCCCCGCCGTGATGTTCGAGAAGGTAAAGGGCTATGATATGCCTGTTGTCGCGAATCTTTACGGCACGAGATACAGGGTTAACATCGGGCTTGAAACGGACGAGGAGGAACTGAAAAAGATAGGGGAGTTCATAGCGTTTTTGCAAAGGCCCAAGCCTCCTGAGGGCATTTGGGAGGCCCTTAAAAACATACCGGTTTTCAGCTCTATCCTGACTCTCGGGCCGAAGACCCTCTGGTCAGGCCCTTGTCAGGAGGTGATATTGACAGGAGACGACGCCGACCTCTCTAAGTTTCCGATAATAAAGTGCTGGCCCGATGACGTTTCGCCTCTCATAACGTGGCCGCTTGTCGTAACCCAGGCCCCTGAAGGAGGGCCTTACAATGTTGGGGTTTACAGGATGCAGTATGTCGATAAAAAACGCGCCATAATGAGGTGGCTCAAGCAAAGGGGCGGGGCAAAGCACGAGGCAATGTGGAGTAAGACCGGTAAACCCATGCCCGTGGCCATTGCCATAGGGTGCGAGCCCGCGACGACCATAGCGGCCGTAACGCCTCTGCCCGAAGACGTGGGAGAGTATCACTTCGCCGGGGTATTGAGGAAAAAGGCAATCGAGCTTGTGGAGTGCAAGACCATTCCTCTTAAAGTTCCCGCGACCGCCGAGATTGTTTTGGAGGGAGAGATACGCCACGGAGACACCTTGCCCGAAGGCCCGTTCGGAGACCATACGGGATATTATAACTCAGTGGAGAAGTTCCCGGTATTTCACCTTAAGGCGATAACCCACAGGAAAAACCCCATTTATCTTACCACCATAACAGGCCGTCCTCCAAAGGAGGACGCCATAATAGGCACTGTTTTGAATACCCTTTTTCTGCCCACTCTTAAGTTGCATTTTCCCGAGGTGGTTGATTTTTCTCTTCCCATGGAGGCGGTGTCTTACAGGATAGCGGTTATTTCGATTAAAAAGGAATATCCCGGCCACGCGAAAAGGATAATGATGGGCTTTTGGGGAATGTTGAAGCAGTTCCTCTACGTCAAGTACGTGATAGTGGTTGACGATGACATAAACGTGCACGATTGGAACGACGTGGTGTGGGCGCTCTCCACGAGGGTTGACCCGAAAAGGGACATGACAGTAATAGAGGATACGCCGATTGATTACCTCGATTTTTCGTCCCCGAAAGACGGCCTCGGAAGCAAACTCGGCATAGACGCGACCAATAAAATCAGGCCCGAGACCGAAAGAGAATGGGGCAGAAAAATAGAGATGGATTCAGCAATCGCGGAACTTGTTACAAAGAGATGGAAAGAATACGGGGTGGAGTAGAGGGAATGGCGAACCAACACCCCTTTGACTCATTCAAAGACGACTGGTGGAATCCCGAGGGCGCTCTCAAGTCGCTCCACCAAATAATTCCTTTAAGGTTCGACTACTTTTCCGCCCGCGTAATAGAAGAACTCGGAACGCTTGAAGGGAAAAAGATTTTGGACGTTGGTTGCGGCGGAGGGTTGCTTTCAGAGAGGTTTGCAGAAGCCGGAGCAATAGTAACGGGCATAGACGTCTCTATTCCTTCGATAGAAGCGGCCAAAGAGCACTCCGTAAAGCAAGGCCTTAAAATAGACTATCGCGTTGTAGAGGTATCTTCTTTTTCATCGGAAAATAAAGGCGTTTTCGATTGCGTCGTGTCGAGCGAGGTCTTGGAGCACGTGGAGAATTTGCCTGAGTTCGTGAAAGACGTTTGCTCGACGCTTAAGAAAGGCGGCCTTTTTTTATTTTCAACCATAAATAAAACCCTGATGGCCAAATTCTTGGCAATATTCATGGCAGAGGACGTATTGCGAATTCTTCCCAAGGGAACTCACGATTACAAGAAGTTCATAAAGCCCTCGGAACTCGCGAGGTTTTTAAGGGAAAATTACGTTATCGTTAAAGACGTAAAAGGGATAAGCCTGAGCGTTAGCGAAAGAGGATTCAAAATAAGCAAAGACGCTTCGGTAAATTATATCGGTTACGGGGTAAAGGACTGAGCCTATTGCTTAATATTGCGGGGGCAAGCCTTTGACCATTCATGTTTTGTCACCGCTTGCGGCAAGTAGCGCCTCCCTTTAGAGCCTGCCCCCGCAATCTTAAGCGGGGGGTTGCGTCTTTACGCAGGGCTACCCCACCCTTCCCTCCCCAACAAGTGGGGAGGGATAAAAGGTAAGAAAATTCACCGTAGCCCTGCCCTACATTTATTGTGCCGTCCGCAGGACATCTTGCAATAGGGATTAAGAAAGCGGCTCTCACGCGTTGCGGGTTTTTCTTTGGGCCGGAGCGAGCATTTCGAGAAACATGAGAAGTTTTCTTTTACCTTGGAGCGAGAGGGTCTTATAACCCGTTAATAGTTCCACCACGGCCGCGCTCTCGTCGATTGTTTCATCAAAAGCGCTGCACGGACTCGCCGGCATCTCGCCTTTTCCCGTAAGAAGCCACCTCCGGTCAACCATAAGGACCGATTCTATGGCAACAAGGAGCGGACCGTCGGGAACCTTCTTTCCTGTTTCGAGCTCGGAAAGATAAGTCGGGGAGATGAGGAACCTCGAAGACATCTCCTTTTGGCTCATGTTGAACTTTTTTCTTACGAGACAGAGTCTCTCTCCGACATCCCCGCCCCTCGTTGGGCGCGCCTGCGTCGACGCCGAGGGGCGCGTTTTTTCCGGAGTATCGGTATATTTAAGCGCGTCTTTCATAGATTTTTAGGATTGGCTGGGTTCGCCGAGGTGAGTTGCGTCTAATACTTATATAGCAGGGTTTTTCAAAAGCGCAAGGGGTTGGCTAAAATATTACGGGTCAAGAGTTTGCCTCGGCAGATAGTAAGCAGGGGCTCAGCCCCTGTCTTTTAAGGCCTTTTCTATTTCTTTTGTAATCGCATTCAAGGTTTCCGAAGGGTTTTTGGAATCCCTTATCGGACGGCCTATCACGAGATAGTCCGCGCCGTTAAATATAGCGTCGTAAGGAGTGACGACGCGCTTCTGGTCGCCTTTTTTTTGGTCTTGAGCAAGCCTTATCCCCGGCGTTAACGCGATAAATTCCTTACCGAAAGTTTCTTTTATCTTCTTGGCTTCGAGTCCGGAGCATACGATTCCGTCGAGGCCGCATTTTTTCGCGAGGGCCGCTCTTTTTAAGACGAGAGATTCGACGTTTCTCAAAGAAGGCGTAATCTCTTCGAGGTCTTCTTCGGACATGCTCGTAAGAACCGTAACGCCGAGTATCTTAAGTTTGCCTCCGCCTGAGGCGGAGCCTGCTTTGACGGCGGCTCTTAAGGCTTCTTCTCCGGCCGAGACGTGAATCGTCATGAAATCCACGCCCAGACAAGCGGCGGACGAGACGGCCCTTTTCATGGTTTCCGGTATGTCGTGGAATTTAAGGTCCAGGAATATCTTTGTCTCGGGCGAGATTTTTTTGATTTTTTCTATGACCGATGGGCCGGATGCCACGAAAAGTTCGAGTCCGACCTTGAAAACCCCGACAAGGCCTTCGAGCGTTTTTGTGAATTCGAGCGCCTCTTTTTCGGTCGGCAGGTCGAGCGGAAATACTATGCGTTCAAAGGGTTTCATTTCTTTTTTGGTTCTTGGGCTAATTTTTTGGCGCGCAGGTCGAGGAGGTCTTTTCTCGTGAAAAGGGACTCGAAGGCGCAGTGTTTTTCGACGTTTTGCCTTCCGCCTTCTTCCCTGTCAAGCAGGACGAGCGCCTTTACCACCTTAAATCCCGCCTTAATCGCCTTTTCGACCGCCTTTATGGTCGAGGCGCCGGTGGTTACCACGTCGTCAACGATTACGACTCTTGCGCCGGGTTTTAACGGGCCTTCTATCCATTGCTCGGTGCCGTGTTTTTTCGGCTCTTTCCTCACGATGAAAACGTTTAAGGGTTTGCCTTCCATGTTCGATACCAAGGCCGCGGCGTAAGCCAGAGGGTCGGCTCCGAGGGTAAGCCCTCCTATGCCGTCTATCGAGTCGTTTTTAATCCGTTCAAAAAGGAGCCTTCCGGTAAGCACCATGCCCTCCGCGCTAAGCACGGTCTTCTTCGCGTCAACGTACATGTCGCTTTTCGCGCCCGAGGAAAGCAGGAATCCTTTGTCAGGGTCGTATCTGAAGGACTTCTCGAAGAGTATGTTCAGGAGTTTGTCTCTCATGGGATTTAAAGATGATACACTTTCGCAAGACCGGAGGTCAAGGTAATCTACGGATGTTTTTTGCGTCTTATGTGTGCTGTTGCGTCTGCCGCTCCGCTAAAATTTCTATTGCCGCCCGTTCAAAGCCGAATCCGGGGTATCTCTCCTCGAATTCGGCGCATAACGTGATTACGGGGTCTTGGTCTTTAAGTTCGCACATATTCCCAACCTTACTTTTTGCGCCGGGGCATGTATGCCGTTCTCAAGGACAGGGGAAAGCCTTTCAGTCTTCGTTAGGAGTCGCTTTTGGTTCGATGTGTTCGAAAATTTTGCCCTGAAAGTTTCTCAAGACGACCTTGTCTTTGGACACCGATACGACGTAGCCGGGGTTTATCGGGATTTTTCCGCCCCCTCCGGGCGCGTCTATGACAAAGGTCGGAATGGCGTAGCCCGTGGTGTGGCCGCGGAGTTTTTCTATAATCTTGATGCCCGTCGAGAGAGGGGTTCTGAAGTGCGCGGTTCCGAGCGCAGGGTCGCACTGGTAGAGGTAGTACGGGCGCACCCTTATCTTCAGGAGTTCCTGCATGAGTTTTTTCATTATGGAGTGCCTGTCGTTTATGCCCTTGAGTATCACGGTCTGGCTTCCGAGCGGTATCCCGGCGTCCGCGAGCATGGAGCAGGCTTTCTTGACCTGAGGCGTTATCTCTCTCGGGTGAGAGAAGTGAATGCTCAAAAAGAGCGGGTGGTATTTTTTAAGCATGGAGACGAGCTCAATGTCTATTCTCATGGGGAGAGTCACCGGAACCCTCGTGCCTATGCGTATCATCTCGACGTGCGGAATGGCCCTGAGCTTGCTTATGTAGTGTTCGAGGAGGTCCGTGTTCATCATGAGCGGGTCGCCGCCGGAGATTAAAACGTCCCTTATGGATTTGCGGGACTTTATGTACTTGCACGCCTCTTCGAAGTTCTCCAGTCCCATGGGGGCTTTTTCGTCGCCTACGAGGCGGTTCCTCGTGCAGTAGCGGCAGTACATGGCGCAGGAGTCCGTTACTATGAGAAGCACCCTGTCGGGGTAGCGGTGCACGAGCCCGGGTATCGGAGAGTGAGAGTCCTCGCCGCAGGGGTCGATCATTTCTTCGGGAGCGACGCGGAGTTCTTCTATCCTCGGGATGGCCTGTTTTCTTATGGGGCAGTTCGGGTCGTCCTTGTCTATGAGGGAAAAGAAGTAAGGGGTTATGGCCATGGCGAGGCGGCCCTTGGATTTTTTGAATCCTTCTTTTTCTTCGGGCGTGAGTTTTATGAGTTTACTCAGGACTTCAAAAGAGGTTATCCTGTTTTTGAGTTGCCACAACCAATCCGAACTTTCCGGATGGTTGTCAGGCTCTTCAAAAACATGAATCTGCCGATCGAGGTTTCTTGCCAGGTTCCCGCTCGGCTCAACGCTATTTGCAGATTCTTCGAGGGCCTTCATATCTCGCAGAGTTATTGTTTTTCAACACTTTCGTTTTTTATCAAACTCATCTGCAGTGTCGAGAGATCTTCCATTGCCTTTTCAAAAGCCGTTTTGTATTTAAAGCCTTTTTTAAGATACTTCCAGAGGCACTCTACTTTTTTTACGTCCTCTTCGCTGTATTCCCTGAATTCTTTTTCGCCTATTACTGTTTTATGCGGCTTTATATAGCCCTTTTGCTCGAGATAATAGAGTTTATGTCTCGGTATATCTATCTTTGCGAGAAGTTCCTGTGTTCTCATTTGCAACCCTTTTTAACTTTAAAAAGGAATTCATAGTTAACGTTAAAGATGACTTCATTTGTAACTTTAAACTCATAATAGCAGTTTTTCAAAGATTGTCAAGCGGAATTTCTCTTGACAAGCAGTAGAATAGTGATATTATTATTTTTAATTAATCTTTGATAAGGAATTCGAGACAAACCTTAAACAATAAGGGGGGTTAAGATGAAAAAAGCGATTAGAATGATTTACGCGGTTTCTTTTTTCCTGTTAACGGTGTTTTTCGCCGCATCGGCGGAAAACGCCTACGCTGTCCCTGCATTCGCGAGACAAACAGGCATGGCGTGCAATTCCTGCCACTTCCAGCATTTTCCGTTATTGAATGAATTTGGCAGGAGTTTTAAAGCCGGCGGTTACACGGCCATCGGAGGCCAGAGTCTTATCGAAGGGGATTTTTTAAGCCTTCCCTCGGTATTGAACGCCTCTTTGGTGACTAAAATCATGTATCGGAAGACTAACGGCGACAGTAAGCTTGTCGATGAAAGGAATAGCGGAGAATTGCAATTTCCCAACGAAGGCGCCATACTTTTTGGCGGTAGGGTTGGAGAGCATGTGGGGTTTTTGTTTGAAACGCAGCTTGTGGAGGAAGGGGAAGTCGCATGGGCTTCTTTTAAAGTGCCTTATATGTGTAAGGAGGTAAAAGGAGTAACGCTCAACATCGTTCCTTTCACGACAGACGCCGCAGGCGCGGCCTACGGATTCGAACTTCTTAACACAGGCGCGGTGAGGGTGCAAAGGTCCCTTGAGCACAGGACCGAGACTTCGGCCCAGCAGTACGTAGGCACGGCGACGGCGGCGACCGGCTTCGCCTTTGTAGCGTCAAATCCCATGGGTTACATAAATTTTACCGCGTGGTCTCCGGAGCACGTAAACACCGATGCCGCGCCGTATCTCAAGTATTACAGGGCTGTTTTAACCCCGAAAGTGGGGACATGGGACTTGGCGATAGGCGGACAGGTCTGGGACGGCGAGACAAAGTATACCGAGGACGTGACGACAGAGGTTATTTGTACAGGAGTGGGCTTGCCTATTGCCGCCTGCGCGGGAGTGGGTGATGATGTTGACGTTACAACGGCCGCGCGCACGAATGTAAAGGCCGACGCGTGGGCAATCGACGCTCAGGCGCAGGGCAATGTAAGCGGCTTGCCTCTCGGGGTTTATCTCACATACGCTGTTGCCGAAAAGACCGGCACAGGCGCCGTTCCGAATTTATTCAATTCAAGCACTACGGACGATAGAAAGGCATGGACAGCCCTTGTTGAACTCGGCGTAATGCCGGGGAAGATTACCGTAGCGGCGGCGTATAGGCACGGAGAAACCGGCGCCGCGGCGAATGACGTGCAGAACGCGACAACGCTCGGGGCCACGTATCTTCTCGCGCAAAACGTGGAAGTGATGATAAACCATACGTGGTACGGCGGCTCTTATTACGACCTTGCCGCCAAGAACGAAGGTGATATAGGAGATAGACTCGCAACCCTTATGATATTCGCGGGATTCTAACGCCTATGGCGGTCATAAAAAATCCGGCCCGCTTTAACTTAAGTAGGCCGGATTTTTTCTTGGAATACTTATGAAACTAAAAATACTTCCATTGTTCTGCGTAGTCATTGCGAGGGGCTTATCCCGAAGCAATCTCGTCTTTACAATCACAGGATTGCTTTGCGGAGCCTGCCCTGAGCGAAGCCGAAGGGTTCGTAATCACAGGATTGCTTCACTTGGTTTCGTTTTCGTTCTTTTCCTTTTAACCTCCTGCGGCGGGCCGCTCGCGTTGAATTACTCTCCCAAGGAAGAGCCTGCCGTAAGGACGTCCAAGGACATAACTGTTTTTGTGGAGCCTTATAAAGACGCGAGAAAGGCCGTATCGAAGCGAACGGCCGGCGCGATAAATTCAACCGTTTTAGACATGACCGGCTCAAAGATTACTCTCGATAAGGACGTGTCCGCTTTGGTAACTTCGGCCTTTATCGAGGAGTTGAAGTCTTCCGGTTTTAAATCGGCTGAAACAGCCGAAGCCGCGGCCTACGTTCTTACGGGCGAGATAAGGGAATTCAATCTCAACATAGCGGAGAGGGATAAAATCAAAATTGAAATCCAATCGGTTTTAAAAGAAAAGACAACTGATAAGGTCGTTTTTTCGGGCAAAGAAAGGGTCGAGGACGAAAGGTTCGCCGGAGTGAGCGGCAACTCGAGGCGCACCATATCCGATTATATGCTGAAAAATCTCTCAAGCGCGGCGCGAAAGACGATAAAAGAGGCCGCCTTGGCCATAAACGCAGTCGAGCCTTTTAACGGCGGCGCAAGTTCAGGGGAAACAAAAGACGGGCCGCAAGACAAGGCTGTTCCTTCGGCCAAGGGGCGACTCTTTGTTGTAAGCGTTCCGGAGAGGGCGAAACTTTATGTGGGCGATATTTATTACGGCCTTACCCCGATAACCGCGGAATTCGCGCCCGGCGTATATGACGTGCGCTTGAAACTCGACGGATACGATGATGAGAAAGAAAAGGTTTCCGTGAGGGAAGGAAGCACTACGGAGTTGGAGGTTTTGTTTAAGAAGCAAGGGCTCAGCCCTTGACCCGGAATGTTTCAATTATCCCCTGCGGAGCGTCTATCGCAACGCAAGTTAATTGATTAAGGGTTAAGCGGCACGCTTATGGCGGAAGGGTGAGGGAGTCGAACCCTCCAGCCCCCGCATAACGACGGCAACCGGGTTTTGAAGACCCGCAGGGCCACCGGGCCCATTACCCTTCCATTTTGTAATTATATAATAAATAAGGGAAACCTTCATTAGAAAGTTTCCCTGCGTTAAAAAACAAACGCCGCCTTAATCCGCTTTTTTCCGATCCGCCGGCCTTTGGTTTCAGGGCGTTTTCCCTCTTCACTCGGTATCCCGGCTGTAGAGTGGTTCCGCGCCTTTGTTTCCGGCCGCCTTAGGCGGTTTGAACGCGCCCTGCGGATGGTGTTTACGCACTCAGGCGTTAGATTAGGCAACGCTTGTTAAACCCTTCTCTCTACTTATATTATACCACAATCCTTGAGGTTCGCAATAAGGGTCCCGCGGCCTTGGTACCGTATCATATCTTGTCTCAGTAAAAGGAAAGGAATACATTTATAGCTTTTACGGGGGACAATGAGCATGTAGGGCAAGGCTTTAGTAGGGGCACGATGCATCGTGCCCCTACCGTAAAGACGCAACCCTTCCGCCTCATGCGGAGGGTTGCCCTACG
>DASRUI010000097.1:0-9589 GCA_035655515.1 Thermodesulfobacteriota bacterium
CGTAGGGCAACCCTCCGCATGAGGCGGAAGGGTTGCGTCTTTACGGTAGGGGCACGATGCATCGTGCCCCTACTAAAGCCTTGCCCTACATGCTCATTGTCCCCCGTAAAAGCTATAAATGTATTCCTTTCCTTTTACTGACACAAGATATGATACGTTACCTTGCCTTACTCATCTATTGACCTGAGGGAATATTTGTGGTATTCTTAAAAAACTGAGAAATCCCTTCAAAAAACGGTAAGAAAGGCCCATTATGCCTAAAGCAGAAGTTTGCGAGTTTAGAATAGGCGACCTTGCCGTATATCCCGCCCACGGCGTAGCATTGATCGGCTCGATAGAAAAGCAAAAGATATCAGGCCAGAACCAATCGTTCTACGTCTTGAAGATTCTCGATTCGGACGCCACGATAATGGTGCCGACAAAAAACGCCAATTCCGTCGGCATGCGCAAGATCATGAAAAAGAGCATGGTGCCGAAGGTGTATTCCGTCTTGAAGTCCAAGAAAGGCGTTACGCTGGACAGCCAGACGTGGAACAGAAGGTACCGCGACTACACGGAAAAGATACGCACCGGATGCGTCATCGAAGTGGCCAAGGTTTTAAGGGACCTTTCCCTCTTGAAGCTCGACAAGGAACTTTCCTTCGGCGAGCGCAGGATGCTCGACACGGCCAAAAATCTGCTCGTAAAGGAAATATCGGTCGCCAAGAACTCGAAAACCGACAAGGTGGAGCAGGAACTCGGCCGCCTGATGAAGTGGTAAATAAGGATTACGCCCGGTGCAGACTATTTTCATGAGACTCCTGTTGGTGGTATTCGCATCTTTAAGCGGATACATAATGCTCCGGCAAATCGTAGGCGACCATGAAATCGCCCTTACCGGTTTCATAAGCGGCATGCTCATAGCGCTCGCGGCGCTTAAGTTCGAAGAAAGGGTAAATAAAACTCCGCTCAAGATAGTCCTCGGCGGGGGCATAGGCCTCATAACGGGCTTAATCGTAGCCAACCTCTTCACCTACCCGCTCGTCCCGCATTTTTTCGAAAACGCCTACCTTGAGGTATCGGCCTACATCTTCACCAATTCGGTTCTCGGATACCTCGGATTGAGTATCGGCATGAAAAAAGGCGAAGAACTCAACTTAGACTTTTCCGAACTCCTTAAAAGGAAAGGCTCCGCCGAGGAAGAGGGAAAGAAGAACCGGCCGACCTACGTCCTCGACACGAGCGTCATAATAGACGGGCGCGTGGCGGATATCTGCCAAACGGGCTTCGTGGACGGACTTTTGATAGTGCCGAGATTCGTGCTCGGAGAACTCCAATACATAGCGGATTCGGAAGACCCCCTTAAAAAAGCCCGCGGCGCGCGTGGACTGGACATACTCGAAAAACTCCAGAAGGAAAAAAACATAGAGGTGCAGATCTCGGATAACGACTTCCCCGACATACATCAGGTCGACATGAAATTAATCTCGTTCGCCCAGAAACACAAGGCCCGGATACTCACCAACGACGTCAACCTGAATAAAATCGCGAACCTCCGCGGCGTCCCGGTGCTCAATCTGAACTCTCTCGCCAATTCCTTGAAACCGGTGGTATTGCCGGGCGAAGGCATGGCCATTACCGTCATAAAGGAAGGCAGGGAAGAAGGTCAGGGTGTCGGGTACCTCGACGACGGGACAATGGTCGTCGTGGACAACGCGAGCTCCTTACAGGGGAAAACCGTGGACATCGCCGTGACAAGCATCCTCCAGACAACCACCGGGAGGATGATATTCGCGAAGATGAAAGACCAGAAAAAGGCCGCCCCGAAGGTAAGGGCCGTGCCCAACTAATATCCGCCTCGCGGCGAACGAACTTCCGAAAGACACATCTTCAAATGCCCCGCCTTATATGCTATCCTCCTTAATGCAATGAAAAAAACCCCGCGCCATAAAACCACCGTAGCGATAATACCGTCGGCCGGCAAAGGCAAGAGATTCGGCGGCAAAAAGAACTACCTCTCTCTTGACGGAATTCCGGTTTTGGCGCGCGCCATCGAAACCCTCGAAGACTGCCCTCTCATCGAAGCGGTCGTCGTCGTTACGCGCAAGGAAGACATCGAATACGTTAAAAACTCCATCGTAAAAAAATTCGGCCTGAAAAAGGTGCTGGCCGTGGTAAAGGGCGGCAGGGAGAGGCAGGATTCGGTCGCGGCCGGGCTTCTGGCCGCGGGAACTCGCTTCGACTTCGTTCTGGTGCACGACGGGGCGCGGCCTCTCGTAACGCGGGAAATCCTCGAACGCGCGATAAAGGCCGCTTACAGGCACGGCGCCGCGATAGCCGCGATGCCGCCGAAGGACACGATAAAAGAGATACGCGGAAGATTCATAAAAAAGACCATTCCGAGGGACACGCTCGTTTCCGTTCAAACCCCGCAGGTCTTCGAATACAAGCTTCTCAAAAGGGCTTTTGAAGCGGCCGCGAAAGACGGCTTCCGCTCGACCGACGAAGCCGCCCTCGTTGAAAGGCTCGGAGTAAAAATAATCCCGACTCAGGGCTCCTACGAAAACATAAAGATAACCGCGAAGGAAGACCTCGCGATAGCGGAACTTATCCTTAAAACGAAAAATAAAACAGATATTGCAAAAAAGGCCTAATAGATGATAGATTTTAACTGCCTCCCTCGCGAAGGCCTTAAGCCATGAGAATAGGTTTCGGCTACGACGTGCATAAGCTTACTGCCGGAAGGCGCCTCATCCTGGGCGGCGTTCCGATAGATTTTCCGAAGGGCCTTCTCGGCCACTCGGACGCGGACGTTCTTTTGCACGCGCTGATGGACGCGCTTTTGGGCGCCGCCGGATTGGGCGACATAGGAAAACATTTTCCTCCGACCGATGACGCCTATAAAGACATCTCGAGCGTAACGCTCCTCGAACGGGTCGCCTCTTCAATAAAAGAAAAAGGTTACTCGATCGCGAACGTAGACTCCTCCATAGTCTGCGAAGCGCCCCGCCTCGGCCGCTACATACCGGAGATGACGGAGATAACGGCAAAGGCGCTCGGCTGCGCCGTCGAAAAAGTCAACATAAAAGCCACGACCGAAGAAGGGCTCGGTTTTACCGGAAGAGGCGAAGGCATATCGGCCTACGCCGTGGCGCTTCTTACGGAAAAGGTTGACTAATCATGCTTCCTCGCGCACGTTTCGCTCCGAGCCCCACCGGCCTTTTGCACGTAGGCGGAGTAAGAACCGCCCTCTTTAACCGCCTTTTCGCCAGACACTCGGGCGGCGTATTCGTCTTGAGGGTCGAGGACACGGACGCGTTAAGGTCCTCCCGCGAATACGAAAAAGCCATAATGCGTGACCTCGCGTGGCTCGGCCTCGAATGGGACGAGGGGCCGGACAAGGAAGGGCCTTTCGGGCCGTACAGGCAGAGCGAGCGGCTGAATATCCACCTCGATTATTCGAAAAAACTCCTTAACGACGGAAGCGCCTATTACTGCTACTGCTCCAAGGAGAGGCTCGAGGAACTAAAGGCGGAACGTCTAAAAAAAGGCCTTCCGCCGAGATACGACGGTAGGTGCCGCGACGGAAAACCCGAAGGCGGCGCGGCGGCAATAAGGTTCAAGGTGCCGGACGGCAAAATCGAATTCGATGACATGGTTCACGGACGTCTCTCGTTCGAGGGCGCCGGCATGGGGGATTTCATGATAATCGGCTCGGATAACGTCGCCACATATAACTTCGCCGCCGCGATAGACGACTCTCTGATGAAAATAACCCACGTCATAAGGGGCGACGACCACCTGTCGAACACGCCGAGGCAGATTATCGTCTTAAAGGCCCTCGGGCTCGAACCTCCGTTTTACGCCCATCTCCCTCTCGTGCTTTCGAAAGACAGAACGCCCTTGAGCAAACGCGACGCGGCCCTCTCAATCGCGGCCCTCAGGGAAAACGGATATCTCAAGGAGGCAATCTTGAACTCCGTGGCGCGGCTCGGCTGGTCGCCGGGACTTCGCGGCGTCAAGACGGCTCCGGTGAAAGACCTCCTTACGCTTAATGAAATGGAGATACTTTTCAACGCCTCGTCCCTGTCGAAAAGCCCGTCGATATTCGACGAAGAATCGCTCAAAAAATACAACCGGGACGCCATAGCCTTCGCGAGTCCGGAAAACCTCTACGCCTTAATCGCGCCGGAATTCAAGGATATGCCGGAGGAAAAACTCGTCCACGCCATAGCGCTCGCCAAAAACGGGGCGGAAACGACACTCGAAATAGCAACGCGCATCAAGGCAATATTAAAAAAACCCGCGTGGAACGAAAACGTTTGCCTGCTCCTTAAAGAAGAACGGTCCAAAAAAATCCTCGCGACGCTCGCCGTCGAGGTCATGAAGAGCGAAAACATGGACGAAGCGTCATGGAAGGCCGTTCTCGAGGGGCTTAAAAAAACGGGCGAAAAAGGCAAGGCCCTTTTCATGCCCATAAGGGCGGCCCTTACCGGCTCCACGGAAGGCATGGAGATTGAGAATATCGCGAGGATTCTCGGCAGGGACGAAATATTGAAAAGGATAAAAGACGGAGAAAACGCGTGTCCATAAAAATCTTCAACACCATGAGCGGGAAAAAAGAAGACTTCGTTCCCCTCGTCCCTGGAAGAGTGAAGATGTACGTGTGCGGCCCCACGGTCTACGACTTAAGCCACATAGGGCACGCGAGGAGCGCCGTCGCCTTCGACGCCGTTTACAGGCATCTGAAATACAGGGGCTTTGACGTCGCCTTCGTCAAGAACTACACCGATATAGACGACAAGATAATAAATCGCGCGAATAAAGAAGGCGTAAGCTGCGAGGATGTGGCGCGGCGTTACATATCGGCCTACGACGAGGACATGGCCGCCATCGGCGTCCTGACTCCCTTGATAAGGCCGAAGGCGACCGAGACCGTGCCGGAAATAATAGACCTCATAGGCCGGCTCGTCGAAAACGGATACGCCTACGAAATAGACGGGGACGTGTATTATTCCGTCAGAAAGTTCAAAGGCTACGGCAAACTCTCGGGCAAAAACATCGAGGAACTCGAGTCCGGCGCCAGAGTCGAGGTGGACGAAAGAAAACTCGACCCGCTCGACTTCGCCCTCTGGAAGAAAAGCAAACCTGATGAGCCCGCGTGGAAAAGCCCGTGGGGCGAGGGGCGTCCGGGCTGGCACATAGAGTGCTCGGCCATGTGCGCGAAGTTTCTCGGCAATACGATAGACATACACGGCGGCGGGAAAGACCTCGTGTTTCCGCACCACGAAAACGAAATCGCCCAGAGCGAAGCGGCCGGGGGAATGCCGTTCGTCAGATACTGGATGCATAACGGATTCGTGAACATAGAAAAAGAAAAGATGAGCAAATCCATCGGCAACATCCTGACCATACGCGAGGCATTAAAGAGGAACTCCTCCGAGAGCGTGAGGCTATTTCTCATGTCGAGCCACTACCGCTCGCCGATTGAATATTCGGCGGATTCGCTGAAAGAGGCCGAGGCCAAAACAGAGCGGTTCTACAGGACCATGGAGAGGATGGAAAAAGAACAAGGCCTCGAGGCCTTTTCCGCGGCCGACCCGGCCCTCGAAAAAGCGCGCCTCGCAAAACTCCTTGCCGCCATGGACGACGACTTCAACACCGCAGCCGTGGTAGGCGCGGTATTCGAAGAGGCGGCAAGGGCGAACCGCATCATGGACGAGGCGAAAACCAAGGGAGCGAATGAGGCGAAAAAAGAACTCCCCCTTATAACCGCGCTAATCAGGGAGGCCGGGAAACTCCTCGGCGTCTTCGACAAAAAAAGCGAAGACTACTTCAGGGACATACGGAACCGCGCGAAACTCCCTCCCGAAGAGATAGAAAAACTCGTGAAAGAAAGATTCGAGGCCAGAAAAAACAGGGATTTCAAGAGAGCCGACGCCATAAGGGACGAACTCCTTAAGCTTGACGTAACACTGGAAGACGGCCCGGACGGCACGAGATGGACGGTAAAGGGATAAAACCAACGCGGAGGGACATTGACATGAAAAAAATGATTTTGATAGCGACGCTTCTGGCGATTTTCGCGCCGAGGCAGGGAATCGCCGCAGGATGGGAATTATACTACGTGGACAAGCAGGACAAGATTCCGTTTTGCGAATTCTACATGGACAAGGACAGCGTCATGTCTCCCGAAAAAGGAATAATGCGGGCGTGGCAGAAAAAAACCTGCTTCGACGCTCAAAAAATCAAATCAGAGGAAACAATCGACCTGACCGAGATAGACTGCAAGGAACGCACGGAAAGGACGCTTCTTCGGAACAGGCAGGACAAGGACGGCGCCTACATGGGAAGAAACCCTTTTGAATGGCATTACGCGGACCCCGAAGACGCGGTCTTTTCGGCGCGTTTCAAGACTCTTTGCAAGGCGGCAAAGGTTAAATAATCCGGCCGCGGACACGAAATGAACATGCCGCCCCTAAAGAAATCCCCGGCATGCCGGTAAATGACGTTTCTTCCTTCGTCGTTTGCCGGCAAGATGTTTTTTATCCGAAAAACTCCTCTTTCGTCCACTCGTCTACCTTAGATTGATGCTCCTTGCTTATGTCCAAAAACATGACCCCCATGCCGGCCGACTCTCGTGCGCCGGCTTTGCCGTCCCTTACGCGGGCGACCTTGCAACGGCACGCGATCTTTACGCGGTAACGCGGCAGTTCGAACACGATGCCGAACTCGTCGCCGACCTTGCGCGGCTTCATGGTTACTATGAACATGCCGGTTTTGCTTATGTTTCTTCCGTATCCATACGCGACCTTTTCGGTTTCGTCCGTAACGCGAAGAACAAGCACCCGTTTTCTGCCTTCGCGCGGCGACTTGGTCTTCGACGAAGACGCGAGGGTATCTTTCTTATCCGCCATAAAACCTCCTTGCGTGGATGGAATTAACCGCTAACTTCCGAGAACGCCTGCCCTAACCCTTCTTGACCCATTCTTCTATTTTCGTTTTTATCTCCTGATCCAGGTCTATGAAACATATGCCCATGCCCGGATCCAGACTGGTTTTGGGACTGTATTCACGCACCCACGTCACGCGGCACCTGCACACAACCTTGTCGCCGCTATCGGGCAGTTTGAACGAAATAGTAAACTCGTCTCCGACCATTCTCGGATTTACGGTCGCGATAAAAATCCCGCCCCTGCTCAAGTTCTTCGCGTAGCCGAAAAAGACGTTGTCGTTCTCCCCGCATACCCTTAAAACCAGAAGATGCCGCCTTACCTCTTTACGCCTGTCCGGCCTTAAAAGCACATAGTCGTTATTTTTTTTCTTGTCATCCGCCATGATGAATTATCTCCTCGCTCGGTTCCGCGCCTCGCCCGAAGCCTTATTCCTATATCAAGGCGTCGACGAAATCTCTCGCGCTAAAATCCTTCAGGTCTTCCGTTCCCTCGCCGACGCCTATGAATCTTATGGGGATTTTAAACTCCCTCGCTATCGGAACTATTATACCGCCCTTTGCCGTGCCGTCAAGTTTGGTTACGGCTATGCCCGTAACGCCGACGGCCTCGTTAAAAAGTTTCGCCTGACTGAGGGCGTTCTGTCCGGTCGAGGCGTCCACGATAAGGAGGTTCTCGTGCGGCGCTCCGAAGACCTCTTTCCCTGCCGCGCGTTTTATCTTCTTGAGTTCTTCCATGAGGTTCGTTTTCGTGTGAAGCCTTCCGGCGGTATCGAGTATCACCACGTCGGCCTTCCGCGCTACCGCGGACTTTACCGCGTCGAAAACAACGGCCCCGGGGTCCGCGCCGTGGGCGTGCTTTACCACAGGGCACCGGGCGCGCTCCCCCCATATTTCGAGCTGCTCTATGGCGGCGGCCCTGAACGTGTCGGCCGCGCCTATTATAACGCTTTTCCCTTCCGAACCGAGGCGAAGCGCGAGCTTGCCTATGGTAGTCGTCTTGCCGACTCCGTTTACGCCCAAAACCATTATGACAAACGGAGGTCCGCCAACGGACACGTCTAGCGGCGCCTCGACGCCCTTTATCATGAGATAAACCATGTCCCTCATGCGGGACGCCACGGCGTCCTTGCCGAGGTGAAGGCTGTCCTTCAATCCGTCCACTATCTCCAAAGCGACCTTGGCCCCGACGTCGGAACTCACAAGGGCCTCTTCCAAGGCGTCGAGCGAGGCAAGCCTCGATTCGTTGCCCAAGACGGACTCGATTCCGCCCATTATGGCGTTATGCGTCCTTAAAAGACGCGTTTTAAGTTTACCCAACATACAAATTTTACAATAACACGGAATTGCCGCGTTTTCAAAGAACTTGTGCAGGGCAAGGGCTGAGCTCCCCGCTTAAGATTGCGGGGACAGGCTCTTGACCCATAATGTCTTAACTTGCATCTTTAACTCCCCTCCTTATTAAGGAGGCAGGCTCCTCCGCTCCGCCTTACTGATTGGCGGACGGACGAAGCGCAATGCAATGGGAAGCGGGGAGGTTATTTTGAATCCGTTTTTACCCCACCCCGCCCGGCCTCCCCCGACGTAACGTCGGGGGAGGAGAAAAGGGCCGTGCGCAAGGACACGGTTTTTTAATAACCTTGACTTATAACCCTTATCAAGATATTTTGAAAATGCCATGGCCGCGTATTCAAAAAACGTCCTTGTATCCTTTTTGAACCTCCTCCTTCCGCCGATATGTCCTCTTTGCAGAAACTCGCTCGAAGAAAAAGGCCTTTGCGAAGCGTGCCTTTCCGGATTTAAGACGATTAGCCCGCCTCTATGCGAGGTGTGCGGAGCGCCGTTCGTTTCCAAGACCGGAGAAAACCATGCCTGCGGCGAATGCATTACCGGAAAAATTCCCTTTATAAAGGCAAGGAGCGCCGTATATTACGATAAGGACGCGATAAGGGCCGTGCATTGCTTCAAATACCGCGGCGACTTCTCGTTTACAAAGGCATTCTCGACGTTCCTTGCCGGCGCGTACGCCTCTCTCGAAGAAACCGGCTTTGATACGATTGTTCCGGTGCCTCTTCACGATACGAGGCTCGCTCAAAGGGGCTTTAACCAATCGCTTCTCCTCGCGAGGGAACTCGCGAAAAGGGTCGGAACGAAGGTGGACTACTTAAGCCTCGTAAGGACGCGCCACACCCCTCCTCAGGTAAACCTGAAAAGAAAAGAAAGACTCGATAACGTAAAAGGCGCGTTCTCGGTTAAAAACCCCTCAATGCTCAAGGGAAAAAAGGTGCTTCTCATGGACGACGTTTACACCACCGGCGCGACCGTAAGGGAATGCTCGAAGATATTAAAAAAATCAGGCGCCCGGGTCTTCGTCCTTACGGTTGCAAGGGTCGCGAAGATGTGATAAGTTCCGACAATCATGCTTATACCGCTTAAAAAATTGCTCTCGAAATTAAAGAGTCTCCGCAAACGGAAAAAAGTGGTCTTCACGAACGGCTGCTTCGACATAATCCACGCCGGTCACGTCAGGTATCTCAAGAAAGCAAAGGCCCTCGGAGGTATCCTCGTCGTGGGACTTAACAGCGACTCGTCAATAAAGAAAATAAAAGGCGAAACGCGACCCATAGTAAAACAAAAAGACCGCGCCGAGGTGCTTTC
>DASRUI010000098.1:0-3706 GCA_035655515.1 Thermodesulfobacteriota bacterium
CCGCGTCGTCCACTGTCTCCATGCCGACCACGATGTCGTCGTCATGGAGCTTAATCGCCCTGACGCCCCTTGCCTGACGTCCCATTTCGCGCACGTCTTCCTCGTTGAACCTTATGGCCATGCCTTTTCTGGTGCCGAGGAATATGCCGTTCTTGCCGTTCGTGAGGCGCGCCCTTATGAGGCTGTCGCCCTCGTCCAGATTGACGGCTATCAGGCCGCCGGAGCGTATGCTGGAAAAGCTCATGAGGTCGCTCTTCTTTATGACGCCCCTGCTGGTGCCCATGACTATGAAATATCCCTCGTTGAACTCCCTAACCGGCAGATGCGCCGTCAACATCTCGCCCGGAGAGAGGTTCAGGAGGTTCGCGATGGATTTGCCTTTTGCCGCGCGTCCGGCCTGCGGTATGTCGTAGACCTTCAAGGAGTAAGCCTTGCCTTTGTCGGTGAAGAAAAGTATGTGGCTGTGGGTCGAGGCGACGAAAACGCTCGATACGAAGTCCTCGTCTCCGGTGGTCATTCCCATCTTGCCCTTTCCGCCGCGCCTCTGGAGCCTGAAAAGGCTCGTCGGGTTTCTCTTTATGTAGCCTTTGTGCGAGATAGTGACCACCATGTCCTCTTCGGCTATGATGTCCTCTATGGTTATGTCGCCGGTCTTGTCCACTATCTCGGTTCTCCTGTCGTCCCCGAACCTTTCCTTGACGGCGTTGAGTTCGAGGACGATTATGTCTATCAAGAGTTTCGGGGTCGCGAGTATCTCCTCGCACTTCTTTATGAAGGCCAAGACCTCTTTATACTCGGCGATTATCTTTTCCCTCTCCAGCGAGGTGAGCCTGTGAAGCCTCATGTCGAGTATGGCCTGAGCCTGCGGAGTGGTGAGCTCGAACTTCTTTATGAGCCCTTCCCTCGCCTCGTCCGGCGATTTCGACGCCCTTATGAGTTTTATCACCGCGTCAAGGTTGTCTATGGCTATCTTCAGGCCTTCGAGGATATGCGCCCTTTCCCTCGCCTTATTGAGGTCGAATACGGTGCGCCTCGTTACGACCTCCTTGCGGAACTTCACGAACTCGTTGATGAGTTCGGAAAGACTCAAGACCTTGGGCTGCCCGTCGACAATGGCTAGGTTTATGATGCCGAACGCGGACTGCATCTGGGTGTGGAGGTAGAGATTATTCAGGACGACCTCGGCCACTTCGTCCTTTTTAAGCTCGACGACTATCCTCATCCCGTCCCTGTCGGACTCGTCCCTTATGTCGGATATGCCCTCTATCTTCTTGTCGGTTACGAGGTCGGCGATCTTCTCGATGAGTCTCGCCTTGTTGACCATGTAGGGTATTTCGGTTACGACGATGCTCTGGCGTCCGGTCCTCGGGTGTTTTTCGAAGCCCGCCTTGGCCCGAATCTGTATTATTCCCCTGCCGTTCTTATACGCGTCCCTTATGCCTTCCCTGCCGTGGATGAAGCCTCCGGTCGGGAAATCCGGCCCCGGCACGAGCCTCATGAGTTCCTCGGGCTTGGCGTCGGGCTTCTTTATGACGTAGAGTATCGCGTCTATTATCTCTCTTAAGTTATGAGGCGGCATGTTAGTGGCCATGCCGACCGCTATGCCGGAAGAACCGTTGACGAGAAGATTCGGGAACGCGGCGGGCATGACCCTCGGTTCTTTAAGCGAGCCGTCGTAGTTGACCCCGAAATCCACGGTCTCTTTTTCTATGTCCGCGAGAAGCTCTCCGCAGATCCGCGCCATCCTGATTTCGGTGTAACGCATGGCCGCCGGCGAATCGCCGTCAACCGAGCCGAAGTTGCCCTGTCCGTCCACGAGAGGGTAACGAAGCGAAAAGTCCTGCACCATCCTCGTTATGGCGTCGTACACGGCCGTGTCGCCGTGGGGGTGGTATTTGCCTATGACGTCTCCGACCACGCGCGCGGATTTTTTATAGGGCTTGTTCCACTCGACACCCATCTCGTGCATGGCGAAGATTATGCGCCTGTGCACGGGTTTGAGTCCGTCGCGGACGTCCGGCAGAGCCCTTCCTACGATTACGCTCATGGCGTAATCGAGGTAGGATTTTTGCATCTCGTCTTCTATCGCGACGGGTATCTGCTCGTAAGCCATCTCTTAGACCATGCCTCCAATTGTAGGGAATGCGTTTCGATCGGGATATAAAACGATTATCTATGATATTAAGGATTTACAGCCCTGTCAAGGTTATTCAGGCAGGGCTGAGCCCTGCACCCATAGTGTTTTAACTTGTGTTATGTCATGCGCGGCGCAGGGGCTTATTTATTCATCGTGCCGTCCGCAGGGCAGGGCTGAACCCTGCACCCTAAATGTTTTAACTTGCGTTATGTCATGCGCGGCGCAGGGGCTTATTTATTCATCGTGCCGTCCGCAGGGCAGGGCTGAACCCTGCACCCTAAATGTTTTAACTTGCGTTGCAATATGCGTACCGCCGGAACTTATCAATTCATCGTGCCGTCCGCAGGGCAGAGCTGAACCCTGCACCCTAAATGTTTTAACTTGCGTTGCAATATGCGTACCGCCGGAACTTATCAATTCATTTTGCCGTCCGCAGGACCGGAATAGACGCACGCGAGCAAAAAAAAACCTCCTTGCGCCGGGGAAAATTCCACCGCGAGAAGGCGAAAAATCTTTATAAAATCAATTCAGGATTTTTCTTCTTTTTTTGGTTCTTCCTTTTTTGGTTCTTCCTTGCCAGACTCGGCCGCCTTTAAGAAGGCGTCCACGCTCCACTTAAGCACCGACACGGTGGATTTATCCGCCTCCCTTAAAATCTTAAGCAATTTGCCGACGTATATAATCTCTTCAGGCGAAAGCGCGGCAAAGTCCGCAAGCCCCGCAAGGGCTTTTCCGTAGGCCGCGCCGTAAGAAGCCGTTTCTTCTTTGGCCGAATCTCCCTCACGCGCGCTCTTCCGCGCCGCGCCTTCTCCGGTTATAAGCCAATCAACGGAGACATTGTAAATAGCGGCGAATTTAAGCACGAGGTCCGAAGGAAGACTGCCCCTTTTTTTATAGTTGGAAATGGCCTGAGGCGTTACGCCAAGGGCCTTGGCAACCCTCGAATCGTTCTTAAGATTTGCCGAGGACTTCATCCTTTCAATCACATCTGAATATTTTACACCCATGATAAACCCCCTCTTGACGTGATATTTTGGCCGTGCTATAATCCGCACGAAATGCGACAGTGAAAAAATCGGTAATATAACAACCGGTAATATAGCACTTATGTTTAACTTGTCACCGGACTATATAATCCCAAATTCAAAATACTATACAAAACCGGAATTATGACCGCCTTAAGTAAAAACTCTTTAAACATGCTCAACAAACATGCTTAACTAACTACCGTATACAGTCTATACCATATTGCGTATCAATGTCAAACATTTTTACCATTTAAGGTAACTTATGTCAACGCTCGGTGAACGCATAAAATACGTAAGAGACGGCATCCTGAAAGTTAACCAGTCCGCGTTCGCGGAGATGCTTGGTTTTTCAAGGGTCGCCACGATAAGCGATTACGAAAAAAATAAGAGAAACCCCGATATTACCACGCTTTGCAAAATGGCCGACATCGGGGTGATATCGGTCGAATGGCTCCTTACGGGAAAGGGTTCGATATCAACTACGGCGTCGCCGAAACACATACAATCCGCGATCTCCGGCATGGAAAACGGCAAGCCCTTA
>DASRUI010000099.1:0-2802 GCA_035655515.1 Thermodesulfobacteriota bacterium
GAGGAGGTTCGGTATGAGGTAGCCGGACATGAAGAGGTCCACCTCTCTTTTGAGGTTGCTGGATATGTTCTGGAACGCCACCGCTTCGACCCTGCAACCCTTGTTTTGGAGCGCCTTTACGACCTGCACGAAATCCCCGTCGCCCGTGGCGAAGAGCACCTTATCGAGGTTTTCGGATTGTAAGAGCGCGTCCACGGCCATGTCGAGGTCCGCGTTGGCCTTGCCGTACCGGGAACCGGTTTCGTCCACGTACCACATTACCGGTTTTTCTATGACTTTGTATCCGAAGTCCCTTAACGCGGCGTAAAAGTTGAGGGTCTTTTCCTTGTATTCTTTGTCGGTTTTGGCCTTTTCTTCGTCGTGCGCCACGTATGCGTTGAGCCGGACAGGCTCCCCGCCGTCTCTGCAGGCGAAGTCGCGGAGGATGTCGAACCTCATGCCGAACCCGCCGTTACGCGCGATATTGACGGCGTCTATGTATATGCCTATTTTTTGGGATGTGCTTCTCATCTGAGGTCCTTAAACGTCGAGGTTCGAGACCTCGAGGGCGTTCCTTTCTATGAATTGTCGCCTCGGCTCGACCTGGTCTCCCATGAGCATGGTGAATATGCCGTCGGCCTCGACTATGTCTTCCACCTTTACCTGAAGCAGCATCCGCTTTTCAGGGTCCATGGTCGTTTCCCACAGTTGACCCGGGTTCATTTCTCCCAATCCTTTATACCTCTGCACGGAGATGCCTTTTTTGCCCATCTCAAGCACGTTCTCCGCGAGTTCTTCGAAGGTTTTTACTTCGCGCTCCTCGCCGGATGAGATTATCTTAAACGGCGGCTGTCCGAGCGAACTCAATTCGCGTCCGAGGTTCCTGAGTTCTTTGAATTCGGGCGAGGCCAGGAAATCGTGGTCTATGACGGTGGTAAAGGGCGAGCTGTTTTTTCTGGACAGGCATTTTATCGCGTGCCTGCCGTGTTCGGCGTTCTTTTCCGTCGAGAACTCGACAGGGGTAATTTCGGGGTGGAACGCCATCAAGTAGGTTTTAAGGTTGTCGAAGAGGCGTTTCATATCCTTTTCGTTTCCGAGCGTTTCCGCGTCGAAGTTTTCTTCGAGGGCGAGGGCCGTGAGGACGAATTTATCCTTGCCGCGCCGCGAAGCCCTCTCAACGCGCCTCTGGAAGCGCGCGACCTTGCGGAGCGTCTTTATGAGGCCTTCGCCTTTAAGGGGCGCTCCCTTGCCTTTGGAGGACACGGTGATGCCGTCCTTCAGGGATTCGAGTATGAATTCGTCGAGCGCCGCTTCGTCTTTTATGTAGCGCTCTTCTTTGCCCTTCTTTATCTTGTAGAGCGGGGGCTGGGCTATGTAGAGGTAGCCCCTTTCTCCGAGGAACGCCATCTGACGGTAGAAAAACGTGAGGAGAAGCGTTCTTATGTGGCTTCCGTCCACGTCCGCGTCCGTCATTATGATTATCTTGTGGTAGCGGAGCTTGTCGGGATTTTGGTCTTCTTTTCCGAGGCCGCAGCCCAAGGCCGCCACCAAGGTGCGTATCTCCTCGTTAGATATCATCTTGTCGAAACGCGCCTTTTCGACGTTCAAGATCTTTCCCCGAAGAGGCAGTATGGCCTGGAATCTCCTGTCCCTGCCCTGCTTGGCGGAGCCTCCGGCCGAGTCTCCCTCGACTATGAATATCTCGCTCAAGATGGGGTTCGTTTCCTGACAGTCGGCGAGTTTGCCGGGGAGCGAGGCCGAGTCAAGCGCGCCCTTCCTCCTTACGAGTTCCTTGGCCTTTCTCGCGGCATCTCGCGCCCTCGCGCCCTCGACGGCCTTATTCACTATCTTTTTGGCGACAGAGGGGTTTTCTTCGAGGAATTCGGCGAGTTTTTCGTTCACTATGGCCTTTACGAAGCCCTCTACCTCGGAGTTTCCGAGCTTGGTCTTCGTCTGCCCTTCGAACTGGGGGTTCGGAAGCTTGACGCTTACCACCGCCGTGAGCCCCTCGCGCACGTCTTCGCCCTGAAGCGTCTCTTTCAGGTCTTTTATGAGGTTTTTTTCCGCGGCGTAGCTGTTTATGGTCCTCGTGAGCGCGGATTTGAAGCCGGTAAGATGCGTTCCGCCCTCGGTGGTGTTTATGTTATTGGCGTAGGCGAAGATGTTCTCGGAGTAAGAATCGTTCCATTGCAGCGCCACCTCGGCCTGCACCTCGTTTTTTTCGCCGCTGAAATAGATGACCTTCGGGTGTATGGGGTCTTTGGTCTTGCCGAGATGCTCGACGAAGCTCACTATGCCGCCCTTATACTGGAACTCGTGCGCCTTGCCGCTGCGTTCGTCTGTGATGTTTATCCTGAGCCCGCCGTTTAAGAAGGAAAGTTCGCGGAGCCTCTGGCTCAAGGTGTCGAAACTGAATTCAACGGTTTCGAATATCTCGGAGTCCGGCTTGAAGGTTATCTTGGTTCCGGTCTTCACGGACTTCCCGATTGTTTTAATGGGATAGACCGGTTTGCCGCGCTCGTAGCGCTGTTCGTAAACAGAGCCGTCTCTTTTTATCTCCACATTAAGCCATTCGGAAAGGAAGTTGACGACCGTAACGCCGACCCCGTGAAGCCCTCCCGAAACCCTGTACGCCTTTTGCTCGAATTTTCCTCCGGCGTGGAGTTCGGTAAGCACAACCTCGACCGTCGGCTTGTTCTTCGCCTGATGGAGTTTTACCGGTATGCCTCTTCCGTCGTCAATAACGGTAACCGAGCCGTCGGCCTGGACATAGACGTCTATGTTTTTACAGAAACCCGCGAGCGCCTCGTCAACCGAGTTGTC
>DASRUI010000100.1:0-10033 GCA_035655515.1 Thermodesulfobacteriota bacterium
CACCGCAAATGAGGCCAATAACAACCTTGTGATACTCGCCAGCCATTCTGAAACAACGATCCACGTCCTCTTGATCGAAACTGAAGCCCCAAGGTGACCTGGCTTTCGTCGTATATTTCAAAAAAATGAAAACATCATCGTTGACAACGTAGCCCAAGTATTTGCGCCTTCGGACGGATCGGCACAGATCGTCTTCTATCAGACGAATGATCGCGGCACCGTGATAATATTCAGATTTGTCAAACATTTTCAAAAAAGTTAGTTTTAGTGCCGCAGGAGGACTCGCCCTCCCCTCAGATTTTACCCATTATAACCTGAATCTGTCGCGTCTGCCGTAGTTACTTCTTCTTTCTTGCCCGCGCATTTTTTACGGGCGGAGTGGATTTTTCGATTAGATTAGTCGCCTTTTAAACTGGCTACCCCGTCTTGAAATCACAAAAAAGGGATATCGATATTACTCTTTACTTCTCGGACTTAAACCCTATCCGCCGCCTCGACGGCTCCGGTGGCTTCATCAATTCATAAATGGCCTCAAAGACCACCTTGAACTGCTCGTCGTATTTCTTTTCCATCTCTTCCATCTTTTTCGCCAAGTCTTTATGAGTTGCAAGCATTTCACGAAGCTTGACAAATGCCCTCATAATCAGGATATTGACCTCGATAGCTTTTTCGCTGTTTAATACCGAAGAGAGCATGGCTACGCCCTGCTCGGTAAAAACATAAGGCAGGTATTTTCGATGTCGGCCACGCCCTGTCTTTAAGGTCGCAAATTGCGACCTTAAAGATTCAATCTCTTCGGCGGTCAATTGAAACATAAAATCCGACGGAAACCTCCGCAGATTTCTGCGCACCTGTTCATTCAGCCTTTTCGTCGTCACGCCATAAAGAACCGCGAGATCGCTGTCGAGCATGACCTTGTGCCCGCGAATCAACAGGATTTTCTTTTCAATCACCTCAATCGGAACTATTGCCTTCACGCATCCTCCGATTACCCTTTCCCTTAATCTCCCTCTCCCTCCGCCTAAGGCGGATGGGGAGAGGGTCGGGGTGAGGGGGAAGAGCCTTCTTCCCTGCCTTAATTTTGGTGCCGAAGGGGGGACTCGAACCCCCACGGAGTTACCCACCAGAACCTGAATCTGGCGCGTCTGCCATTCCGCCACTTCGGCCCGTCACGGACGGGTTTTCAATGAATGAAAAACGCCCGTTTTGATTCAATCGAAAAAATTCTGTCAATCACAGGTAACGTCAATTATTTTGTGTCATAATGAAAATGAAATAGACAACGGCTTTCCCCGTTTTCTTTTTGTAGGGCAACCCTCCGTCCGCCTCAGGCGGACGGAGGGTTGCGTTTTTTGCAGGGCTAAAGCCCTGCCCTACATTACCCCGCGCATTTGCCTCTTGCAATAGTCCTCTTTCATGGTATATTTCTTATGAACAAGACTGCAAAGCGCAGGTCTTGAATCAACCATTAATTTTGCATACTAAGACGCCGCAAGTCAAGGTTTTTAAAGGCGGGCCTGACAGACAAGATTGCTTCGGAGTCAGCCCTTCGACCCTTCGACAGGCTCAGGGCGAACGGCAGGTCGCAATGACAACTTACACGGGAGGTTCTTAAATGAAGTTCTTTATTGACACGGCCAATATCGAAGAAATCCGGCAGGCCCGGGAATGGGGTCTCGTTGACGGGGTGACCACCAACCCATCGCTCATATCAAAGGAAAAAAGGCCGTTCAAGGACATCGTGAACGACATCTGCGGCATTGTAGACGGCCCGATAAACGTCGAGGCCATCAGCCACAGGGCGGAGGGACTCGTGGCCGAGGCAAGGGAACTCGCCAAGATAAACCCCAAGAAGATTGTGGTTAAAATCCCCATGACGCTCGAAGGCATGAAGGCCGTGAAGGAACTCTCTGCGGAAGGCATAAAGACGAACGTAACTCTCGTGTTCTCGCCGGTGCAGGCGCTTCTGGCGGCAAAGGCCGGGGCGACCTACGTCAGCCCCTTCATAGGAAGACTGGACGACATATCCCACATAGGCATGGACCTCATAGGGCAGATAATGACCATATTCGACAACTATAAAATCCCTACCGAGGTCATAGTCGCGAGCATACGCCACCCCGTGCATATCTTAGACGCCGCGCTTATCGGCGCGCATATCTCGACCATTCCGTTCAAGACGCTCGAACAGCTTCCCAAACACCCGCTTACCGACATCGGCATAGAAAAGTTCCTCAAGGACTGGGAAAAGGTGCCGAAATAAAGGGAAAAGGCTTGAGCGCGAAGATACTATGACAGAGCGCTTAACCATCTTGTTTCGGCGTGAGGACACACCGAAACATCTAAAAACCATCTTGTTTCGGCGTGAGGACACACCGAAACATCTAAAGATAGGGAAAAGGCCCGCGCCGCGAAAAACACAATGAACGAACATTTAACCATCCCTGCCGCTTTTTTCGATTCCGAAAATGACAAGGCCCTCCCCGCCCTTTTGCAAAGAACCTCGGGCAAGACTCATGCGATAAAAAGAGGCGAGTTCGAAGAAAAGGTAAAGCGAGTCGCCTTGGGCCTCGTCTCATCGGGAATCAAGCCCTTTGAGACAGTAGCCATACTCTCGGAAAATAGCCCCGAGTGGATTATATCCGACCTCGCGATAAGCGGGTCCCGCGCCATAAGCGTGCCGATCTACACGACCCTCGGACAAGAGGAAAAACTGTTCATACTCAAGGATTCGAACTGCGTCGCGCTTATTTTTTCCGCGCATCACCGTAAGAGCGCGCTCGCGGCCACAAAAGAAATCCCATCGCTTCGCGTCTTGATAGAGACAGGCTCAGACGGAAAAACCGAAAAAGGCGTTATCGCGTTCGAAGAGGTTGAAAAACTCGGCGCGACGAAAGACCCCGTTGAGTTCGAAAAAATAATCTCTGCCATCGAAGAAGACGATATTTTTTCCGTAATCTATTCTTCCGGCACCACCGGAAGACCCAAGGGCGTCGTCATCACGCACAAAAACATCCTCTCCAACATAAAATCCGTTCTTCAGGTCATAAACATAGCGCCAACTCATCTCTACCTCTCCTACCTTCCCCTGAGCCACGTGTTCGAGCGCATGATACACCACCTTCTCGTTTATCGCGGCGCGCCCATAGCCTACTCGCGCGGCTTCGCCTACGTCGGAGCCGACATAACGGAGTTCGCTCCCTCGCTTCTAATCGGCGTGCCGTTCTTTTTAGACAGGGCGAAACACAGGATACTTTCAAGCGCGCGGGAGAGCGGGATTTTAAAAAGAATATTGTTCGACCTCGCGATGAAACTCAACAAAGGATTTCTCGACAGTCTCGTTCTCGAAAAAATCCGTGAAAAAGCCTTCCCCGGCGTCAAGCTCCTCATATCCGGCGGCGCGGCGCTAAACCCCGAGACGGCCTCTTTTTTCGGCAAGCTCGGCATACCGGTTCTTCAGGGCTACGGCCTGACCGAGACCTCCACCGTGGTTACGGTGAATACCCCGGAAGACAACAGGCTCGGCACCGTCGGAAAGCCCGTTCCCGGCGTAGAGGTAAAGATAAACCCCGACAAAGAGATACTCGTAAAAGGGCCCAACGTCATGAAGGGCTATTTGAACATGCCGGAACTCACGGCCGAAGTCTTAAGGGACGGATGGTTTTACACCGGAGACACGGGGAGTCTCGACAGGGACGGATACCTGACCATAACGGGAAGAAAAAAAGACCTCATTATAACGTCGGTCGGAAAAAACATCTCCCCGCAACTCATAGAGACGCGCCTCAAATCCGACCCTCTTGTGAAGGAAGCCCTTGTTTACGGAGACAACAGGCCCCACCTCGTGGCCCTCATAGTGCCTGAAGAAGGACGATTAAAAACATTGGCCATTGATCTGGGCGTTAACTTCGAGCATCTTGCCGGCCTCCGCGATAACGAAAAAATCCGCGCGGTTTTCGAAAAAATCGTCCGCGATAGCCTGAAAGACCTCGGCCGGTTCGAACAGATAAGAAAATTCAGCCTCATAGAAGAACCTACGCCTGAGCGCGGGGAGATGACGCCCACCATGAAGCTTAAAAGGGAAAAGGTGGCGGAACGGCATAAAAATGTGATAGAAAGACTGTATGCAGAATAACAAACAGGCAAAAAAACCCGCGAAACCGACTCTCATCGAATTCCTCAAAACTCAAGCAGGCAAACCTCTTTCATTCAAAGAGCTTGCCGTCGCCTTGGGCGTCGCGAGGGCCGACAATGACGCCTTCAAGCGCGTCATAAGGGAACTGCTCGCCGACGGAGAAATCGTAAAGATACGCGGCGACAGGTACGGACTTCCCTCGAAGATGAACCTCGTTACCGGAGTAATCTCCTGCCATCAGGACGGCTACGGCTTCGTGTGTCCCGAAGGCGAAGGCGCCGACGTTTACGTCGGGAGAGGCAAGATGAAGGGCGCCATGCATAACGACAAGGTCGTTGTCAGGGTCGAAGGAGTGAAGAGCGGCGGCAAACGCGAAGGAAGCATAATAAGGATAGTCGCGAGAGCCAATAAAACCCTCGTCGGAAAATTCCGCGCGCCCCGCTCTAAAGGCGCGCCCGCCTCGGTCTCGCCGTCCGACGAAAAGATAACGACGAGCATAATGATACCCGAAGGCCAAAGCCTTGGAGCGAAAGAAGGCGACATAGTCGAGGCGGAGATAACAGCATGGCCGTACGGAAACGAACCGGCGGTCGGCAAGATTCTGGAGGTCTTGGGAAGAGCCGACGACCCGGACGTGGAAATCGAAGTGATAGCGAAAAAATACAGGCTTCCGAGAAGGTTTCCGCCGGAGGTCGCGCTTGAGGCGAAAAACATCCCGTCCGAAGTTCTTCCCTCGGAAATAAAGGGAAGAGAGGATTTGCGGGGACGCACGGTCGTAACCATAGACGGAGAAACAGCCAAGGACTTCGACGACGCCGTGTCAATCGAAAGAACGGCGCTCGGCTACAAGCTCTTCGTCTCCATAGCCGACGTGAGCCACTACGTAAAAGAAGGCACGGACCTCGACAAAGAGGCCTATCAAAGAGGCACGAGCGTTTACTTTCCCGACCGCTGCATACCCATGCTCCCCGAGCGCATATCGAACGGCATAGCGAGCCTGAACCCGAACGTCGAACGCTTGACCATGACCGCTGAAATAGAATTCGACGAAAACGGCGCGCCCGTGAGGACGTCTTTTTACGAAAGCGTCATAAAGAGCTCCGAGAGGCTCACATACACGAACGTAAAAAAGACGCTTACGAAAGAAGACCCTTCCGTGTCCGGGAGATACGCCCACATAGAGCAAGACTTGAAGACTATGGAAGAACTCGCGCTTAAACTCTTCAAGAGGCGCATGGAACAAGGCTCCATAGACTTCGACCTTCCGGAGCCGCAGATAATAATAGACATAGAAGGCCGTCCCGTGGACATCGTGAAATCCGAAAGGAACGTCGCCCACAGGATAGTCGAGGAATTCATGCTCTCCGCCAACAGGGCGGTCGCGGAATTTTTCAGTTCCGCCAAATATCCGTTCGTTTACAGGATTCACGAAACGCCCGACGCGGCAAGCGTGGCCGAGTTCAAGGAATTCGCCGCCGGATTGGGACTCCGGCTCGAGGAAAAGACCTCTCCGAAGTCCTTCCAGAGGCTTCTCGCCGCGGCCGCCGACACCCCTTACGAAAAACTCATCAACCACGTGTTGCTCCGCACGATGCGGCAGGCCGTGTATTCGGACAAAAATCTGGGGCACTTCGGACTCGCGTTCGAGGACTATACCCACTTCACCTCTCCCATAAGGCGCTACCCCGACCTCGTGGTCCACAGGCTCCTCAAAAAAGCCCTCCGAAAAGAATACACCGCGAAGGAGCGGGAGCGCCTCAAAGCCTCCCTTCCGGAGATAACCTCGCATGCGTCCGCGAGGGAACGGAACGCCATGGAGGCGGAACGCGAGATAGTGGACCTCAAGAAGGTCCAGTTCATGAAAGACAAAGCAGGCGAGGTCTTGCCCGGCATAGTGTCCGGGGTAACGAGTTTCGGATTCTTCGTGGAACTCAAAGACTACTTCGTCGAGGGGCTCGTGCACGTAACGAGCCTCAAAGACGATTACTACGTGTTCACGGAAAAGAAGCACATGCTCGTCGGCGAAAAAACGAAACGGAAATTCCAGGTCGGCATGGAGGTAACCGTAAAGATTACGAAGGTGGACATGGAGAAGCGGCGCCTGGACATGGAACTCCCTCTTGACGGAAAAAACAGAAGAGACAAGAGGCGTTAGAAAACATCCCTCATGAAGATAATCAGGGGAAAAACAACCATACCCGGAGTAAAGGCCTCGGTCGTAACGCTCGGCAACTTCGACGGAGTGCATCTCGGGCACAAAAAGATTTTAAAAAGCGTCGTCAAGCGCGCAAGGGCGGCCGGCGCGAACTCGATAGTCTACACGTTCGAACCTCATCCCCTTAAGGTCATAGCCCCGAAAAAAAGCCCTCCTCTCATAACCACGCTCGAACGCAAGATAGAGGAAATATCCCGCGTCAAGCCCGACTATCTCGTCCTGGCGAACTTCACGAAAGAATTCGCCGCGACTCACCCGAAGGAATTCGCCGAAAAGGCGCTCAAAAAAACCCTTCGCGCGAAAGAAGTCCGCGTCGGACACGACTTCTCGTTCGGCAAACAAAAACTCGGCACAGCCGAGAGCCTGAAAAAACTCGGAAGCGCGCTCGGATTCAAGGTCTTCGTCATGCCGGCCCGCAAGAAAGACGGCTCTATCGTCAGCAGTTCCCGGATAAGAACTCTCGTCAAAAACGGCGAGGTCTTTGAGGCCAACCGCCTTCTCGGATACCCGTTTTCTCTCACGGGCCGCGTCGTGAAAGGCAGGAGCGTCGGGAAGAAACTCGGATTCCCGACCGCCAATATCAAAACCTGCAACGAACTCCTCCCGTGTAACGGAGTTTACGCGGCCTGCGTTGTTGTCGGGAAAAAACACCTCCCCGCGGCGGTGAATATCGGAATCGCGCCGACGTTCAAAAGAAGAAAAACCGTCATAGAGGCGCACATACTTGGATTTAAGGGCTCGATTTATGGTAGAATCGTCCGTATCGATTTCATGAAAATGCTCCGGCCGGAGGAGCGCTTTAAAAACCCGGAGGAACTCTCCCGCAGGATAAAAAAAGACGTCAAAGCCGCGGGAAGAATCCTGAAAAGCGGTAGGGGCACGATGCATCGTGCCCCTACAAAAGAAAAGGCAACGAGATGAAGATATCTGGAAAAACAAAACTGCTCGGCATATTCGGGGATCCTATAAGGCAAACACTTTCTCCCTACATGCAAAACGCCGCCTTCGAGGCATTGGGGCTCGAATACGTGTACATGGCGTTCAGGATAAGTCCCGAAAACCTTAAAAACGCCGTACTTTCGATAAGGGCGCTCGACATGCAGGGCGTGAACATAACCGTTCCTCACAAGGAAAGCATCATGGAATTCCTGGACGAGATAGACGACGAGGCCAAGGCCATAGGCGCGGTCAACACCATCGTCAACAGGGACGGCAGACTGATAGGCTTTAACACCGACAGCAGAGGCTACTACCTGAGCCTCAATCATGAAACAGGCTTCGACCCCGCGGGGAAAACAATCACCGTCATAGGGGCCGGAGGCGGGGCGAGGGCGATTCTTTTTTCGCTCCTCAATAAAAATCCGAAAAAAATAATAATCTCGAACCGCACGGTCGAGCGCGCGTCCCGCCTTTGCGAAGAACTCGGGAAAACTTTCCCGGGAGTGGAATTCGCCTCCACGGGGCTCAACATAAGCCGCTTCGCCTCCGAAACAGACCTCCTCGTAAATACCACCTCAAGCGGCATGATGGCCGGCCCGGACGAAAAACCGGTCGTTCGGATAGACGCTCTTAAAAAAAGCGCCATAGTATCCGACATAGTCTTCAGGCCTCTCGACACTCCTCTTATAAAAGAGGCTTTAAGGCTCGGCCTGACCGCGCACAAAGGGCTCGGCATGCTGGTTTGTCAGGGGGCTTTGGCCTTCGAACTCTGGACGGGAAAGGAACCTCCGATAGAGGTCATGAAGTTCGCGGGCATTCAGGCTCTGGGGGTCAAATGAGGATGGTTTTCATAGCCGACTCCCACGCAAAGGGGCCGGACGACCCGTCGCAAAAACAACTCTCCGGTTTCCTCGAAGCCCTCTCGAACAATCCTCCCGAAAGACTCGTCATACTCGGAGACCTTTTCGACTTCTGGATAGGCACGAGCGGACTCGTATATTACAGATACCTCCCGATACTCGCGCCTCTCCTGAAACTCCGGAAACTCGGAACGAAAATAACCTACCTCGAAGGCAACCACGATTTTTCCTTAGGCCCGTTCTTCACCGAATTTCTCGGCGCGGAAGTGCACCCGGACTCGACCGTAATCGAAGTTGACGGAAAAAGGATTTTCCTCTCTCACGGCGACATCGCGGACAAAAGCGTAAGATACATATTGTGGAGGGGTTTTTTAAGAAGCCCTTTTTTAAAGGCCTTGATAAAGATGCTTCCCGCTTCGGTTTTCTTCAGGATAGCCTCGGGATTATCGCGAAAGAGCAGGACATACAGGGAAGAAGCGCCGCGCGTTGAAAAAGCCCTTAAAGACTTCGCGCATGAACTCGCGAAAAACGGTTACGACGGGTGCGTCATGGCTCACTCGCACATGGCTTCGATAGAAACCCTCAAGAACAACGGAAAAAACTTCACCTACTCGAACGCCGGAAGCTTCGGAAACGACGGGGCCTACATTACCTACGAAAAAGGCTCTTTCAGGCTCGAAAGATTCTCGCAATAGGCCGGCGCAATCCGCTACCCTTCCCTCTCGTTGCCTTTGGTGAAAAGCAAAAACGCCATAGAAGGCCTCTTGGAAGAGTCCTCCGCCTGAGGCGGACGTCCCTTACGACCGAGTTTATCGTCTCCTCGATGTCTTTATCGGTAACGACCGAAAGCTCGACGACCTTATACTCAAGCGTTTTCATCATAATAATGGGATTGCTTCGCTCGCAATGACAAATTAGGCCGTCATTGCGAGGGGCTTTATCCCGAAGCAATCTCATCTTTATAATTACGAGATTGCTTCACGGAGCCTGCCCTGAACGGAGCCGAAGGGTTCGCAATGACTGCTTACTTTTATTCCCCGTCTTTCACTAAAGCCCGCTTTGGTAAACTGCCTTGCCTACAAAGAAAGGCCCCATCTTTTCGATATATGTCGAAGTCTGTTTGGTCTTCCTCATTGCCTGAACAAGGAGCGAAAGGGGGTGGAGGTCTTTTCCGATGAGGCCTATAGTGAAGTCGTTGTCGTTTTTATCGAGTCCGTAAGAGGCAAGCCTGACGTCGTGGCCGAGGTCTTTTTCGCCGAAGGCCCTGCCTATTGCCCCGTGCTCCATAAGTATCTCGCCCTGTTCCTTCGGAGGAAGCAAAGCGAAACTTCCCTTTCTCCTCAAAGGATACCAAACAGCCCAACTCCACAGCGGGTTTCTCGTAACGCGCCTTACGCGCCGCAAGAGCCAGTCTTCGAGGTCTCTTTCGTGCCCGAGAGAATACGTCCTTCCGAGCATCGCGTATTCGGGCTTTAAGCGAAGCGATGAGAAGGAACTTTCATTAAGGAATTTTCTGAGTTTCGCGGTGAAAAAATCCGGCTCCTCGCTCATGGTAAGAAGCCCGATTGAAGAAGGGTCGCTTATGTCTTCGTAAAGGACCGATTCGATGCCGCTTTTCTCAAGCTCGTTGATAAGAGGTTCACTGTCCTTCACGCCGCCGAAGACAAGCAATTGGACAAAAAGCCTTTTATCGAGTAACTGCGGCGCTCCGTCCTTTGGCGCGCCCTTTTCGTTTACGTTGGTAAGTTCTTCTAAAGTGAATTCCACGTGACCGCCTATCCCGCGGCCTTTTGTTTTTTAAGGTCGCGCGCTTTTTTGGCGGCCTCCGTCGGCTCGTAAGTGCAAAACGGCTCTTCTTCCATGTAATCGCCGCTGAAGGCGAAT
>DASRUI010000101.1:0-12731 GCA_035655515.1 Thermodesulfobacteriota bacterium
AGGACTTTAGGAGGGTCTTATGGCCGCGCCTGTAATCGAAGTTTACGCGAAAAAGAAGTGCTGCCTTTGCGATGAGGCAAAGAAGGTCATAGGCAGGGTAAGGGACGAGATTCCTTTTCAGATGAAAGAAGTCGACATATCCTCGAGCGTGGAGCTCGAGAGGAGGTTCGACGGCCACGTGCCCACCATATTCATAAACGGCAAAAAGGCGTTCAAGTTCAAGGTGGATGAAGCCGAATTCAGGAAGTGCGTAAGAAAAGAAATCATAAAGTCCGGCATTTCCAGAATATCCGCCAGAAATGGCCGCGCGTAGGCCGGTAAAGTCAGTATTGGTTTGCCGGTATTTTGAACTTATCGTTGCCGGGTTTTGTTGAAAAATCCGTGTGACAACCCTTCCCTTAAGCGGCGACCCGCGCCTTGGCCTTGGTTCTCCTCATGGCCGACCTCCTCCGTCAGCCGCATTATACGTGGTATCCGCCTTGACATGCCCTCTTGATTATTCTAATATTCGGTAGAGGATAAACCGATGAACGACAGGTTGAGGCTCTTTTTCCGCAGAAGAAATAAGTTAATCAACCCGCGTTACCAGGTTAAGGTGGCCATCGCGGCGGCGGTGTCTCTTTTTGTGTATTCGATTATTTTTGGCGCCTTAATCTTCTATCCGCTTTCCACGCAGATTTCTTCCGGCGACGCAAATGGCGCGATAGCCGCCGAGATTCTGGCGTTGCATAAACGGCTATGGCCGGCGGTGTTTCTGGTGGCGCTTCTTGTTTTCATACAGGTGGTATTGGCCTCCCACAGGGTGGCCGGGCCTGTTTACAGGCTTGAAAAAGTCCTGACGGAACTCGCGCGCGGAAATTACAAAGAGCGCATGAGACTCAGGAAGAGCGATCAGTTCAGGGAGGTCGAACCTATCGTAAACGGCCTTGCCGAATCTCTCGAGAAGGCGGAAAGGAGAGGTCTTTTGGCCCGCGCCGAGGCGGTGGAGATGTTAAGAGAAATACGCGGGCTCGCCGCTTTTTCGGGCGCCAAGGAGGCCGGGGATATAAAGAAAAAGGCCGATGACGCGTTAAGAATACTCGGTATAGATGAATAAGAAGCATTTAATTTTAGCCGGGAAGTTCCTGCAAGTTGCCGGGGGGAGTGAATCAGGCTCTTCCGGGCAAGGCGGCGCTTTTAGGGTTAACGGCAAGGACGGTTTCACGCTCGTAGAACTTCTCATCGTCATAGCGATAATAGCCATACTCGCCGCCATAGCCGTACCGTTGTATTATAAATTCATAAACAAGGCGAAACAGGCCTCGGCCATATCTTACATAAATAACATCGTCAAGGCGGAACAGATATTTTTGGACATTAACAACAGGTATAGCGATAACTTTTCCGAACTCGAGACGACTCAAGTCATACCGTCCGGCACAGGGAACCCGCGAGCCTACGGCGATTATACTTTTACCCTTGTTATAGGGGTTGACGGCGGCGGAGCGCCTTTCTGGAACGTTAGCGCCGTGCCGACCAACGGAGATACTACAATGAAGTGGTATTATTCCGACGTTACGGGCGTCATACGCTACGAGGTGGGAGCTGTGCCGTCCGGTTCGAGTCCGCCGATTTAGAGTTAATGGAGTTACGCGTTCTTGAACCGGCATAAATAAAGAAATCAGGAGGTTTCACGTGAAAAGACCGGTATTCATGATTATGTTCATGGCAGCGGCGGTATTTTTCGCCGCCGAGGCGCAAGCGGTTGTGGAGATTGACGCAAGGTACTGGTTCACGAATCTTTCGTCGGATGTGAAGGTTACGGAGTCGGGTCTTCCCGGCACCGGGATAGATCTTGCCGACGATCTCGGTGTCGACGATTCGAAGGGTTTTCCGGAGGGCAGGGTCAGGCTCGGCTTCGGCGACCACCACGTGAGGTATTCCTATATGCCCATGTCATGGGACGGTGACGAGATTATCACTCAATCCGTGAACTTCGACGGCAAGACCTACTTGGCAGGCACTCGCGTCAAGTCCGACTTCGACGTCGCGTATCACCGTCTCGGTTATGAGTATGACATAGTGAATACCCTCGGCAACAAGTTCGGCGTCATAGCGGAAGTCAAATATTTCGACATAGACGCGAGCCTCAAGTCTCCGGTAAACAATGAAAGCAAGTCTTTGGCCGTGCCCCTTCCCGCAATCGGGGTCTCGGTTCAGGCCGGACTTCCGGCGTTTTTAAGCGTCGGAGCCGAGATTACGGGGATGACGGCGGGGAACGCCGGGAATCTTGTTGACGCCGAGGCTTTTTTAAATCTGACACCGGCTCCGTTGGTTACTATTTCCGCCGGTTACAGGTATCTCGCTCTTCACGCCGAGCATGACGACGACGAGGTGGATTTCAAGGTGTCAGGCCCGTTCGCGACGGTTCGCGTGGGATTCTAAGGGGCGCAAAACGGCATTCCTATTCAGTCATTGCGAGTAAGCGCAGCGACCGAAGCAATCTTTGGAATAAATATAAAAAGATAGATTGCTTCGCTTCGCTCGCAATGACAATGCTTACAGCGGGGAATTTTGAAGCCTAAGATACTTATCGTTGACGATACCGAAAGAAGCCGCATCCTTCTTTCCGACAGCATGGAGGCCGAAGGTTACGAGACCGGGACGGCCTCTAACGGGAGCGAGGCTCTTAAGAAGGTCGAGACGTTCCGTCCCGATTTGATACTCCTTGACGTCATGATGCCGGTCATGGACGGTTACGAAACCTGCAGGCGTCTTAAATCCAACGAAGCGACCCGCTATATACCTGTTTTGATGCTTACCGCGAGAGGAGAACTCGAGGACAAGGTCATGGGGCTTGAGGTCGGGGCCGAGGACTACATAGTAAAGCCCTTCAGCATAGTCGAGGTCGGCGCGAGGGTGAAGTCGTTTTTAAGGATGAGGGCGTTGCAGGCCAAACTCGTCGAGACCGAAAAACTTGCCGCGCTGGGAGAGATGGTAAACGGCATAGCACACGAGATAAGAAATCCCCTTACGTCCATAGGGGGGATTGCGAGGCGTTTGAGAAATAGCGAGACGCATCCCGAGCATCAACACTATGCCGACGTGATACTCAACGCGGTCAAGCGCATGGAACGGATGATGCAGAGGATAGACGAGTACAAGGGGATACTCTCCTCGCGCTTCGAGCCGGGGGACCTGAATGCGGTCGTGGAAGCGGCCGTCGAGGACGCAAGGCATGTCATAGGAGACAAAGAAATCGGGATAAAGACCAATCTTTTGAGCGGCGTTCCGTTGTTTAGCATGGACAGGACTAATCTCAAGATTGCGATATTCAACGTTTTGCAGAACGCGGTGGAGGCCATAGAAAAGGAAGGGGTCGTAAAGGTTGAAACACTGCCGGCCTCGGACAATACCCTTATCCTTATTGTCTCCGACAACGGGGTCGGCATGGAGGCGGACTCCGTGAAGAAGCTTTTTAACCCGTTTTACACGTCCAAGATGACCGGCGCGGGACTCGGTTTGACCATAACGCACCGGATAATACAGGACCACCGCGGAACCATAGACGTGGAAAGCAAACCCGGCAAGGGGACTGTCGTTACCATGAAGTTCTATATCGCGCCGGGTTCTTTTGCCGCTTGACGGTTACCGGTAGGGGCACGATGCATCGTGCCCCTACGCTTGCCGTCATTTTTTTATGATCGTGTCGCGTTCGAATCTTTCATCGGCGGACGGATAGTCGGCGTTATAGTGAAGGCCGCGGGATTCTTTCCTCGATATGGCCGATAGTATGATAAGTTCCGCGACGGTCGCTATGTTGCGCATCTCCAACAGGTCCGAGGTTATCATGAAGTCCCAGTAGTATTCGTTTATCTCGCCAGCGAGGAGGTCTATCCTTCTTTTCGCGCGTTCAAGCCTTTTGTTCGTCCTCACGATTCCGACGTAGTTCCACATAAACCTTCGTATCTCGTCCCAGTTCTGGCTTATGACGACCGCTTCGTCGCTTCTCACGGCCCCGCCTGTCTGCCATTGCGGTATGGAAGGGAAGATTCCCGCATGGTCTTTTTTCAGGGTTCCCTTGGCGTTAAGCGCGGCCCTTCGCGCGAATACCAGCGCCTCGAGAAGCGAGTTGGACGCGAGGCGGTTCGCGCCGTGAAGCCCGGTGCAGGCCGTTTCTCCTATCGCGTAAAGCCCCTTGAGGCTCGACCTTCCGTCAATGTCGGTATTTATCCCGCCGCAGACATAGTGCGCGGCCGGCACGACGGGGATGGGTTCTTTGGTGATGTCAAAGCCGAACTCAAGGCATTTTTTGTGGATGTTCGGAAAACGCTCTTTTATGAATTCGGCCGGTTTATGGCTTATGTCGAGTAATACGTAATCGTCCCCGCGCGTTTTGAGTTCGATGTCTATGGCGCGCGCGACTATGTCCCTTGGCGCGAGTTCCGCCAAAGGGTGATGAGCCTTCATGAAAGGGGTCATGTCGCTCCGGCGCAAAACCGCGCCTTCGCCCCTCAACGTCTCCGATATGAGGAAGTTTTTGGCTTTAGGGTGGTAGAGGCAGGTGGGGTGAAACTGAATGAACTCCATGTTCGCGATTTCGGCTCCGGCCCTGTACGCGCCGGCTATGCCGTCGCCGGTGGAGACGTCCGGATTGCTGGTGTAGCGGTAAACCTTGCCCGCGCCGCCGGTCGCGAGGATTGTGTTTTGAGCGAGGAAGGTTTTGACCTTATTGGTTTTTTTGTCGAGGACGTAAGCCCCCCAAACCCTGTCCTCTTCGGTTTTTCCCACGAACTTGGAGTGGGTTATGAGGTCAACCGCTATGTGATTTTCATGGATTGCGATGTTGGGGTCGGCCTCCGCGGCCCTTATGAGGGCGGCCTCGACTTCTCTTCCGGTCAAGTCTTCGGCGTGGACGATTCTTCTTTTGGAGTGGCCGCCTTCTCTGGCGAGGTCGAGTTCCATGTTGCCGCTTTTTACCGTGCCGGTGAAGTGGACTCCGAGATTTATGAGTTCCTTGATTCTTTCGGGGCCGTCCTTCACCACCATATCCACGACCCCGGGCTTGCAAAGGCCGGCGCCCGCATTGAGAGTGTCTTTTATGTGGGATTCGAAGGTGTCGTCTTTACTTGAGACGGAGGCGATGCCGCCTTGAGCGTAGAGCGTCGCGGACTCTTCCTTCGACCTTTTGGTGACTACGCATACCGTGCCGTAGTTTGACGCCTTTAAGGCGAACGAAAGGCCCGCTATTCCGCTTCCGAGCACCAGAAAATCCGATTTAATCGTCATAACGCTCCGATTTTTCTTTTAAGTATAACATTATGCCAACGCGTTCTTTTTGTCAATGCCATAAGGCGGAGAGGTAACGTATCGTAATCTTGTGTCAGTCGTAGGGCAGGGCTTTAGCCCTGCTGTAAAAGCCGTAAAGACGCAGACCTCAAGGTCTGCCCTACGAAAACAAGACAGAAAGAGCCTCTTTTCATTTTCTCCTGACACAAAATACTTGACGTTACCAGGCGGAGAAAAACTCCCCTCCTTACCAAGGAGGGGAGGGGGAGGTTTTTTTATCCTGTTTTTTTACCCCACCCCGCCTCCCCTTGCAAAGGGGAGGAGAAAGAGAAAAAATACTTGCCCTTTCGGGCGGCCGGGTATAGAATTATAAGGCGGAGGGAGTGTTTGGTTTATGAGACGCGTTTCCGGATTGTTTAAGGTTTTTGCGGCAGTTGTCTTTCTTTTGCCTGCCTCGGCAATTCCTTCGCGCGCGGATTACTACTCTTACGTGGATTCATCCGGCGTCGTGCATTTTTCGAACGTGCCGACCTCCGCGAAATTCAAATGGCTCATGTCCGAGAACGGGCGTTCGTCCGCCTCAGGCGGAGGCAAACCCTCAGCCCGGCGCGGTTCGTCTTACGATACCCTCATAAATAATATTTCCTCGACGTATGGCATAGAGACGGCGCTCGTGAAGGCCATAATAAAGGTCGAATCCGACTTCGACACCTACGCCGTGAGCGAGGACGGCGCCGCCGGATTGATGCAGCTTATGCCCGATACGGCCGCGAAGATGGGCGTAAAGGACATACACGACCCCGGCCAGAACGTGAGGGGAGGGGTCAAGTTTCTCAAAAAACTTCTGTGGACTTTTAAAAGCGATTTGCGTCTCGCCTTGGCGGCGTATAACGCCGGGGAGAACGCGGTTTTAAAATACGGCAAGGTTCCTCCGTATCCCGAGACCCGGAATTACGTGGAAAAGGTGCTCATGTACAGGGATAGATATAAAAAAGTATCGGGATAAGCATATCCTGAGCCTGTCGAAGGACCTGTCATGACGCCGCCCGGCAACGGAAATAAATTCTGGACAATTCCGAACGCGCTTTCAATCGCGAGGATATTCGTATCGCCGATTCTCGTCGTGCTGCTTTTGTCGCCTGACGAGAAACGAAGCGTTATCGCCGCGGCGCTCTTTTTAGCCGTGTGCCTGACGGACTGGCTCGACGGCTATCTGGCGAGGCGGATGGGGATTGTTACGGCTTTCGGCAAGTTCCTCGACCCTCTCGCCGATAAACTCCTCATAGTCACGGCCCTCATCATGCTTATCCCCGGTGACAGGATTCCGGCGTGGATGGTGGCCGTGATAGTGGCGCGGGAATTGGCCGTGACGGGACTCAGGGCGCTCGCGGTCGAGTCCGGAACAGTCATGGCGGCAAGCCCCTCCGGCAAGATTAAGACGGTGTTGCAGATATGCGCGGTAACGCCGCTTCTTTTGCATTACGAGTTTTTCGGGCTGAATTTTCATTCGATAGGTTCGATCATTCTTTGGGCGGCCCTTGCCGCGACAGTGTGGTCCGGGGTGGAGTACTTTGCCGGGTTTTTTAAAGGCGCTTTTCGAACTCGTTCGTGATTCCGGACATTGTTTTTCGAAGGTATTCTCACGCGAAAAAATTGCCGACGCAAGAATTCCCGGGGCGATATTTCTTGACACGAATGGTCTTTATGCTAAAATGCCCGAATTGCCGGGATTACACGGGGAAGGTGTGAGGTCGGGGTAGGGCAAGCATTGCGGGAGTAGCTCAGTTGGTAGAGCACAACCTTGCCAAGGTTGGGGTCGCGGGTTCGAGTCCCGTCTCCCGCTCCATTTATTCTTCTTAAAGACAGCGCTTCCGAACCCATGTATGAATAAATCCCGTAATTCCCTTAAAATCGAGGCCTTTAACAGGTATCTTCAGAAACAGGGTCTCAAATCCACCAAACAGCGCTACTACATTGCCGACGTTTTTTTCGGCGTTTCCTCCCACATAAGCCTTGAAGAACTCTTAAGCCTTTCGAGGAAGAGATACCCCGCCATAGGGTACGCCACGGTTTACCGCACCATGAAACTCCTTACCGAAAGCGGTCTCGCGGCCGAGAGCAGGTTCGGAGAGGGGCAGACGCGGTTCGAAAACGTCCCGGAGAAGGGGCATCACGACCACATAATCTGCATAAAGTGCTCCAAGATATTCGAGTTTCACAACCAGAAGATAGAAGAACTGCAGGCCGAAACGGCAAAGAAGTTCGGATTCAAGATTGTCCGCCACAAATTAGAGCTTTACGGCTACTGCGGAGACTGCGCGCCCGCCTGAGGCGGGCGAAAAATTTTTTAATTGACGAATGAAAATGAAAGTTGTTATCGTTTGCCTATGAATCAGGAAACCCCTTCTCGCAAGGTAGTTCTCGTCGGAAATCCCAATGTCGGGAAGAGCGTTTTCTTCGGCGCCTTCACGGGACGCTACGCTACCGTCTCCAATTATCCCGGAACCACGGTCGAGGTGTCGAGGGGCTCTGCCCGCGTAAAAGGGCAGTCCGTCTCGCTAATCGATTCGCCGGGAATAAACTCCGTCATACCCACCTCGGAGGACGAGCGAGTAACGAGGGACATACTCGTAAAAGAAAAATTAGACGGAGTGGTGCAGGTCATTGACGCCAAAAACCTAAGGCGCGGCCTTCTCGTAACTCTCCAGTTGGCGGAGATGCGCTCCCCCTTGGTCGTGGCCCTTAACATGTTCGACGAGGCGGGGGAGCGCGGCATAACGATAGATATTGAAAAATTAGGCGAACTGACAGGCATTGACGTCGTCCCGACCATCGCCACCCAGAGATGGGGCTTCGACAGGCTTAAGGACAAAGCCCTCGAAGGCAAGGTCTCGACGCTTAGCGCGCAATACCCCGCGCCCATAGAAGAGGGGATAAGGGAGATAGAGAAGATACTTCCCGAGGGGCTCGGCCCGAAAAAAGCCGTCGCGATTATGCTTCTTTCAGGAGACGACAGTCTCCTTCAATGGCTCTACGAAGGCAATAATCCGGAGGCGATAAAAAAGATAGACGAAATAAAAAAGAGGGCGCAGTCGCGGTATTCCGAAGCCATAGGATTCATAATAAACAAGGAGCGGCTTAAGCTCATAGACCGCGTTGTCGCGGATTGCCAGACCGTTCAGAATGTCCGGGCGAGCCGCGCGAGGGAATTTATCGGAAGGATTTCCATGCATCCCGTGTGGGGCGTATTCGTGCTTCTTTTTGTCTTGTTTTTCATGTACGAGTTTGTCGGGGTTTTCGGCGCGGGCACGAGCGTGGGATTTCTCGAAGAACACGTCTTTGGCGAGTATCTGAATCCATGGGCTTCGAGGATGGCCGAACTCGTCGTGCCGACTCAATTTCTGAGAGACCTCCTCGTCGGCGAGTACGGCCTTATCACAATGGCCCTCACGTACGCCGTGGCCATAGTGCTTCCCATAGTCGGATATTTTTTCATATTCTTCGGTTTCCTCGAGGACTCGGGCTATCTGCCGCGCCTCGCCATAATGGTTGACAGGATATTCAAGCTGATGGGGCTTAACGGCAAGGCCGTATTGCCGATGATTCTCGGGCTCGGGTGCGACACCATGGCCACCATGACCACGAGGATTCTCGAAACAAAGAAGGAGCGCGTAATAGTAACGCTACTTTTAGCCCTTGGCGTGCCGTGCTCGGCGCAGTTGGGCGTGATACTCGGAATGTTAGGCGCAGTGTCCCTTAAGGCCGCTCTCTGGTGGGGCGGTTTTGTTACTCTGGTGATTTTTTTCGTCGCGTATCTGGCGTCGAAGGTGGTGCCGGGAGAGACGTCGGATTTCATTCTCGAAATACCTCCCATGAGGTTTCCGCAGATTAGAAACATAGCCCTCAAAACCCTTGTCCGGGTAGAGTGGTATCTTAAGGAGGCCGTGCCGCTTTTTATTCTCGGAACCCTCGTTCTTTTTACGGCCGATAAACTCAATATCCTCGTAATAATAGAAAGGCTGGCTTCTCCGATTGTCGAGAGTTTTCTTCAACTTCCGGCTAAAGCGACCGAGGCGTTTTTGATAGGTTTCCTCAGGAGGGATTACGGGGCCGCGGGGCTTTTTTCGCTTCAAAAGGACGGGCTTCTCGACCCGGTGCAGGTGGTGGTGAGCCTCGTTACGATGACTCTTTTCGTGCCGTGCATAGCGAACTTTTTCATGATAGTAAAAGAGAGGGGGCTTAAGGCGGCCGTGTGGATGTCGCTTTTCATATTTCCGTTCGCAGTGCTCATGGGAGGCTTGTTGAACTTCATATTGAGGGGGCTTAAGGTAACGCTCTGAAGCGATGTAGTTTTATCCCTCTCCCCCGCCTTATCCGCCTTAAGTATTGGCGGAGCGGATGGGAGAGGGTGGGGTGAGGGGACGAAGATTAGTTTTGAAGTAGGGTGGGCATTGCCCACCAATAAATTGCAGAAGGAAAAGGGAAAGGGACTGGATTCCCGCTCAAAATATTGCGGGAATGACAAAATGGGCAGTCCGCCTGAGGTGGAGCTGAAATGACAAAAGAGGAGCAGGTCTTTTTTTCTCCTCTCCCCTCGTGGGAGAGGGTAGGGTGAGGGGGATAAGAAAGGAACTGGATTCCCGCTCAAAACATTGCGGGAATGACAAATTTGGCGTGGGTTTTTTCTCCCTCTCCCCTTGTGGGAGAGGGTGGGGTGAGGGGACGAGGGGAAATAAAAAGGAGATTTTATGGCCGAGCAAAAGGTAATTGACGAGGTTTTGGAATTCATCTGGACTCAGAGGGAAAACGGCGTTGACTCGATAGAGAAACTCTTGGGCATCTCCGAGATAATCGAGGCAGGGGCCGGGCCGATTACTTTGAAAGACATGGCTTCCGACGGACTCATAATAGTTAAGGGCGATATTGTAAAACTGACCGATAAGGGCGAAAAGGCTGGCGAGGAGATAATCAGGCGGCACAGGCTCGCGGAGAGGCTTCTTCACGACGTGTTGGACGTCGCGTTCGACTCGCTTGAAATCAACGCCTGCTCATTCGAGCATTCCATATCGGCTTTGGTCGCTGACAATATCTGCACTCTTCTGGGACATCCGCCGTCCTGCCCTCACGGTCTTCCGATTCCAAGAGGCAAGTGTTGCAAGAAAGGCCCCGGCGCGCTGAAGCCGGTGGTGGTGCCGCTTGACGAGGTTGAGGCCGGGCATTACGCGAGGGTTGTTTTCATTGCTCCGAAGACCTACATGAGGCTTGAAAAATTGGGCTCCATGGGGCTTGTGCCGGGAAGCGTGCTCAAACTCGTCCAGAAAAGGCCGTCCTTCGTAATAGAGATAGGCTCCACGACATTAGCTCTCGACCCTGAAATCGCGAAAGAGATTTTCGTCAAAAAGGCGGAGTAGAATTTTTCCTCTCCCCATCGGGGAGAGGGTAGGGTGAGGGGGATTGAGGAGCGCGGGATTTTATTGAAATAAACGGGGAGGGGGAGTATAAAGGGAGAAGCGGACCGTGAATAATAGTTGGGTTACGATTCGCTAACCCAACCTACGGGACTACGGGACTGGAGGTGAAAGATGCGTCGTATATCTTCTCGTATGACGTTCGTAAACAAACGTCTTTTTCCATTAGTTTGGTTCGGGTTCATAACATCCTTTGTTGTGATAGCGACGTATTCAATGATAAAAAAAGGAGAGTTTCAATTTTCCTTTTTTCTTGTTCCTCTTGGGATGGCTATCTTCGGATATTTCCTAATGAAAAACTTTGTATTAGACCTTGTGGACGAGGCATGGGACGTTGGAGATGCGATTATTATTAAAAATAAAAATGAAGAAGTCCGTATACCATTGTCCGAGGTAATGAATATAAGCTATTCTTATGTTACGGCTCCGCCAAGAGTAACCCTTATGCTTCGGCATCAGTCCCGGTTGGGCACGGAAGTTACGTTCATGCCTCCCGCCAGCCTGATACCATTCAAAAAGAGCCAGATAGTGACTGAATTAATCGAGAGAGTTGATGTAATGCGAAAAAGATAACATGAAAAATGACAAATCACCTTGTAAGTATGCCTTCCGCCTTCATCGCCCCATCCATCCATGAGCTCCCATGTCAAGCAGGCAATTCGAAATAGGTCCGGCGAAACCCCTTTTTTAATCTCAATGAATTTGGTATTTTTACCGCGCAATTCGCGTGATTTCCTCGAATTCACCTGTTACAATCACGGCCATGGCAGGGAGCGAAAAAAGGATAAGCAAGAGGGTTGGCTTCAGGAGCATCGTGAAATACGACCTGAAGCATCTTTCGGTGACCTCTCTGACACCGGCGTGTGCATAAGGACCAACAAGGTCTTCAAGCCTGGAACCAGGCTTCACATGGAATTCGAGCTTGACGAAAAGTCCCGTAGGTTGGGTTAGCCCCGCATCAAGTGCGGGGTAAACTCCGCGTAACCCAATAACTGCTGGATTCCCGTTCAAAATACCGCGGGAATGACAAGAAGGGCAGACCGCCGGAATGACAAAATAAGCAGGGCTAAAGCCCTGCCCTACATCTCCCCCTCACCCCAACCCTCTCCCGCGAGGGGAGAGGGAGGCGACCCATTCGACCCTTCGACAAGTTCAGGGCGAACGGCGTGTATTTGGATCTTCTCCTCCCTTTTTCAAAGGGCAGGGCTCCCGTTGCCGCGAAGCATTGCAACGGGAAGTGGAGGGATTTTGAAACGCCTTTCTAATCCCCCTCTTATCCCCCTTTGGAAAAGGGGGAAGTAAAGACGAGATTGCTTCGCTCCGCTCGCAATGACTGTTCATTCGACAGGCTCATGGCTCACTACTTAGTGCGAACGCCTTATTCCCCTCACCCCAACCCTCTCCCACGAGGGGAGAGGGAGACTGCCCTTTGATAGTTCGACCCTTCGACAGGCTCAGGGCGAACGGTAAATTCACCACCCCGAATTCTACGCCAACCCCCTACCCAAATCCCCCAAAATATGTTATCGTTTTTTCATCATGGAACACGCCAAGTTCGTCCACCTTCATCTTCATACCAACTATAGCCTTCTCGACGGCGGGATAAGGCCCGAGGAGTTGTTTGCTCTTGCCAAGGAATACAAGATGCCTGCCGTCGCGATGACCGACCACGGCAACATTTTCGGCGCGATAGAGTTCTATAAAAAGGCGATAGCGAGCGGCATAAAGCCAATAATCGGATGCGAAATCTACGTCGCGCCGGGCAAGATGACGGAAAGAATCCCGCCGCGCTCCGGTGGCGAGGGCGCGCACCACCTCGTATTACTCGTAAAAAACATAAAGGGCTACCATAACCTCTGCAAACTCCTCACGAAGGCCTATCTCGAAGGTTTTTACTACAAGCCGCGCGTTGATAAGGAACTCCTCATGGAACATAACGAGGGGCTCATAGCCCTCGGCGCTTGCCTTCAGGGCGAGGTGTCTAACCTCGCTATG
>DASRUI010000102.1:0-2937 GCA_035655515.1 Thermodesulfobacteriota bacterium
CCCGAAAGAAGCATCGCGAAAAGAAAAGAACGTATGGCTAAACGTATGGCTTTCAAGAACACCGGTTTTGCCTTAGAAGGACGCCTTCAGCCCGGCATAATACCATCTTTCCGGCGCCGGGTAGAAGTTTTTTACCGTGCCCGTCGTGTTAACGACGGCGTAATCCGAGTATTCTTTGTTAAAGAGGTTATTTACCCCGACGAAGACCGTTATGTTTTTTACGCCGTAGGAAATCTTCGCGTCAACCGTGGTGCGGCCGTCGAGTTTTTCCTGCGAATTGGAGAGGTCGTTTTCGATAAATCTGTTTCCGACGTAGTTCGCGTTCAAGGAGAGCTTCAATTCGTCGGTAAGGGAGGCCGTTCCCGAAAGGTTGGCGCCGTATTTGGGGACAAGAGGCATGTCATTGCCGCTAAACTGTCCGGACTCTATCGTGGCCTTGGAATAAGTGCCGTTCGCCGAAACTTTAATCTCCTTTGTGAGGTTCGTCTCGATTCCGGCCTCGGCTCCCTTGTGTTTAACGCGGGAGATGTTTTCGTTCGCGCCGAAAAAGCCCGAAGCCGGATTATAGAAGAGCTCGTCCTCTACGCTCATGGTATAGACGGTGAGCGAGGCGCTCGTGTCTTTCGAGAGAGGGTGCGATATTCCCGCCTCGTAGGTAACCGCCTTTTCCGGCTCAAGGAGGGTTATGGCGCCGTCGAAAGAGAAGAGTTCGTCGGTCGTGGGAAGCCTGAAGCCGTTTGAATACGAGACAAAGACCTTCCCGCCCGGGACGTGGTTATAGGTGAGGCCGAGATTGGAGGAATTCCTTTTTATGGTTTTTTCTCCGCTTCCCGTGCCGGAAAACGTGTCAACCACCGTGTCCTCGAACTTGGCGACGGTGCGGCGGAATCCCGCGAGAAGCGTAAGGTCGGGCGTAAGAAAGTATTCGTCCTCCATGTAGTAGCCGGTTTCTTTTTTCTCCACGTTCGATATTGTCGTGCCGAAGGAGCTTATGCTTTTATTGTCGACCTCGGACACGTAACTGTCGGCTCCGGCGACAAGGACGTTTTTTCTGCCCGCCAAGTCGCGTCTTGCCGTGAACTTGGCCCTGAGTTCGGTTCTGTCCGTGTCTCTTTTGGTCGTGTAGGGCGAGCCGAAGAAAAAGAGGCTCGAGTCGAACGCCCTGTTGTTAAAACCATAGGAGAATTCGAGGTTGTAATGGTCTTTGAAGTCAAAACCCGCTACCGCGTTATAGTAGTATTGGTCGTAGTCCACCTCGTCCAGAGGCTTTAGGGTTTGTTTCCTGTCGGCCTTGAGTTCGGCCTCGGTAAGTCCTCCGGGAAGGCCCTGTTCGTCCGAGTGTGTTCCGCCTTCGATATCGAAATAGAACAAATCCGTCGGCGTAATCCCGATGCGCCCGGTCAGATCCTTCGCGGAAAACTCGCCGTTATCCCTGTATCCGTCGGTTTTTCTTGTTTTGCCGAAGAAATAGTAGTCGTATTTTCCGCTTTTTCCGTTTATAGAGAGATGTTCTTCGGAGCCTGAAAAGCTCTCCATTTGCCCTTCGATGTCAATCGAGGGAGTTTCGGTCTTTCCTTTCTTGGTGATTATGTTTATCACGCCCGAGGTGGCGTTATCGCCGTAAAGCACGCTCCCGCTGCCGCGCACGATCTCTATCCTTTCGACGTTTTCAAGAGGGATGAGGTTCCAGTCCACTCCGCTTAAGTCTATTTCGTTAATCCTTCTGCCGTCAATCAAAACGACCGTGTTGACGCCTCTCGCGAAACCCCTCGAGTCCACGGTTGATTTGGTGCCGGTGCCGTAGAGGTCTCTTATTATGAGGCCTTCGACATTTTCAAGGATGTCCTGCACCGTTGCGGCGGTTGAATCAGAGATGTCTTCCTCGGTTATGACGGTAACGGAGGACGGGAGTTTTTCGACGTTCTCGTCCGTCCTCGTGGCCGTTACCACTATCGTATCGAGAGATGCCTCCGCCGCGAAAACCGGCGGAATAACGAAAATGGAAAGCATGAAAAGAAGAATCGCCGCGATAAGACGCATGACTGCCTCCGTAAGTTAAGTTGGTTTTTTGTTTTGCCGGAATCGCTTTAAGACAGGAAATGCTAATGGAAAGGAATAGTCATCGGAACCTCCCAAGAGGAATTTATTGAATGGCGGAGTGTTCCGGCTTGAGGGCAGTTGTTAAGAAGACTTTTCTACTCGCCCGCCTTCCCACCTCGACGTTACATCGGGGCAGTGGCTTTGTCGGGCTTTCGTTCCCTTTTACGGCTGCTGGGCAGCGGGGGGCTTTCACCCCACTTCCTCACATCCATCCTGATGCCTTTATACTTTTTTCGAGCGAAGGTGTCAAGGGATTTTTGTCCTTGCGTTTCTGTCATGCCGAACTTGTTTCAGGGTGACAAAATAGGCGGATATTCCGTAACGTGCCTTGGAAATGGAGGAAGGCGTAAAGATTTTACTCTATTATCTTGGGAACCCTGAAGCAGCCCTTTTCTTTTTCCGGGGCGTTCGCGAGGGCTTCGTCTCTGTCAAGAGAGGCAAGCGCCGCGTCGTCGCGAAGCGGTTTTGAAAGAGGCGCGGTGCAGGTTGTCGGCGGAACGCCTTCGGTGTCGAGTTCCGAGAGTTTCTCCACGTGCTCGAGTATCCTTCCGAGTTGAGTCGCATAGAGGCCGGATTCCTCGATTGTCAGGGCCAGCCTCGCGAGGTCCGCGACGCGCGAAACGTCTTTTTTGGTTATGGCCATTATTCCCTCCGATTGTCCCGGAGATTAACATACATACGCGGTTATTTCAAGGCAAGGCAACGAATGCGCAATTTATCCCGGTAAAAAACCCCTTGACAACGTCCGAAAAAAAGGATAAAAGAGGTCTTAATACTTCCTAATTATGTTCAGACTGAGCAAAGGCGCGGAATATGCAATAAGAGGGGTGCTTTACC
>DASRUI010000103.1:0-12755 GCA_035655515.1 Thermodesulfobacteriota bacterium
GGAAAGGCCGATACGCGGAAGAAGGTCTTGATTGTGGACAGCTCGGCCAGCGCAAGGAGTATTTATAAAAATAAACTGGCATTTATGGGTTGCATAGTAAGGGAGGCGTCAAGCGGCACAGAGGTGATAGAACTGCTGGATAAAGAAAGGCCGGACATCATGGTGGTTGACATTCAGATGGTGGGGATGGACGGCGTGAAATTGCTTCAACTCCTCCATACCAACGAGGAATGGAAGAAGGTAAAGGTTATCGTGCTTTCCGGAAGGATAAGCAGCCAGGATGCCGAAAAGATTTCAGCGCTTGGGGTGGTAGATATACTCTCAAAGATGACAACCACCCCGAATAAACTTGTAGAAAGGGTAAAGGCGATTTTTGAATCCAAATAATGCCTGAACCGCGTTACGGCGCGGACACCCGGACTCGTCCGCTACAAACCTTAATTGTTTGATTTATTGGAAAACGAGATTGCTTCGTTGCCCCGCGCAATGACGCGATTTTTATTTTTTAGTTGTAGGACAGGCGTCCCGCCTGTCTCCGTCAAGGCGAGCGGGATTTTTACCTCTGGCCGGGTTTGGGCACGGCCTCTGCCTCGACCTTTACCTTTACTATCCTGTTTTTATCCATGTCAACGACCGTGAACCTGTAGCCCTTGTACGCCACGAATTCTCCTCCGCCGGGGATGCGTTGAAGTCTCGATAGCACCAATCCGGCGAGGGTGGCGTGTTCTTCCATGTCGGCTTCGTCAAAAATCATCCCGACGTCCGTCAAATCGCTTAGCGAGGCCGAGGCGTCCACTATCATGCTTCCGTCTTTCAGCCTTTCCACGAGCCCGCCTTTTTCGACGTCGTACTCGTCCTCTATCTCTCCGACTATCTCTTCGAGTATGTCCTCGATGGTGACTATGCCGTCGAGTTCGCCGTGGTCGTCCACGACCATGGCCATGTGGACCTTTCTCCTCTGCATCTCGCGCAAGAGCCTGCTTATCATTATCGAACTCGGCACGAAATAAGGGGGGCGGATCATGTCTTTTATGTAGAGGGTCTTTCCGCACTCCATTTCCTTGAACACGTCTTTGTTGAAGAGCACCCCGATTATCTGGTTTATGTTTTCCTTATAGACCGGATACCTCGAAAATCCGCTCTCCGCCATGAATTTAAGCACGTCCTCGTAAGAGGTGCCGGCCTCTATCGCGCTTATCTTGGGCTTCGGAACCATTATCTCCTTGACGGTCGTGTCCGCGAACTCGAACACGCCGTGAAGGAGCGCGGCCTCGGTTTCCTCGAATACGCCTTTGGCGGTGCCCTCTTTTATGTAGTATTTTATCTCGTCCCTCGGGGCGAAGACTTCCTCGGGGGCGCCTTTTATGCCGAGGAACCTTAACGATATGGTGGTTGACGCCGTAAGGAACTTGACGAAGAGTCCCGCCCCTCTGGAGAGGACGTCAATAGGCCTTGCCGCGAAGCAGGCTATCTTTTCGGAATATCTCAAGGCGAGGGTTTTAGGAACGAGTTCGCCGAGAACGAGAAGGGCGTAGGAAATCAAGATGACAACCGTGCTTATCGCGAACAATTCCGAGGCCTCGGCTACGGGGGCGTAAGGAACCGAGGCGTAAACCGGCGTGAGCGCCTCGACCGCCGCGACGCCGCCTATGACCGAGGCGAGCGTGCTTACGACCGTTACCCCGACCTGAATGGTCGCGAGGAAGCGCTCCGGCTCGTTCTTCATCCGCGCCACTATCTTCGCCGCCTCAGAGCCGTCTTTGGCGAGATTGTCTATTACGCTCCGGCGGGACGATATGATGGCGATTTCGGACATGGAGAAGAATCCGTTAAGCAGTATGAGAAAGAGTATTATAAGCGCTTGTATAAACAGGCTTTCTCCCGACACGAGGTCTCCTTGAAATAGTGATGATGAATATCGTATGGCGGGGCTTTGTTTTTTATGTAGGGCAGGGCTTTAGCCCTGCGTTTTAAAGAAAAGACGCAACCCTAAAGGGTTGCCCTACGGAAAACAAAGACGCAAACCCCCGCATAATGCCTGTCAGGGCGGGTTCCGATGAGTTGCCCTGTTTTACCTGTCGCGCCTCTTGAATACTCCGGCGCCGGCGAATATCGCCGTGTCTCCGAGTTCTTCTTCGATACGGAGGAGTTGGTTATATTTCGCGAGACGGTCCGTGCGCGAGGCCGAGCCTGTTTTTATCTGCCCCGCGTTCAAGGCGACGCTTATGTCCGCTATGGTCGAATCCTCGGTCTCGCCGCTTCTGTGGGATATGACGGAGGTGTAGCCGGCTCTCCGCGCCATGTCCACCGCCGCGATGGTTTCCGTAAGCGTGCCTATCTGGTTCGGTTTCACGAGTATCGAGTTGGCGATGCCTTTATCTATGCCCTTTTTGAGAATGCGGACGTTCGTCACGAAGAGGTCGTCGCCAACGAGTTGAATCTTTTTGCCGAGCCTTTCCGTGAGAACCTTCCATCCGTCCCAGTCGTCTTCCGACATTCCGTCCTCGATTGAGACTATGGGGTAGGCCTTAACGAGGCCCTCGAGATACGAGGCCATTTCAACGCTTGTAAGTTTCTTGCCGTCTATCTTATAGAGCGAGTTCTTGTGAAATTCGCTTGCCGCGCAATCCAGGGCAATGAACGCGTCCTTGCCCGGACGATAGCCCGCTTTTCTTATCGCGAGGAGTATCAATTCTATGGCTTCTTTGTTGGAGTTCAAGGACGGGGCGAAGCCGCCTTCGTCTCCTACGGAGGTGTTGAGGCCTTTGGTCTTCAAGACGGCCTTGAGCGCATGAAAGACCTCCACTCCCATGCGGAGGCTTTCGGAGAACGTTTCCGCCCCGGCCGGGACGAGCATGAATTCCTGAATGTCGAGGTTATTGTCCGCGTGCGCGCCTCCGTTTATGATGTTCATCAACGGCACGGGCAAGACCCTCGCGCTTATTCCTCCGATATAGTTATAAAGCGGCAGATGAGACGCCTCCGCTCCGGCCTTGGCTATCGCGAGAGAGACTCCGAGTATGGCGTTCGCTCCGAGTTTTCTTTTGTTGTCCGTGCCGTCGAGCCCTATCAAGAGTTCGTCTATGTAGGTCTGGTCCCTTGCGTCGAGCCCTATTATCTCGGGGGCGATTTTCGCCTCGACGTTGTCCGCGGCCTTTCTGATGCCCTTGCCGAGAAAACGTTTCTTGTCTCCGTCGCGGAGTTCGACGGCTTCAAACTTGCCGGTCGAGGCGCCGGAGGGCACGGCGGCGCGTCCGAAAAAGCCGCTTTCGGTCATGACCTCGACCTCGACGGTCGGGTTGCCTCTTGAATCGAGTATCTCTCTTGCTATGACGTCCGTTATGATTGCCATGAAACCTCCCATCTTGTCATTCCCGCGGTTCCCCGCTTAAGATTGCGGGGACAAGCTTTTGAGCGGGAATCCAGTAAAGCGTAAGTTTTTTTACAATTATACTTTCGGCGCGGAAAAAAGCAAGGGGAATAAGGCCGGGGAGGGGGTAAGGAGCGCTAATTTTAAAATGTAGGGCAGGGCTTTTGTAGGGGCACGATGCATCGTGCCCCTACGGTAAGAACGCAATCCCCCGCAATATTAAGCGGGGGTCTGTCTACATAAATAAAAAAGAAAGGAATAAGACGGGTAAGGGGTAAGAAGGGCAATTTTAAAATGTAGGGCAGGGCTTTTGTAGGGGCGCGATGCATCGTGCCCTACGGTAAGAACGCAACCCCCCGTAATATTAAGCGGGGGTCTGTCTACGTAAGCAAAGCAGAAAGGAATAAGGCAGAGAGGGGACATTGAAAGATTTTCCAAAAAAGCCTTGACAACGCTTTTGATTATGATATTCTATTTCAATGAGAATGAAAATCATGTTCAAAATAGCGAGGGCATCGGGCGCGGTTTTTCTGTTGGCGTTTTGGGCGCTGATTGCGCCGTCGCCTGTTTTCCCGGCGGATAAGGACCAACAGGCCGCGGTCGAAGGCATTTCGATTGCGCTGGACAAGGCGATGAAAAGCTACGCGCAAGGGGATGCCATGGCCGCGAAGGCGAAGATATCCGACGCCTACTTCAATATCTTCGAGGCAAGCGGCATGGAGAAAGACATAGCCGGCCGCATAGGAGAGCAAAGGAAGATATTTCACGAAAGGATGTTTGCGGAACTCCGGCTCGGCGTGACAGGGAAGAAACCTCTCGACGAGATTGTGGGAAAAAAGAACAGCCTTATCTTCGAATTGAGAAAAGACGCCGCAACCCTTGAAAAGCGCTCGGGCGGAACTTTGCCGCTTTTCCTGAACGCCTTCGTCATAATCCTGAGGGAGGGGTTCGAGGCCATTCTCATCATAAGCGCGTTGACCGGGTATCTCGGAAAAATCAATCGCCGGGATAAAATCCGGAGCATATACGCGGCTTCGGGGCTTGCCGTCATGGCGAGCATTCTGACCGCGCTTGTTTTGACCTTCGCGATAAACGCGAGCGGAAGGGGGAGGGAGGCGGTGGAGGGCGTTACCATGCTCTTCGCCTCAATCGTCCTTTTCTACGTAAGTTATTGGCTCATCTCAAAGGCTGAAGCCGAAAAATGGCAGGCTTACATAAAGGACAGGGTTGACGGTTCGATTATGAAGCAAAGCGTCTTTGCCTTGGGTCTTACCGCTTTTTGGCCGTCTATCGCGAGGGGGCCGAGACGGTTCTTTTTTATCAGGCCCTTTATTCAGGCTCAGGCGGCAACGCGTGGCCCATGGCGATGGGGTTTATCGCCGGGGCGTTCGCCCTCGCGATTGTATTTATCCTCATAAGATTCTTCGCGCTAAGAGTTCCTCAAAGGCTTTTCTTTTCCGTGACGTCCGCGCTCCTTTATTACCTTGCCTTTGTTTTCGCTGGTAAAGGCGTTCTGGAGCTTCAGGAGGCCGAATGGCTCTCCGCTACGCCCGCGTGGAATCTGCCCGCGATAGAGTGGTTCGGTTTTTATCCGACATTGGAAGGCATGGCGCTTCAAATGGTTTTAATCATACTCCTTGTTTTCGCGATGGGGTTCATGAGGATTCGCAAGACCGCGATGAGGAAAGGCGTTGTATGAAGGTTTGTGAAAAGCCGGCTGAAAAAGAAGACGTCTTGGCGCGGGAAAACGGCGCGGACGGAGTTGTTCGCAAGGCGGAAACGTTTTTCGTCGCGAACAGGAAAAATCTTTTTTATGTCCATATTGCCGTGGTCTTTGTTTTTCTTCTTCTCATCGCAGCGCCGGCTTTTTTGCCAGCGCCTTCGGAATCAGACGGTCTGTTCTCGAATTTCGTCCTTTTTTCGAAGTTCATGGTATGGGGACTGTGGTTTCCTCTGGTGTTTATTTCCGTGATATTCCTCGGAAGGTTCTGGTGCGGGACGCTTTGCCCTCAGGGCGCGCTGACGGAGTACGCCAATAAAAAGACCCTGAATAAACCCGTGCCGAGGCTTCTCGCCTCAGGTTGGATTCCGGTGTCGAGTTTCATTGCCGTAACCATAGCCGGGCAGGTCGTCGGGGTGAGGGATTATCCTTTGGCCGCGCTTGAGCTTTTCGGCATAACCACCTTGGCCGCAGTTCTTACGGGCTTTATATTCGCGAGGGAAAGAAGGGTGTGGTGCAGGTATCTCTGTCCGGTCGGGCCTCTTCTCAGCGTGTTCTCGAGGCTCGGGGCGATAAGTTTTGAAAATAAGAATGCCAAGGCTAAGGCCTATCTCTGCCCGACCTTCATAAACACTCAGGCAAAAACAGCGACTTCGAATTGTATCGAGTGCTTCAAGTGCGTTGAGCCGGATAACCCGGCTTCTTTGCGCATAAGCCTCAGGCGTCCGGGCAGGGAAGTCGAGGAGATAAGGAAGAGGGACGCGAATCCGTGGGAGGTTGTTTTTATCTTCGTTGCGGCTGGTCTTTCCCTCGGCGCGTTCTACTGGCAGTCGAGCCGTGTTTTTATATGGTACAAGCAATCGCTCGGGGGCCTTTTAATGGACATGGGTCTTACCGACGTCATCGGTTGGAGCGGGCCTTGGTGGCTTATGGTGAATTATCCTCACTCAGGGGACGTGTTTAACCTCTTGGACGCGGTTTCAATCGTAACGTTCATGCTCGGCATGACGGTCATTGTCGGAGCGGTTTTATTCCTCGTTACCGCTTTGTCTTCGTTATGCCTGAAAAAGAACGATTCAATTTTTTCGGAAGTTTTCGCGCTCGGCTACGCGTACGCGCCTGTCGCCCTTGTTTCCCTTGTTATCGGACTCGGAGGGATTTTATTCGACGGAATGGCCGAATCCGGCGTTGCCTCAGGTTTCATAAAGCAGTCCTTGTTCATGGCAGGCATTGTCTGGAGCGCGCATCTTGCGTTTAGTCTCGCCGAGAGGAAGGTTTTTCCCGCCGTGATTCTTTCCGGCGGCGTTATCTTTATCGCGTTTTTATGGAAGGCCGCGCTTTTTTAGGGTTACCCCCTTTTTCAAAGGGCTGGGCTCCTCCGTCCGCCTCAGGCGGAGCGGACGAAGCGCAATGCAACGGGAAGCGGGGGGATTTTTAGATTTTTTTTTGGCAGTTGATTGAAAATAAAAGTCAAATTCAAAAAGGAGAACGGGATGACGGCGATGGTTGTGGGTCGGGAGATAAATCTCTCCACGGTTTCGCGAATGTTAGAGGGCTGCGGATTTGATGAAATCAGGTGCAGGACGTGCGATTCCTTTGTTTCGTGCGGAATAAGGGGCATGGACGGGGTTGACGTGGTGGTGGTGATTAAGGACGGCATGGGGGAATCAGGCATGAGTAGTATCTATGAAAAGACCGTCAAGGCCGGCGTCCCCGTGTTTTTCTGGTGAGGGCTATGAAGATAAAAACGTTTTTCATGGTTTTCTTGTTTTTCCCTGTTGTTGTTTTTGCCGGAGGGACATGGACGGGCGTTGCCAAAGACATAGAGGCCGCGCTTAAAGACGCGCTTAAGAGTTACGACTCCGGCGATTCGGAAAAGGCCATGGAGGAGGTGGCTGACGCGTATTTCGCCATATTCGAGGCCGAGAACGCTAACATGGAAATAGCGGTGAGGCAGAGGCTCTCGCTTAAAAAGGCGACCTCTCTTGAAAGGGCCTTTACGGACGTGAGAAAGATGATGCATGAAAAAGCCCCTTTAAAAGAGGTCAAGAAAAAGGTATTGGGTCTTGCGCTGGAAATCAAAAAAGCCGCGGCCGAACTCGACGCAAAGGGGGTGGATGCGGGCGACAGGCGATGAATCGGATTGATTTTGATTAAAATAAAAACCAAAAAAAGGAGACAGGAAAAATGAGAAAATTCGCGATTAAATCCATTATGCTCGGCGCCGCCATGCTCTTTGCGCTGCCCGCAATGGCGCTCGAAACTCCGATAGGCCTTCCGCAAAATCTATACGGCATGGAGATTGCGGCAGTTTATCTTCAGCCCATAGAGATGGAGCCTTCCTCAGGGCCTCACGCGATGAGGTCGAGGAAGGACTCGGACATCCACATAGAGGCTGACATAAGGGCCACTGAAAATAACCCGAACGGTTTCGCCGCCGGAGAGTGGGTACCGAACTTGACGGTTGAATACACTCTCGTAAAACTCGATACGAACGAGAAGATAGAAGGGCATATGATGCCAATGGTCGCGAACGACGGGCCTCATTACGGGGACAACGTGAAGATGTCGGGGGCGGGCAGATATAAGGTTACGTACAGAATCGAAAACCCTCTTAAGCAGGGTTTCGGCCGCCACACGGACAGGGAAAAAGGGGTTAGGCCGTGGTTCGCGCCGTTCGAAGTGGAGTGGGAATTCAATTACTTCGGAGCGGGCAAAAAAGGCGGTTATTAAAGAAACAGGGCAAAGGGAAGAAGGGGAAGGGTAGAACGAAAAACAAAGAAATATAGATGTTTCGGTGTGTTCCCACACCGAAACGCATAATCAGAGGGGAGAGGAAGAAAAGACACTCCACCCTCCCTTGATGCAATACCGGGGAGAGGAAGAAGAAAAAAGGAGGTTATCGTGGCAAAAAGATTGGCGTTCGTATTTATGTTTTTGATATTGCCGGGTTTTGTGTTTGCGGCGGAGCCTGCTTCAAAGGAGGTGGAGAAAAGAATAGGGGAACTTGAAAAAAGGGTTGAGGAAATCGAAAGAGGCGAGGCAAAGCACGATACTCTCGTCGAGGAGCTGAAAGGCCACGTTGAGACCATAAGCAGGGAACTCGAAATGGTGGATTACAGGACCTCAAGGATAAAGGCCATGCAGGAAAGGGTGGAGTCCCTGACCATAGGAGGGGGGCTTTCGCTCTTTTTGCAGGGGGTTACGGATAACCAAGGCGGAGGCGATTCCGCGGACGGCTCGTATTCCGCTGACCTCTTTTTTCAAGCCCCTATAGGAAGGTACGGAAACGTCTTCATAAGAGGCATGGTCGGGCAAGGCGGCGGGGCGCCGATTGCGCCCGGCACGTTTTCAGGGCCTAACGCTGACCTCGAGTTCGACGACAGCACATTCAGGATAGTCGAGGCGTGGTACTGGACGGAGTTCGACGTGCCGGATATTCTGGACAGGCGTCTCGAGCTTACCGTGGGCAAGATGACTTCCGCGGCCATATTCGACGCGAACGCGGTCGCGAACAACGAACTCGCGCAGTTCATGGCCGACATATTCGTGAATAATCTCGCTCTTGAGACGGGAGGGGATGAAAACGGCTACGGCCCGGGCATTGCCCTCGGTTACAGGTTAACCTCCATATACAACAAGGGGCTTAATGTCAAAGGAAGCATAGGGCTCTTCGAGGGAGACGGGGATTTCGACGGAGTCTTCGACAGACCCTTTGCGATTGCCGAACTTGATATGTGGCGGCCTTCCTACGGGCTTAACGGCAATTACAGGATCTACGCGTGGACGAACAACACAAAGCATACAGACCTGCTTAACGCGGCTGACGACGAACTCTCGAACAAGGGTTTTGGCTTTAGCCTCGACCAGCAGGTCTCAAACGACGTTACGCTCTTCGCAAGGGCCGGCTTTCAGGACGAAGACGTCTCGGCCTTTGACAGTTCTTTTTCAGCCGGCGCTCAGGTGCTGGGCAATAAATGGAGAAGGGGCAATGACATGATAGGCGTTGCGTACGGCTTCAGCAGCGTAAGCGGCCCATACGAAGATGCTCTTCCGGCGGCCGACTTCGCAAGCGGAGAGCATTATATCGAGGCCTATTACAGATACAAGGCGAATTCAAACCTATCCATCTCGCCCGACATACAATACGTTATAAATCCGGGAGGGGATAAATCCGTTGACGACCTTCTCATATACGCGCTAAGGATGCAGGTGGATTTCTGATGCGTAAAAAAGGTGGTGAAATCGACAATGAAATCTGTTATGCTTTGCGCCGTAATTAAATTACGCGGAGGGTCATCGCGATGAAAAGATGTTTATCCGCTCTTGTCATGTTTTTATTCGTCTTAGCCGGGAACGCCCTTGCTTACAGGCCTTTTGCCACGGAAGACGCCGGTGTCGCGGGGGAAGGCGTCGCTCAGGTCGAGGTAAGCCTCGACCGTCTTGAGTGGGATAACGACGACGATGATTTTGTGTTCACGGTCGTGCCGATATACGGCGTAACCGAAAGGCTGGAGGTCTCGGCCGAGTTGCCTTATCTCTGGCATAAGCCCGAGGTCGGAGATTCGGAATCAGGGGCAGGAGACGTGAACCTCGTCGGGAAGTATCTTCTTTCCGAAGAGGACGGCGTGCACCCGGCTTTGGCGGCAAAGGCCGTAATAAAGACCTCGAGCGGCGATTACAAGAAAGGGCTCGGAACGGGCGACGAGGATTTGAGTTTGGTCTTGGCGGCCACGAAGACGGTTGAGAAGTGGAGACTCCACGGGCAGTTGGGTTACACGTTCGTTGGCGACGATAAGGACAGTAACCTGAGGGACGTGATACTTTACGGCGTTGCCGCTGATTACGAAGTGCAAAAAGACCTGTATCTTGCGGTTGAGGTCGCGGGCAACAGGCATTCGGACAGGACGGAAAATACCGACCCGCTTAATCTGCTCTTAGGGGTTATAATTAACGCCTCGGACAAGGTGGCTCTCGACGCCTCGTTCAAGCTGGGGCTCAATAACGAGTCCCCGGACTGGGGCTTCGGCGTCGGCGCTTCGATTACGTTTTAGAGGTCAGGCTTATCCGAAAGAGGCCCCGACGTTACGTCGGGGCCTCTTTTTTTCAGCCAACAAACCCCTTGACACCATTGCGAATTATGTTAAAATTCATGGGTTAAATGGCTTCGAGAAGGCGCGTAGCTCAGCGGTAGAGCGCTACATTGACACTGTAGAGGTCGGCGGTTCGAGACCGCCCGTGCCTACCATTTTTCGTTTGTTATGCCGTGTATGTTAAAATGCCGTGATTCGTGATCGGTGTTCGCGACTGTTATAAGACTCTTTGAGCGGCCGCGGTTCACGGTTATGGATAACGGTTTTCTATTTTATGTAACTCAGCCCTTTAGGGCTGAGAAGCGGCGGCATATATATAGCATCGCCTTTCAGGGCTGAAGCCCTGAGCTACAAAAAACAAAAATATATATCTATGATAAACGTAAAATTCCCCGATGGAAAAGAAACGTCGTTTGACGACGGAGTAACGGTTGCCGAGGCGCTGAAGGCGAGAGGGCTTTTGAAAAAGGCCGTTGCGGCCAAGGTTTCGGGCAAGGCCGTCGACCTTTCTTTTATCCTCGCCTCTTCGTCCGCCTTAGGCGGAGGAGTTCTTACGATTGAGCCCCTTTGGCTCGATTCTAAAGAAGGCCTCGACGTCTGCCGCCATTCGGTCGCCCATATCATGGCGCAGGCCGTAAAATCCCTTTACGGCAACGTGAAGTTCGCCATAGGCCCTGTTATCGAGGACGGCTTTTACTACGACTTTGACGTGGAAAAGCCCTTCACGCCGGAGGACGTGGAGAAGATTGAAAACAGGATGAACGAGATAATAAACGCGGATTTCCCCTTTGAGAGGGAAGATCTCAAGAAGGAAGACGCGGTTAAGCTTTTCCGCGCCGCGGGCGAGGTGTATAAAGAAGAGTTGCTGCGCGAGATGGATTCCGGGACGGTTTCGATTTACAGGCAGGGCGGGTTCGTTGACCTCTGCAGAGGCCCGCACCTTCCCTCGACCGGGTTTGTCAGGGCTTTTAAACTCATGACCACGGCGGGGGCTTACTGGCGGGGAGACGAAAAAAGAAAGATGCTCCAGAGGATTTACGGGGTTGCGTTCGCCGATAAAAAGACCCTTGAGGGGTATCTCAAGAGGCTTCAAGAGGCCAAGGAGCGCGACCACCGGAAACTCGGCAAGGAACTCGACCTCTTCTCAATGACGGACGACGTCGGCGCGGGGCTCGTCCTCTGGCACCCGAACGGCGCCATAGTAAGATACGTCATCGAGGAATTCTGGAAAAAGGCTCATCTTAAATACGGCTACGACCTCATCTACACGCCGCACGTAGCGAAGCTCGATATGTGGAAGAGGAGCGGCCACTGGGATTTTTACAGGGAAAACCTCTTTAGCCCCATGGACGTGGAAGGGCAGCAATACATCGTCAAGCCGATGAATTGTCCGTTTCACATACAGATATACAATTCAAGGCTCCGGAGTTACAGGGACTTGCCCGTAAGGTACGCGGAACTCGGCACGGTGTACCGCTTTGAGCGAAGCGGGGTTTTGCACGGCCTGCTTCGAGTTCGCGGTTTTACGCAGGACGACGCCCACATATACGCGACCCCGGAGACGCTCGAGTCGGAGATAAAGAAGGTTCTTAAATTTACCCTTTACATTTTACGGGCTTTCGGTTTTAATGAATACGAGATATTTTTGAGCACAAGGCCGGAAAAATACGTCGGAACGCTCGATAACTGGGCGAGCGCCGAATCCGCTCTTAAGACGGCCCTTGAAACCGAAGGGCTTGTCTACGCCATAGACCCGGGCGAGGGCGTTTTTTACGGTCCCAAGATAGACATAAAGATAAAGGACATCATAGGCCGTCACTGGCAGTGCTCCACGATACAGGTGGATTTCAACCTTCCCGAAAGGTTCGACATAACCTACCGTAACGATAAGGGCGTTGACGCAAGGCCCATCATGTTGCACAGGGCGCTTTTAGGCTCGCTCGAACGTTTCTTCGGATGCCTGATAGAGCACTACGGCGGGGCTTTTCCCGTTTGGCTTTCTCCGGTGCAGGCCATAGTCGTGAACGTGACCGAAAAGAGCGAGGCCTACGGGCGGAAGGTTTTCGAAAAGTTGAGGGAGAGCGGGTATAGGGCGGAGTTCGATTCGAGAAACGAAACGCTCGGCCATAAGATAAGGGAAGCGCGGTTGAGAAAGATTCCCTACATAGTCGTCGTTGGGGACAAGGAGGCGGCCGATTTGACGCTCTCTCCGAGGTCGAGGGAAAAGGGAGTGTTGCCCGAAACCACGATGGAGGATTTCATCAAAGTTCTCGAGAGCGAAAACAGGCCGCTTGTTGAAGAGCCGGTAATGTCATAAAGTAATCACAGAGCGTCAGAACAAAGCAGACCAAGGCGCCGGGGCACCCGCGAAGCGGGTCGGACGAGGAGTGAGGCGTATTTTTTATACGCCGCAACGACGAGACGAGAAGCAACGCCGGGGTACCCGCGCAAAGCGTGGGTCGCGCGAAGTTATGACGCTCTGTAAAGTAGCGAAAGGAGTAAAGGACAATGCCGAGGGTCAAAAGAGGGTTACACGCAAAGAAAAAAAGAAGAAAAGTCTTAAAGGCCTCCA
>DASRUI010000104.1:0-6811 GCA_035655515.1 Thermodesulfobacteriota bacterium
CCCGGGCATAAGGGAACTCAATAAAACCTTTCGCAATATCGATAGGCCGACGGATTGCCTGAGTTTTCCGTCCGGCGAGGAAGCCGCGAAGGCAAAGACGCCATGCGGCGCGCTCGGCGACATAGCCATATCAATCGATAAGGCGGCCGCTCAGGCAAAGGAATTCAAGGTAAGTTTAGAGGACGAGATAAAAAGGCTTCTTGCCCACAGCGTGCTTCACCTCATGGGCTTTGACCACGTGAAAGGCGGGCGCGGGGCAAGGCTTATGAAGGAGAAAGAAGAAGCGGTGTTGAAGGCTCTCGGAAAGAGATAGATATTCGTGGACTCCTCATCTAAGAAAATACTTATAATTTATTCAATCGTCGCGTGGGCGATAATCGCCGGAGCGGCGTATGGCGGCAGGCATCTTTATCTCAACTACGTCAAGCCGAACATGCCCGAGGGCATGGCCGAGGAACTCGTGAAGCCCGGAGTTCTGAAGGGCGAAGGGCTTTTGGCCAAAAGAAAATCTTTCAAGGATTCCTCAGTCGGTTACGTGACCGACATTACGACGGGAAGGCCGGTAGGGGACAAATTCCCTATATTGGTTGCCGGGACAAAAGGCGCCGCGTTCTTAGACGACAAATGGAACGTCGAATCGTTCGTTGATTTCAAAAAATGCGAGTGCCCCGACTCTATCGAGTTCGTGGACGTGGAGAACGATTGGACTACGGAGTTCATGGTGAGGTCTTCGGACAAGGGCTTCATGCTTTTGGACAATAACGGCGAGGCGCTCTGGACTTACGCGGAAGACACCGGCGCGAGCGACATGGCCGCGGGTGACTTTGACGGCGACGGCATGAAGGATTTCGCGATAGCGATTTATGAAGAAGGCATACGGATTCTCGACGGCAAAGGCAACGAGATGTGGCAAAACCCGGTCGAAGACGTCTGGAGAGTCGAGGCAGGAGACGTCGACAACGACGGAAAGGCCGAAATCGTGCACTACGGGTGGGACGGGAACATAACCGCGATAAATTCGGCAGGGGAAGAGGTGGGCGCCACGGCGTCCGCAAGCGAGGTTTCTTATTTCATGGTTTCGAGATGGCCTGATACGGGCGGAGACCTTCATATGATAGGCTGCGACGGCAAGGGTTCGTTTCTGGTCATGGATTTCAACGGAAGCGAGAGGGCGAGGCTCGTGGCGCCGCAGTGCAACGAGTTCGACGACATGAAAGCAAGCCTCGCGGATTTAAACGGCGACGGCATGAAATACTTCGTTGCCATGACCTCGAGCGAAGAATGGGACAGGTCGGCCCTTTATCTTTACGACCCGAACGGAGTTCTCGTGTATCACGAGATTTTGCCTTATTCCATGGGAGAGATGACGGCCTTCGCCGTCGGCGGCTCGGCGGCCGAAGTCATACTTTTAGGCGGCGACGAAACAGTATGGCAATACGAGTTGAACGGAAGGCAATAACCCTTGACCAAAAGGCGTGCATGTGGGAAAAATAAAGGAGTATTGTAGTAATGTAGGGTGGGCTGTGCCCACCATTTGTATTATATGGCGATAATAGGTAAGGGCGATGTCAAATTATCGAAGGCTGAGAGAGGGAAGCGTTTATTTTTTCACGGTCGTTACGTACAAGAGACAACCGATACTCTGCCTTGATGAATCGAGAAAGGCGTTGAGAGGTGTTTTAAGAGAAATCAGGGACAGGTATCCTTTTGAAATAAAAGCGTGGGTATTGTTGCCGGACCATCTGCATTGCATATGGGAGCTTCCCGAGCGTGATTTTGATTATTCGTTGAGATGGGCGTTGATTAAAAAAGGATTCACAAAGAGAATAAAAGGGAGATTGTCAACTGCCAAACCAACTGATTCGAGGGTGCGGCGCGGAGAGGCCGCAGTTTGGCAAAGACGTTTCTGGGAGCATCGGATAAGGGACGAACGGGATTTAGTTGCTCATTGCGATTACATTTATTATAACCCGGTGAAGCACGGTTTGGCGGCCTCGGCAAGGGATTGGGAATATTCGACGTTCCATAGATACGTTAAGGACGGTATTTATACGGAGGCATGGGGACGCGGCGGTGTTGACCTCCCTGATATAGGCGGAGAATAATTTTGGAATGGCGGGCTGAGCCCGCCCTACATGACTATGATGATCTTAAAAATGAAATGTAGGGTGGGCTCAGCCCACCGGTGTATTATATGAATAACCCCGACAACCCCCAAAAGCCCTCCAACTGGTTCGAGGCGTTGAACTGCGCCATCGAGGGCATTATTTACGCCTTCAAGACGCAGAAGCACATCCGCTACCACTACGTCATAGCGCTTGTTGTTTTATTTCTGAGCCTCTTTTTTAACCTCTCTCTCATCGAGTTCGTGCTTTTCGCGATAGCCGTCATAATTCTTCTCGCGGCCGAGATGTTCAATACGGCCATAGAAGAGACCGTGAACCTTGTCGAGGAAAGACACCACATCCTCGCCAAAAACGCCAAGGACGTATCGGCCGGCGCCGTGCTTATTTCGTCAATGGCGGTCCTTCTTATGGGTTACGTCGTGTTTTCGCGCTACATCTACGGACCTGCTACCGGAGTTTTGATAAGCGCGGAGCGTTTCGCTCTGCACATATCCGTCATATCGCTTCTTTCGGTTCTCATAGCGGTGGTGGCCGCGAAGGCGTATTTCGGGAAAGGAACCCCTCTTCGCGGCGGGCTTCCGTCCGGGCACGCGGCTTTGAGTTTTTCCGTCTGGACTTGCATAACTCTACTTTCAAAAGAGCCTTACGTGAGCGTCCTGACCTTCGTCCTTGCTCTCATGGTCAGCCACTCGCGGCTTCTTAAGGGCATACACACCAAGTTCGAGATAGTCATGGGCGCGGTCTTGGGCGCGGGACTCACGTTTTTGATTTACTATGTCTTCTCCATGATACTCAGGTGATATAAGGATGTTTTTTCGGGTGGTCTTCGTTCTGTGTAGGCGGGTTGTGTCAGGCGCTATGTAGCTCAACCCTTTAGGGTTGATGCGTATCAGGGCTAAAGCCCTGAGCTACAAAAGATGATGTAAATCAGGCGTAGGTTTGATGAAAAAGGCGATATTCTTCTCGATACTCGCGGCCGTTCTTTGCATTTTGGCGTTTGAGCCTTTCAACATCTGGCCACTCGGCCTTGCCGGTCTTATTCCTTTATTTTTCGCCCTTGAAAAACTGACTCGCAAAAAGGCCTTTATCGTCGGATGGGTTTACGGGTTCGTGTTTTTCGCGGGAACCGTTTACTGGGTTACGCACTCGATGTCAGTTTACGGAGGAGTGAGTTTTCCGGTGAGCGTTTTGGTGATGCTTGTTTTGGCCGCGTATCTCGCGCTCTTTCCCGCGCTCTTCGCCTTTATTCTCAACTCTACCTCTTACAGGGGCCTTGCCTTCGCGCTTTTCGCGGGAAGCCTCTGGGTCGCGTTCGAGTATCTCCGGAGCGAATTATTTCTGGGTTTCCCGTGGGCTCTTATCGGATATTCGCAGACGGGATTCCTGCCTCTTATTCAGATGGCGGATTTGGCTGGCGTTTTCGGAGTTTCTTTTTTCGCGGTCTTCGTGAACGCCCTTATCTACGCCTCTTTTTACAGGGCAAAGGGCATAAAGGAGATGGCGAAGAACGAGGCAATCGTTATTTGCGTTTTAGCCCTGGTTTACGCTTATGGGGTTTTGAGAATCGAGCAAATCGAAAAACAGGTTTCGACGTGGGACAAGATAAAGGTCTCGGTTGTTCAGGGCAATATCGAGCAGAACCTCAAGTGGGAAGCCTATTACAAGATGAAAACGCTCGATACCTATTCTTTATTGAGCAAGGAGGCGTCGAAGCAGGGCGCGGAGCTTATAGTCTGGCCCGAGGCCGCCATGCCTTTTTATCTCAATTACGACAAGCAACTCCTGCCGCTTGTCGCGGACGTGCCGAAAACCACGGGCGCGTTTCTTCTTACCGGCGCGCCTCATTACGGGCAGGCCGGAGATTCTTACAAGAGTTTGAACAGCGCGTTTCTTTTTTCTCCGGACGGAGAAATCGCCGGACGTTACGATAAAATCCGGCTCGTGCCTTTCGGCGAGTACGTGCCTTTAAGAAAAATCCTTTTCTTCGTTGATAAGATGGCGGTCGGGGTCGGCGACTTCGTGCCCGGCAAGGGCGCCGAGCCGATAAGGTTTAAAGGCGAGGGCATGGGTGTCTTGATATGCTACGAGGTGATATTCCCTTCTATCGCGAGGGAGATGGTTAAAAACGGCGCGACGCTTCTCGTCAACATCACGAACGACGGCTGGTTCGGCTCTACATCAGGCCCTTACGAGCACTTCGCAATGAGCAAGATGAGGGCTGTCGAGAGCAGGATTTATCTCGTGAGGGCCGCCAACACGGGGATAAGCGCGATAATTGACCCGACGGGCGCTGAGGTCGGAAAGACGCGCCTCATGGAGCGCGCCGTGCTTACAAATGACGCGCGTTTCAAAAAAGGAGGCGAGACCGTGTTTTCGTCAATAGGTCATGTTTTTCCTTTCTTAGCCATGGGGTTTTCTGTTATCATGCTTGTTTTGAGATTTAGAGGCAGGAGGGATTGAGTCATGTTTGAAGAGGTAAAGGAAATGCTTTCCGCGTCCAAGGCGAAACTCATCGAAGTAAGAGGTTATCTTTGACCCGGAAAAATGCGCGAAGGAACTCTCGGACATAGAAGGCAAGACCGCGGCTCCGGGTTTCTGGGACGATAAAGCGGCGGCCGAGAAACTCATGAAGAGAAAATCCTCGGTCGAGGCGAGGGCGCAGGATTTCAAGTCCATAGCGAGCCTCGTGGAGGACGCCGGGGTTTTGCTCTCTTTAGCCGAGGAGGAAGGAGACGCCGAGACCGCCAAAGAGGCCGAGGCGAAGTTGAAGGAGGCCGACAAGGCCATAAAGGACGTCGAGATAAAAAGGCTTCTCGGCAAAGAGCACGACAGAAGCGGCGCCATAGTGGCCATACATCCCGGCGCCGGAGGCACCGAGGCGCAGGACTGGGCGTCCATGCTCATGAGGATGTACTCGAGATGGGCGGAGATGAAGGGTTATAAGATGGAGGTGTTGGATTATCTCGCGGGAGAAGAGGCCGGGATAAAGAGCGTCACTTTCACTGTCGAGGGCGAGTATGCCTACGGCTACATCAAGGCCGAAAGCGGGGTGCACAGGCTGGTGAGGATTTCCCCGTTCGATTCGGCCAAGAGGCGTCACACGTCATTCGCCTCGGTCTTCGTGTATCCGGAGATAGAAGAGGACGCGGAGGTCGAGATAAACGAGGCCGACCTGAGGGTGGACACCTACCGCGCGGGCGGCGCCGGAGGCCAAAACGTGAATAAGGTAGAAACCGCCGTCAGGATAACGCATATTCCGAGCGGCATAGTGGTGCAGTGCCAGAACGAGAGGAGCCAGCATAAAAACCGCGCCACAGCCATGAAGGTCTTGAGGGCGCGCCTCTATGAACTCAGGAAAAGGGAAGAAGAGGAAAAACTCAAGAGCCTAACGCAGGAAAAACGCGACATCGCTTGGGGGAGCCAGATACGCTCATACGTTTTACAGCCGTACAGGCTCATTAAAGACCACAGAACAGGCCTTGAGGCTGGGAATGTCGACGCCGTGCTTGACGGAGGCATAGACGAATTCATAGAGGCATACCTTCGGAAAGTTGCGTCCCCGGCGTAAGGGCAGAAGCCATTCCTGTCGCGCTGGCAACGCCGGTTTGAGAAGCCTTGAAGTAAGCACGTAGATAAAATATCGCCGCTCGAAAAAATACCTTGACAAGTCCCATGGATATGTTTTATAAATACTATCTTCCTCTTAAGACGCGGGGCGCCCGTGCGCGGGGTACCCGTCCGAAGGATGGGTCGGGGTCGCGGGATTAATCTCGGGCAAAGAATTTGCTGGCGTAGCTCAACGGCAGAGCAGCTGATTTGTAATCAGCAGGTTGCGGGTTCAAATCCCATCGCCAGCTCCAGTCGCATGCAGGCATATTTGAAATAGTCGTTTGGTACGCGGTTTTAACGGGGTTTATACCCCTTTGTTTGCTCCGGATTTTATTGCGATACGGTTGACTTCTTTGTAATCTCAGTTCCGCTCCGCCTCAAAACGGACGGAGGCGGAGGTTGTGGAAGGGGTTTATTTTTTTCGAACCGGAGGGGTACCCGAGTGGCCAAAGGGGGCAGACTGTAAATCTGCTGGCGCAGCCTACGGAGGTTCAAATCCTCCCCTCTCCACCAGAGTTTAGTTACCGGTTTATCGGTGGACGGTTAAGATTGTCATTGCGAGGGGGCTTTATCTCGAAGCAATCTCGTTTTTACAATTATGAGATTGCTTCGTCCGTCCGCCTAAGGCGGAGCGGACTCGCAATGACTGTCTTTAACCGGCGATAACTGCCTCGCGGGTGTAGTTCAATGGTAGAACTCCAGCCTTCCAAGCTGGATGCGTGGGTTCGATTCCCATCACCCGCTCCATGAATTCAAGGCGCCGGGCAGGAGCGCGAGATGTTTTTTTCGCCCATGTAGCTCAGTGGTAGAGCACTTCCTTGGTAAGGAAGAGGTCACCGGTTCAATCCCGGTCATGGGCTCCAGTGAAGCGTTGTTCTGGAAAATGCGTTTGCTGATTTTTCGGGTCTAAAGATTGCGTTTGACATAAAACCACAACAAGCGGAGGACGATTTTATGGGTAAAGCGAAATTCGAGAGGACAAAGCCCCACGTCAACGTCGGCACCATAGGCCACGTCGACCACGGCAAGACCACGCTTACGGCCGCGATAACGAGAGTATTGAGCACAAAGGGCGG
>DASRUI010000105.1:0-3297 GCA_035655515.1 Thermodesulfobacteriota bacterium
ACCTCGAAAACGCCTTCGCCGACTTCGAGTATGGATATGTCGAACGTGCCTCCGCCGAAGTCGTAAACCACTATGACCTCTTCTTTTTTCTTGTCCAGCCCGTAGGCGAGGGACGAAGCCGTCGGCTCGTTTATTATCCTCTTTACGTCAAGCCCCGCGATGCGGCCGGCGTCTTTCGTGGCCTGCCTCTGACTGTCGTTGAAATACGCGGGCACGGTTATGACGGCTTCGGTAACGGTCTCTCCGAGATACGCCTCGGCCGCGCGTTTGAGTTTCTGAAGTATTATGGCCGACACTTCGGGCGGAAGGTAGGTGCGCCCCATGTTGCCGGACTTCACCACTGCCCTGCCTTGGTCATCTTTTTCGACCCGGTAGGGAACCATCTTCATCTCTTCGTTGACCTCGTCGAATTTACGGCCCATGAACCTCTTTATCGAAAAGATCGTGTTTTCCGGGTTCGTGACGGCCTGCCTCTTCGCGGCCTGACCCACGACCGTCTCTTTATCCCTCGTAAAGGCCACGACCGAAGGGGTAATGCGGCTTCCCTCTTCGTTCACTATGACCTTGGGCTCTCCGCCCTCCATCACCGCGACGACCGAGTTGGTGGTGCCGAGGTCTATTCCTATTATCTTTCCCATGATTCCTCCGGTTTGTCATTCCCGTCCTCCATTAATAATGACGGACGGAAATCCAAGAATTGTTTTAATCTCTCTAATGCCGACTATAATATAGGTGCAAGGAACGGGCGTGTCAAGGCGGAACGCGATAACCGAAAAATTTCCCCTTGACTCTCGGTGCCGCTTGTTATATATAATGTATCGCTACGCATAATAAAATCTTTCACGACCGGCAAGGCGCTATCACAACCTCGGCCATGATAAAAAGTTTAATCGCATATAGCGCCATCGGCGTCATAACTTTCATATTGGGCTACACGGCCCACAACCAATATTTTTCAGGCAAAACCCCCAGCCAGCCAATCGAATTCTCCCACAGAATCCACGCGGGAGACAACGGCATTCCTTGTCTTTACTGCCACATATACGCCGAGAGGTCAAGGGTCTCCGGCGTTCCGAGCGTCAGGAAATGCATGGGTTGCCATTCGGTCATTAAAACCGATTCGCCCGAAATACAAAAACTCGCGTCTTATTGGGACAAAGAAGAACCCATGCAATGGGTCAAGGTCCATAACCTTCCCGACCACGTATATTTCCCTCATAAAAGGCATGTGGCGGCCGGAGTAAAGTGCCAGACGTGCCACGGACCGGTGGAGTCCATGGACAGGATAACCCGCGTTTCCTCGTTGAAGATGGGATGGTGCCTTAACTGCCATACCGAAAGAAACGTTAAAAACGGCCGCGATTGCTGGACGTGCCATATATAAGGCAGGGTAAAGGGGTAAAAGGAAGATGAAACGCAGGGATTTTTTTAAATATCTCGGAATCGGCTCAATCGGCGCGGCGCTTGGCTTTGGTTTCGGCAAATTAACCAAGCCTCCCGGGGCGGAACTTATCCCTTATCTTGTTCCGCCCGAAGATATTATCCCGGGGGTGGCTACGTGGTACTCGAGCCTGTGCGCGCAGTGCAACGCCGGTTGCGGCATTATTGTGAAGATTATGGAGGGCCGCGCGAAGAAGATCGAGGGCAACCCGCTGCACCCCATCAACAAAGGAAAACTCTGCCCCAGAGGGCAGGCCGGCCTCCAGGCGCTTTATAACCCCGACAGGATAAAAGGACCCCTCAAAAGAATGGGCAACCGGGGTAGCGGGGATTTCGAGGAAATATCATGGGAAGAGGGCATCTCGATATTGTCCAAAAACCTCTCGGAACTCCGGGGAAGCGGAAACGCCGGCAAACTTCACGTCCTTACTTCAAAATTCCGCGGACACCTTGACATCCTGATAAACGAATTCATGGGGGCATACGGCTCGCCCAACTACGCCCAATACGAACTCTTCGGACATGAAAACCTCCGTCTCGCGAATAATCTTTCCGCCGGCATTAACGCCATCCCTCATTATGACATAGGGGAAACGCGCTACCTTTTGTCTTTCGGGGCCGATTTTTCTTCCACATGGCTCTCCCCGGTCAACTATAGTTACGGCTACGGCAAGATGCGGCAGGGAGGAGGCGACCGCGGCAAACTCGTTCAGATAGAGCCGCGCATGTCCCTTACCGGCGCCAACGCGGACGAATGGGTGCCGGCAAGACCGGGCACCGAAAACGCCCTTGCCCTTGCCATATCTTACGCAATCCTTGAAAAAGGCCGTTATAAAGGCAATGACGCGGGAAACTGGAAGGAACTTCTAAAGGGCCACAGCCCCAAAAAAATCGCCCCGATAACCGAGGTCGGCGAGGAAAAGATATACGCGATTGCCGATGAGTTCGCGCGGACCCGTCCCAGTCTGGCTATCGGCGGGGGAAATCTCGCGGGCTATGAAAACGGCGTGGATGCCCTCGTGGCAATTAATATACTCAATCATCTCGCGGGCAATATCAACACAAAGGGCGGGGTGATACCCAATCCGGAAAGCCCCATGAGAAATCGCGGGGCTAAAGCCCTGCCCTACGCCAATCCCCTCATAACTCTTAAGACAAAGGCATTGGACGACGAGGTCAAAACCCTCATCGTCCATAATACAAACCCGCTTTTTACGGCCCCGAAGGTTATGAAGATGGACGACGCCTTGATGAAGGTCCCCTTCATAACGAGCCTGTCGAGTTTCATGGACGAGACAACCGTTATGGCGGATTTAATCCTCCCCGCTCATACCTCGTTTGAGGACTGGGGCGATGATTTCGCCGAGCCGGGGGTAGGTTTTTCCGCGGCTTCGATTATGCAGCCGGTCGTGCAACCGGTATATAACACCATGGGCGCCGGAGACATATTCATCGCGCTCGGCAAGAGCCTCGGCAATAAAGCAGGGCAGGGCTTCAGCCCCGCGTCTTTCAAGGATTACCTGAAAGAATCGTGGAAAAAGATATACGCGGCGCGGGGTTCCGGGCCCGGCGGCTTTGACGGGTTCTGGAATGATTTTCTTGCCAAAGGGGTATGGCGGCCGGTTAAAGAACAAAATGTCAACGCGATTAAAATATCCGCCTCCCGCGTGAGCCGGCATATTACCGCCGCGACTTCGAATTTTGAAGGCTCGGCCGATGAATATCCTTTTTATCTCATGCTCTATCCGCAAGCCGGGTATCTTGACGGAAGGGGCGCGAACCTCCCATGGATTCAAGAGTTGCCTGACCCCATGACCTCGGTGGTATGGGGGACATGGGTTGAAATTAACCCCGTAA
>DASRUI010000106.1:0-6958 GCA_035655515.1 Thermodesulfobacteriota bacterium
ACCGAGCAGCAGATAAAATCCGCGATGGGTTACTATGCCCTTTATGCCGAAGAGATAGAGAATCTCATTTCCGAAAACGAGGGCGTAACCGCCGTGGGAATCAAGAAGAAGTTCCCGTTTCTTGCCGGGGCCGGGCGGTGAGGTATTACATAGATGAGGACATGAGTCCGAGGATCGCCGAGATTTTAAGAAAAAATGGGATAGACGCCATAAGCGCCCATGAGGCCGGAATGTTGCAGGCGAGCGATTTGGAACAGTTAGAGTACGCCTCGAACGAAAAGAGATGCGTCGTAACGCGCAACAGAAACGACTTCGTAAAACTTACCGTGCGGTTCTTTAACGAGAGCAGACCCCACTTCGGGGTCATGATAGTTCCGTATTCGTATCCCGGCGATAAATTCAGCCGCATAGCGGACGCCCTTAAGCGATACGCCCTCAGGCATAAAGAAGGAATGCCGCCATATGGCATAGATTTTCTGTAGGGGGTCTTGTGGAGGAGATGGGTGGAATGAAGGAGAAAGCGCATGAATCAAAAAAAGATTCCTGGACACGAGATAGTTAAAAACAAGGTCGAAAAAGTTGACAGTCGTATCGAGATTGAAGCTGTCAAGGAAGACTTCGATACAGAGACATATCTATTCCACCTGGGAAAAGACGGGAAGAAATGTGAAGTTGCATTGTCTCGTGATTTACTCGATGATTTAAGAGATTGTAATGCGCCAAAAGGTTCTCATTATTGGCAGTCCCTTGAAAGGGAATTAACATACAAGATAATTACATCAATGCAATTTTCCGGATTTATTCCATTTTCATCGGATATCTTTTTTGAAGATAATCAAGATTGGGAAGAAAAGGGGGTAGCAAGCATTCCTTTTTGTTGTTCCGCAAATGGGTATGAGATTTTTCAACGTGGATTAAAAAAACTTTATGATCACCTGCTTTTCCTAAAGTGCGATACTGGCCATTTGAACATTGCATTTCCTTATGAAGAAGATATGCAGCGCATAGGAAGAATGATTGCGTACAGAGAAGATGAGATTAACAAAGAAGGATCCGATGCCCAATTTAAAGATTCTATTTCTTTGTGTAGTCGAAGACACCTTAAGGCTGCTCTCCTTATAGAATTTGTTGGATTGGAAGATGAATTAAAAAAAGAATATCTCAAGGCATTTAATGATGGAATTACGCAAAAGGTTAAAGAGATCTTTGGTTTCCTTACGTCCGATGTTTTTGAAAAAGTTAGGATACCGGAATATTTAGAGGGAATAAAACCAACCCCGGTAAAGGTTGTCCCGAAAAGCACAAATTGTAAAGTATATGATGTGGTTCTGTCGTTTGCTGGAGAAGATAGGAAGCATGCTGAAAAATTGGCATCGCTATTAAAAAGCGGTGGTTTTAAAGTGTTTTATGACAAATATGAAGAAGCTACTTTGTGGGGGAAAGATCTATACGAGCATTTGTCTGAAGTCTATAGTAAACACGGTAAATATTGTGTGATGTTCTTATCTGTTTACTATGCTAAGAAGCAGTGGACTACACATGAAAGAAAGAGCGCACAAGAAAGGGCGTTTAATGAGAACAAGGAATATATTTTGCCAATAAGAATAGATAATACGGAAATACCGGGCATTCACGGTACGATTGGTTATTTAGATTTGAGAGAGAAAACTATTGAAGAAATATACAATATTTTAAGAGGAAAATTATCCGAGTAACATGCAAACCCTCCATAAAATAATCCTCGGCGATTCGAGGCGGATGAGGGAACTTAAGGACGAGTCAGCCCATTTTGTCGTTACCTATTCACCTTACTGGCATTTGAAGGACTACGGGAACGATAATCAGATAGGTTTTAACGATCGTTACAAGGATTATATAAGTAACTTTAACTTACAAAACCCCCCAAGGAGAGAATCGAATGCCAAAGAAGAAAAGCGCGGCAGCAAGAAAAGGCCCTATCTCTAAGTTCATGGAAACAAACTACCTCCACTTCAACGCCGCGGCGATGGTGGACGCGGCAAAGGGGTACGAGGCCCATCTCAAGAAGAAAGGCAAGATGATGATTACGCTCGCCGGAGCCATGAGCACGGCCGAGCTCGGCAAATCCCTCGCCGAGATGATTCGCAGGAAAAAGGTGGACATAATAACCTGCACAGGGGCGAACCTCGAAGAGGACGTGTTTAACCTCGTGGCGCACGACTATTACAAGAGGATTCCAAATTACAGGGACCTCACTCCCAAGGACGAATGGAAACTCCTCCAAAAAGGTTTTAACCGCGTTACCGACACCTGCATCCCCGAAGGCGAGGCCATAAGGAGGATAGAGCACAATATCCTGAAACTCTGGAAAGACGCGAACGGCTCGGGCAAGAGATATCTCCCGCACGAGTATTTTTACAAGATGCTAAAGAGCGGCGTTTTGAAAAAATACTACCAGATACCTCCGAAAGACAGTTGGCTCCTCGCCGCGGCAGAGAGAAACCTTCCGATAATAGTTCCCGGATGGGAGGACTCGACCCTCGGAAATATCTTCGCCTCTTATTGCATAACCGGAGAACTCAAGCCTTCGACCATGAGGTCCGGCATAGAGTATATGACAGTGCTTGCCGATTGGTATGTCAAAAACAGCGGCGGCAATGGCATAGGGTTTTTCCAGATAGGAGGAGGCATCGCGGGGGATTTTCCGATATGCGTCGTGCCCATGCTCCAGCAGGACTTGAGGCTCAAGAAAACGCCTTTCTGGAGTTACTTCTGCCAGATATCGGACTCGACCACGAGTTACGGCTCTTATTCCGGAGCGGTGCCGAATGAAAAAATCACGTGGGGGAAATTGAGCATAGAGGCGCCGAAGTTCGTGATAGAGTCCGACGCGACGATTGTGGCTCCGCTCGTCTTCGCGTGGATTTTAGGCTGGTAATGCTATTTTCCGGGATTGCCACGGTCGATGAAACCGTCCGCCTTAGGCGGAAATGACTGTCTTATATTAGAGCGTCATCGCGAGGGCGTTCGACCCTTCGACAGGCTCAGGGCGAACGGCTTGCAAGCGGCGAAATTCTTTACCTGTCATTGCGAGGGGCAAATTTTTTTATCTGTCATTGCGAGGGGCTTCACCCCGAAGCAATCTCTTTTTCAGACCGTCTTTAATGGATTTATGGACGTTATTATCTTCGGGAGGACGTAATTGCCCAAGCGCACTGACATAAAAAAGATTCTCCTCATAGGCTCGGGCCCGATCGTCATAGGCCAGGGCTGCGAGTTCGATTACTCCGGCACTCAGGCATGCAAGGCCTTAAGGGAAGAGGGCTACGAGGTGGTGCTCGTGAACTCGAACCCCGCGACCATCATGACAGACCCGGAACTCGCGGACAGGACTTATATCGAGCCCATCACCCCGGAGATTGTCGAAAAAATAATCGAGAGGGAAAAGCCCGACGCGCTTCTTCCGACCATGGGCGGCCAGACCGCTCTTAATATCGCGGTCAAACTCGCGGAAAGCGGGTTTCTCGAAAAGCACAAAGTCGAGATGATAGGCGCGAAACTGCCCGCCATAAAAAAGGCCGAGGACAGGGAACTCTTCAAAGAGGCAATGCAAAAACTCGGACTCGAGGTGCCGGAAAGCTCGCTCGTTAAGAGTCTCGCCGAGGCGTGCGAAGTCGTGGAAAGATTCTCCTACCCCGTGATACTCAGGCCGTCTTTCACCTTGGGCGGCACCGGCGGCGGCATTGCGTATAACAGGGAAGAGTACGAAAAGATGGTCAAGTTCGGACTCGACGCGAGTCCGACGCGCGAGATGCTCATCGAAGAATCGGTCATAGGGTGGAAGGAATACGAACTTGAGGTCATGCGCGACAGGATGGATAACGTCGTCATAATCTGCTCCATAGAGAACTTCGACCCCATGGGCGTGCATACGGGAGATTCCATAACCGTGGCACCCGCCCAGACCCTGACTGACAAAGAATACCAGATAATGAGGGACGCGGCCGTGAGGATAATCCGCGAGATAGGAGTTGACACAGGAGGAAGCAACATCCAGTTCTCGGTTAACCCTGAAAACGGGCGTATCTGCGTCATAGAGATGAACCCGAGGGTTTCGAGGAGTTCGGCGCTCGCGAGCAAGGCGACAGGATTTCCAATAGCCAAGATAGCGGCCAAATTGGCAATAGGCTACACGCTTGACGAGATACCGAACGACATCACCAAGAAAACCCCTGCCTCTTTCGAGCCTACGATTGATTACGTCGTGACGAAGATTCCCCGCTTTACGTTCGAGAAATTCCCAAAGGCAGACTCGACTCTGACGACACAGATGAAATCAGTAGGCGAGGTCATGAGCATTGGAAGGACTTTCAAAGAGTCGTTCCAGAAGGCTCTGCGCTCTCTTGAAACAGGCGCGCACGGGTTAAAAAAGATTATCAGGAAGACGAGGGCGGAGGTGTTTTTCAAGCCCGCTGAAGAAGAAATTGACGTATTAAGGGCTGAACTTAAAACCCCGCGGCCGGACAGGCCCTTTTATATGGCAGAGGCATTCAGGGCGGGGTTCAGCGTGGACGAGGTTTACGACTTAACGAGGATTGACCAATGGTTTCTTGAAAACATAAAAGAGCTTGTGGAGTTTGAAAACGAAATCCATGAGGCATCCAAAAAGGGAAACCTTACCGAAGATATTTTAAGGAGGGCAAAGGAAGACGGTTTTTCGGACGCGATGCTGGCGTCGCTTGCCGGTAAAACCCAAAAAGACATACGCGCGATGAGAAAGAAGTTCGCGATAGAGCCTGTTTATAAATGTGTTGACACGTGCGCCGCGGAGTTCGAGGCATTTACGCCTTATCTTTATTCGACTTACGAGCGGCCTTTTTACAATATAAAAGATAAAAAGAAAAAGGCCGAGTGCGAGGCAAATCCGACCGACAGGAAGAAGGTCATGATACTCGGAAGCGGGCCCAATAGAATCGGGCAGGGCATAGAGTTCGATTACTGTTGCGTTCACGCGAGTTTCGCGCTTAAAGAAGAGGGCATAGAATCAATAATGGTCAACTGTAATCCCGAGACGGTCTCGACCGATTATGACACGTCCGACAGGCTTTACTTCGAACCTCTCACCTTCGAGGACGTGATGGCGATAGTTGAGAAGGAAAAGCCTTACGGAGTAATCGTGCAACTCGGCGGGCAAACGCCTTTAAAACTCTCGGTGCCTCTCGAGAAGGCGGGAGTCAGGATACTCGGCACTTCTCCGGATTCGATTGACATGGCCGAGAACAGGGAGCGCTTCGACAACCTCCTTGAAAAACTTCGCATCAAAAAACCCGATAGCGGCACGGCGAGAAGCATCGAGGAGGCGGTTAAGATAGCCGGAAGAATCGGCTATCCGGTAATGGTAAGGCCGTCCTATGTTTTGGGAGGCCGCGCCATGGAGATAGTTTATGACGAGGTAAGCCTCATGGAATACATGACGCGCGCGGTCGAGGCGAGCCCCGAGCATCCCGTTCTCGTTGACAAGTTTTTGGACGGAGCAATCGAGGTTGACGTTGATTGCGTGAGCGACGGAGAGACGTTCGTCATAGCGGGGGTGATGGAGCACATAGAAGAGGCGGGAATACATTCGGGCGATTCGGCGTGCTCGCTCCCTCCTTATTCGCTCGATAAAAAAATACTCGACGAGATAAGGCGCGAGACAAAGGCGCTTGCCAAGGAACTCAAGGTAGTGGGGCTTATGAACGTTCAGTTCGCGATAAAGGACGGGGTTGTCTATATACTCGAAGTGAACCCGCGCGCCTCGCGCACCATTCCATTCGTGAGCAAGGCGATCGGAAGGCCTCTCGCCAAGATAGCGACGAAACTCATGACAGGAAGGACTTTGAAGGAACTCGGCTTTATCGAAGAGGTCATACCCGCTTACACGTCCGTCAAAGAAGCCGTGTTTCCTTTTATAAAGTTCCCCGGCGTTGATACGCTTCTTGGCCCTGAGATGAAATCAACGGGCGAGGTTATGGGCATTGGCGAAGATTTCGGAAAGGCGTTCGCAAAGGCTCAATTAGCGGCAGGGAACACGCTGCCTCTTAAGGGGAATGTATTCGTCAGCGTAAGGGACGCTGACAAGGAAGCCATAGTCAGGGTGGTGCGCGAATTAAAGGACATGGGCTTTAACATCATCGCCACGCGCGGCACTGCGAAATATCTGAACGAAAAAGGCGTAGAGGCCGAACTCGTTTTGAAAGTCATAGAGGGAAGGCCGAATATAGTTGACAGGATAAAAAGCAATGAAATAGCCGCCGTGATAAATTCGTCCTTCGGGGCTAAGAGCGTCGCCGATTCTTACTCCATAAGAAGGAGCTCGATAGAGATGGGGCTTCCGTATTTCACGACAGTCTCCGGGGCCCATGCCGCGACAAAGGCCATAAAGGCGATTTTAAAAGAGGGGCTTTCGGTCAAGACGGTGCAGGAATGGCAGGGAGATTGACTTATTTTTCATTTTCGTAGGGCAACCCTTTAGAGCCTGCCCCCGCAATCTTAAGCGGAGGGTTGCGTTCTTACCGTAGGGGCACGATGCATCGTGCCCCTACTAAAGCCTTGCCCTACGTTTAGAGATTGCTTAACGTTGTCTCGATGTTCGATTTGTAATTGCCGGAGATTAGGTGGTATAATTTTGTCCGTTAATTTTGAGAGGACGAGGTGAAAAAGTGAAACTGCTTTCCTCGAAATGCCCCGTGCGCGGAGGGGGAAGGCTTGTAGGTTGGATTAACGTAACGTAATTCAACCCAATCTACAAAACCGGTCTAATATGCAATATGCCATGAAAAAGATAATCTCGGCACACCTCATTGTATTTTTCGTTATTTCTTTTGTAAATGTCGTTTTGTCCGCAGAGGAGCCTTTGCCCGAGAGGCGGCCGGAGAAGAACAGATACAACAGATACAAATACGACGAGAGAAGACATCCTCAACTCAAATACGACGAA
>DASRUI010000107.1:0-11123 GCA_035655515.1 Thermodesulfobacteriota bacterium
TCTGCGTCCCGGTCTCGCCGCGCTGTTCCGAATGCGAGATTTATAAATACTGTAAAAGGGTTAACGTTTCGACGTCGCGGTGATAAAATTAAAAACAGCGCCACCCTCCCCCTTTCCCGAAGTAACGGGTCTTAAATCAAGACAATGCCGCGTCCGCGCCCCAAATCAATACCCTATGAATAATCAATAGTTACGGGATTCGAGGTTCGTTTTTCCCTTTTATTCCTTGACACCTTCAATGGCAAAAGGTTACAATGGAACACATTTTAAAAGGAGTCCATAACCAATGAAAACGATTAAAAAGATTATCTTCATCGAGACTAAACCGCCTAATTTCCACATATTCACGAAATCCGCCATGCCGAGGCTCGGAACGATTCTTCTCGGCACGACACTAAAGCAGCACGGCTACGAGGTAAGAAGTTATATCGAGAGCATCGGGGATCTCGACCTTAAAGACGTGCTTACGGCCGACATTGTCGGCATATCCTGCATCACCTCGACCTCAATCCGCTCATACGAGATAGCCGACATCCTAAGGAGCGCGGGGGTAACCGTCTTCATGGGCGGCCCTCACGTAACGTTCATGCCCGACGAGGCGCTCGAACACTGCGACTATGTCATGCGCGGAGAGGTGGACGACTACATACTGGAGTTCGTAAAGACCCTCGAAACAGGCGAAGGCTTCGAAAATGTCCCCGGCCTTTCCTACAGGCAGGGCGGAGAAGTCTTCCATAATAAAAACGCGGCCTATTGCAAGGACATGAACACAATCCCCGTGCCGGACTTCCACATGATAAACGGCCTTGGGGATAAGGCGTTCAAAAAATTCAGCATCACGCCTATAATGACCTCGAGGGGCTGCCCCTACGACTGCAGTTTCTGCTCGGTAACGAGCATGTTCGGCCAAAAATACAGGTTCAGGGACAAATCGAGGGTAATCGAAGAACTCGAACGCAACAGGGAATGCGGCGGAAACTGGGTGTTTTTCTACGACGACAACTTCATGGCCAACAGGGCGAGAACCAAGGAACTCCTGAGGGAGATGATAAAGAGAGGCCTTACGCCCAAGTGGACGGCGCAAGTCAGGGTCGAGATAGCCAAGGACGAGGAACTCCTCCAACTAATGAAGCAAGCGAACTGCTACATCGTTTACATAGGCTTGGAGTCCATAAACCCGAAAACCCTCGAGCTCTACAACAAAGGCCAAACCGTCGCGGACATCGAAAAATGCATAAAGATACTCCATAAGTACGGCATAAGGATACACGGCATGTTCGTATTGGGCTCTGACCACGACACGACCGACACCATCGCCGAGACCGTCAAGTTCGCGAAGAAAAACAACCTTGACTCGGTGCAGTTCCTGATACTTACGCCTCTTCCCGGCACCTCGCTCCACGACAACTTCAAAAAAGAGGGCCGCATAGTGTCATACGACTGGAGCCTCTACGACGCGCACCACGTGGTTTACGAGCCGAAACTCATGACATACTACGAGCTTCAATCCAATATCATAAGCGCGGCAAAGGACTTCTACTCCATAAACCAGATATTAAAGAGGGCCGTGAAGTTCGACCTCTTCAACGTCGCCATCAAGACCTACGGCCACAGGCTCACGAAGATGTGGGAGGCCAAAAACAGGCCCTTCGTGGAATACACCAAGTCCCTCACCAAGTACGGCCGCACCATAGAGCTTTCCGCCAAAAAGACCGCGGAAGACATAAAGGAAAAGTTCAAGGAGATCGAACTTTCCGGCTCGATAGTACTTCCGAAATCCCATAAGACGACGTAGGCCATGATAATGACAAAAAGACAAGCCATAAAGCTAATCTTTATATGCACCTTTGCGCTCTTGCCGGCTATGGCATTCGGCGCGCCTGCGCCAACGCCTCGCGGCGCGGTTAATGAGGCTGAGGCGGTTTCAAGCGACGAGCCGATGCAGACGGCGATACTCGACGATAGCGTGGAAGAGCCCCTTATCCTTGACGGAGTTGCGGACATCGCGCTCATTGACGTTGGAATTGCCGATATTGCGGGAGAATACTCGTCAATCAGCGAATACGAGTACGGACTTTTCGCCGCCATGGAAGATACCTACGCGATAAAGACCGAACCAATCCCGATAAACAAACTCGCCGGGCTTTGCGAATGGAGCGCCTCGCTTTATCCCTCCGACATGCCCATAGTCATAAACAAAAATGTCAACAGTTTCATCCGTTACTTCCAGACGCGCGGCAGGACGGCCTTCACTAAGTGGCTTGAACGCACCCCCGCCTACATGCCCATGATAAGCGGGATACTCGAAGAGGCGGGGCTTCCGCTGGATCTGGTCTATCTCGCCTTAATAGAAAGCGGGCTCAACCCTTACGCTTATTCGAGGGCGCGCGCCGCGGGCATGTGGCAGTTCATACCAAGCACGGCGAAGCTCTACGGTCTGCGCGTGGATTGGTGGATAGACGAAAGAAGAGACCCCGAGAAGGCGACCTTAGCCGCGGCCTCGTATCTGGGCGCGCTTAACTCGATGTTCGATTCATGGTATCTTGCCGCCGCCGGTTACAATGCCGGAGAAGGCAAGATAAAAAGAGCGATAAAGACCCACAAAACCTCGGATTTCTGGGAACTGGCCTCGCACAAGCGTCCGCTCAAAAGGGAGACCAAGGAGTACGTGCCAAAGCTCATAGCGGCCATACTCATATCCAAAGACCCGGCAAGGTACGGGTTTACCGGCATGAACTATAACGAGCCGGTCCTCTACGAAAAGGTTAACGTCCCCTCGCCGACCGACATAAACATAATAGCCGGGGCCGCGCAGGTGGACGTGGAAGAAATAAAATCCTTGAACCCCGAACTCAAAAGGTGGTTCACGCCTCCGAACTATAAAGACTACGCGATAAAAGTTCCGCTCGGCAAAGGCGAACTCGTAAGGGAAAAACTCGAGTCCATGCCGAGGCAGGAACTCGTAAAATTCCTCATACACAAGGTTAAAAGAGGGGAAACCCTCTCGCAGATAGCGAGAAGGTATGGAACGGAATTAAAGCCCCTCATGTATTTGAACGACATTAAAAACGTCCGCCGCTTACAGCCGGGCGACCAAATCGCCGTGCCAATAAGGGCGCCCGGGGCGCCCGCCTCGATATCCAAGGCGTCAACCAAGAAACGCATACTCAACTAAAAAAGACGCTCTTTACGGTTTTTAATGTCTTTCGTAGGGCAAGGCTTTAGCCTTGCGAAAAAACGCAACCCTTCCGCCTCAGGCGGAGGGTTGCCCTACATTTACAAAACATGAGAGACAAGGAAGGACAGTCGATGTTCAAAACAGTGGAATGGAAAAATAACGCAGTCTTGCTGCTCGACCAGACTCTTCTTCCGACCAAAGTGGTTTACAGGACGCTTCGGGATTATAAAGAAGTCGCGGACGCGATTAAAAGGCTTTTGGTGCGCGGCGCGCCGGCCATAGGCGTCACGGCCGCCATGGGAATCGCGCTCGGAGCGAAGAACGTAAAAATAACAGACTTTAAGAAATTCAAAAAACAGTTCGACAAGGTGTCCCGCGTAATGGCCGCGACACGGCCGACGGCCGTGAACCTCTTCTGGGCGGTCGAGAGGATGAGAGGCGTTTTCGAGGCTTCTAAAAATCTTCCAATCAAAAAAATCAAAACCCGCCTCGTGGAAGAGGCCAAACTCATACATTCCGAAGACGTGGCAATGTGCCGCCTCATAGGAAGGCACGGCGGCAGGCTTCTCAAAAATAACTCGACCGTCCTCACCCACTGTAACGCGGGCGCCCTCGCCACAGCCGGATACGGCACGGCATTGGGCGTTATACGCGGCGCGATCGAGGCCGGGAAAAAGATAAGGGTATTCGCGGACGAAACAAGGCCCGTGTTGCAGGGCTCGCGCCTTACCGCGTGGGAACTCATGGAAGACAAAATAGACGTAACCCTCATAACCGACAACATGGCCGGAACGATGATGAAGCAGGGGCTGATAGACGCGGTGGTTGTCGGGGCCGACAGGATAGCCTCTAACGGCGACGTGGCCAATAAAATCGGCACTTACTCGGTTGCGGTACTCGCGAAAGCGCACAACATACCTTTTTACGTGGCCGCTCCGTCCTCCACATTCGACCTCAATATCAAAAACGGCGACTTTATCCCCATCGAAGAGCGCGGCCCGGAAGAGATTACGATTGTCAAAGGCAAAAGAATAGCGCCTTACAAGGTAAAGGTAAAAAACCCGGCCTTTGACGTTACGCCAAAAAGCCTCATAGCCGGCATCATAACCGAAAAAGGCGTGATAAGGCCTCCGTTCAAAGACATCAAAAAATTCCTCACGGCCAAGAAGGACTAACGTCAATTATTTTGTGTCATCAAGAAAGGGTTAGCGGCTCTTTCGGTTTTGTTTTTGTAGGGCAACCCTTTAGGGTTGCGTCTTTATTGCAGGGCTAAAGCCCTGCCCTACGACTGACACAAGATATTACACATTACCGAAAGAAGGGTTGACATTGCAAAACTACATACTTCCGATTATAGTTCGCTGTCATTGCGAGTCCTTCGGCTTCGCTCAGAACAGGCTCCGCGAAGCAATCTCATGTTGACGCTGCAAGACTACATAATTCCTCTTATAGTATTGGCGATTCTTGTCGTCCTTTTCTGGCAGGCGGGACGTTTCATAAAAAAACTTCCCTCAAAAACGATAAAAACTCTTAACATGGCGGGCTTTGTAATCGCAATAGCCGGCGGCATACTCTGGTACCTCGCGAAACACACGGCCTTCATGTACGTAACCTTCATAGGAGTTACGATTTACTTCCTTTTCATCCGCTACGATTCAAAAGAAGAAAAGACCGATTAAAACCGAAGCCCTCCCTTTCCTCCCCTCCTTAACAAGGAGGGGCCGGGGGGAGGTTTATAAAAGGCCGCTTCCTTAATCTGCCTGTAAAATTTCCGTTGACATTACCCCCCCCCCTCCGTGATTATATAGTCAGTGTAAATTTTTAATATCGGCGATATGGACTTAATAAGGAGGCCTTGCATGGCTAAACGAATAAGTTCGGTTTTACTGCTTTTAATCCTCTTTACTATCCCGTCTTTTGCCGCTACTCTTCCTCTCTCAACAAAAAAATACGAACGTTCGGCAGGCAAACCCGATGTTTTCAAGGAAACCTTTCCGGTCTGCAACACGGACGCGACTTACAACCTTGTTATTCAGAACGGCGAAAGCGGAAAGAGCATGGCAAGTTCCGCCTCAATTATCATAAACGGAATCGAACTTATAAAAGAAAGCGAGTTCAATCAAAAGATTGACAGAATCGAAAAGGAAATCACTCTCATCCCTGAAAACACCCTCGAAGTAAAACTCGAAAGCATTCCCGAAAGTTTCATAACAGTCGCTATCCAATGCATTGCCAACTGCCTCGACGTTGATATATCAACTCCGACCAACGGAAGCACAATCAACAAACAAAAAACAACCGTAAAAGGTTCTCTTTATAACGCATACGGAGAGACAGGGGTAATGGTAGGGAATACGGTTTCAGAGGGTAGCGCGCGCTTTTCTGCGTATAGGGAGGGTAGCGAGTTCGCGGGGCTTGTCCCTCTTGCGCCGGGCGAGAACAATCTCACGGTTATTGCAACCGACGCCTGCGGACAAAAGGCAGAGGATACGATTATCGTCAACGCCGTGCCTACAGCCGAGCAGATGAGGCTTTCGGTCAATCCTTCGAGCGGGGTTATGTCCTCTCAAGCCGAAACGCTCGATGTTAAATTCGAGGCCGATGTTTACGGGACGGCGTTGAATTACGCGTGGGACTTTAACGGCGACGGAACTGTTGATAAAAGCGGCGTTGACATGTCGAGCGTAACCTTCGGCTATTCGCAAAGCGGACTTTATTTTCCTGTGGTAACGGTAACTGATTCTAATGGCAATTCATACGCCGAGACTGCGGTCGTGAACGTGATGTCGAAAGAAGAAATGGACGGGATACTTAAGGGCAAGTGGGACGGGATGAAGGAGGGACTTGCTTCAGGCGACATTGAAAAGGCTTTGAGGTATTTTCACGAAGGGTCGAAGGAAAAATACAGAGAGGCGTTTGGAGTTTTGGGCGGCGATTTGCCTTCCATTGCCGCAGGAATGCAGGACATGACATTCCTTTACGCAAGGGGCAATACGGCAAAGGGCAGGGTTTTGAGGCATCAGGTTATAGACGGACAGACGATGACTATAACCTATTACACTTATTTTTATCTGGACGAGGACGGGATATGGAGGATAGAAAGTTTTTGAGGAAAGGTAAGGAGATTGGGCATGAAAAAGTGGAAAAATTTAAAAGGGTGGCAAAAAGGCGGTATTATAGGTTTTGGTATTATGGGAACGGTGCACATTTTTTTTGTTACTTTAATTCTTTTTATAGGTGGAGCAAAAGGAATTGCTGGATTGGGGTTTCTCATAATTGAATTTCCATTGTTTATATTGCATTCTCACTTTTTTGAGTCATTATTTGAAAATGAATTTTATCCACAATTTGAGGGCATTATTTTTTGGATTTGGATTTATCTGGCAGGAACAATAACTTGGGGAATTGTCGGTGCCGTGTCAGGTTCTATTTTAGGGTTTTTTGTCAACCATAATAAGCAAGGCTAAAGGGAGGTAGAAGCGATGCGCTTTATCCATTTTATCATAGCAATATTTCTTCTGGTTATCAGTCCCGTTAAAATATTGGCTTGGGATACGGTTGTAGGGCATTCTAATATAACTTTAAGCGCTCTTGATAAAGCCGATCATCTTGATAGATTTCTTGGAGATTTTGGGCTGACAGGCGAAATATTTAATAGTCAGGATTCAAGGGATTTTGGTCCCCACAGCGCTAAGGGATGGATATTTTGGGGCAGTATATGGGAGGACTATGGACCTGATCATAATTCTGTCGGTTTTAGTTCCCCGAACAATAGATTTTTTAACCACTATTTTGATCCTATCAGTGGTTCTGGATTAACACTGCCAGGTGTATCTGGTCAGGTTTCTAGAGATTGGGGGAAAGGGATTCAAGTTAATACTGATCCAGATACTCCGACAAATGAATACGACTGGCAAGATGCCCGGACATATTTTTATAACGCCTTGACAGGCGCGACAGATATTGAAAGGAAAACTAACTTTTCTCTTACTTTCAGGTCTCTTGGGCAGGTTGTGCATTTATTGGAAGATGCCTCTCAACCAGGCCATGTGCGTAACGACCCTCATGTGAGTCCAAGTGACGATATTCTTGGTTCGATGATTTTTAATTCATCCAGGTTGGAAGAATGGGCTAACAATAACGGCTCTCTTATAAGCAGTTATGCCGCCTCAGCCGGCGACGCCAAAGCCTATCCCGCTTTTGATAATTACTTCAACGGCCTTGCCTCCTTCACCAACACAAATTTCTTAAGCGACGACACAATCTTTAAAAACTACTCCATGCCTTCGGAAGAGCAGACAGGGATTGTTTACGATGCCGTTGAGGACGGGGACGGGATATGGAGGATAGAGAATTTTTGATGCGGACTTCGTCATGATGAATAGACGCGTTGTTTTTCAAATAATATTTGTAGTTTTATTTGTATTTTTTGCATTCCTGACGTATTACTTCATACGACTAGGAATAACGGGGATGCTTGTTGACGCGTACGCTTTTCTGGAAGCAAGATTCAGGATTACCGAAAAGATGCCGGGCTTTTGGAAAAGACGGATGTACTGGGAAAAAGTGGCGATAGTACTTGGAATAATTCATTTGGTTTTGTACATTCTGTTTTTACAGACTTATGAGGCTTTCGGAAAGGCAGGAGAAGGACAGCTTGGATTTATGCTTTTTGAATTACCGCTGTTTATAATAGGATTTTTCGATCAATGGATGAGCAAATTGGGATATTACTCAATAATAATCTGGGGTACGATGGCATATGCCGCTATCGGAGCTTTTTTCGGAATGATCATTGATGGATTGATATATTGTTTTAATTACTATGGCAACAAAGGAGGCGATGAATGTTGAGGGTCATATTTGTCAAGATTACCGTTATGGCATTTTCTATCCTGTTTTTAATAAGTTTCGTGAGAGAAAGTTTCGCATATAAGGTGTCTACACATAGAGCGATAACCTCCGCCGCTTTGAGTAGGTCTCAGAATTACAACGACTTTGTAAATGGTCTTAATGTTAACAGCAATAAGACAGTAATAGACGGTAGTGAATGGGAAGACGGAGAAACTGAAGTTGACCACAGGTGGTATAACCACTATTATGACCCGGTAAATGCAAGGGGTTTATCGCTCTCCGGTTTTGGAACTATAGGAAAGACCTCAAAGGAATGGGCTTATGATGGAGGCGGTGGGTATTCCAGATATCCAAGCCCCAATTATTATTCATGGGTCAAGGCAAGGGAGTACATGTATAAAGGGTTAACAGGCAGGGATTTTGCTGGTAATACTGTTGCTTCGAATCAAACCGAAAGGAATAATTACTTTAAAGGAATGTTTAGATCGGTTGGACAGGTGGTTCATTTGGTTCAAGACCTTGCCCAACCATCGCATGTAAGAAACGACCCGCATGCAAGCAAATACGAAAATTATATTGGTTCTATAATACTCAACCCCTCTCGCCTTGAAGATTGGACGCAAGCGAACGAAGGGGTTGTAAATGGGTATCTCAATTTGGCAGGCATGCCTAAATCTTTTCTTGGTTTCAATAACTACTTTGATACTTTTGCCTCCTTCACCAACACAAATTTCTTAAGCGACGACACAATCTTTAAAAACTACTCCATGCCTTCGGAAGAGCAGACAGGGATTGTTTACGATGCCGTTGAGGACGGGGACGGACATAAGGGGCTAGGTATTTATTATGTGAAAACAGGCGGCTTATTAACCGGACATAAATTGGCTAATGCGGGATACCTTTGGTATGACCTGTCTTTCCACCGCGCTCTTAAGGCTATAATTTTTGACACTGCTCTCAAGATAGACGACAAAGTGGCTCAAGAAAACGCGCAAAAATTGATACCAATGGCGGTAGAGTTTTCCGCCGGCCTTTTAAACTATTTTTTCCGCGGCTCGATTGACATGAAGCCGGACACTCAAAATGCGGGCAAATATATAATCGAAAACCTCTCCGCCGAAGACATGTCCGGCGCGTTCGGTCTCTACTACGACGACAAGGATGATAACCGCAGTCTCATAACCAATTGGAATCTTTCCATAAACGCGGAAGATAAAAGTGAGCCAAAGGAATTTACCGAGCCGACTGACGCGAAGGAAAAAGGAAAATACATACTTGTGTTTAACGGCGCGCTCGGAAGCGAAGCAGAGGCTGTTATGGGGAAGGTTGTAAGCATAACACAAGACGAAGATGAACTTATTCTCTATGGGGTTAACGGAGTATACAAAACATATGACCCCGAAACAAAGGAGATTAAGCCTTACGATGGAATCTTCAAAGGCGCAACAGGCCGCATCATCTGGAGGCATGACGGTAAAGCGGCCATTATTCACTCCCAAGCAACAATCGTTGACATCAAAAACAACACAAAAAGAGCGATTGCCGTCGGTTATAACGTAAGCGGCTGGAGAGAAGATACGGCAATCTTTGCATATTCACAACCATATGGCCCTTATGACCCTTTCTGTTGGAAGACCAACACCTGCTACCACCGACTCCACATGACCGAAGCCCTTCCTGACGGCGCTCTCAAATCGTATGACGTAAATTTTACTTTGCCGAGATGGGGCTTTGAACGCATCGATACAGCCATATCCAAAGGTGGTAAACAGATAGCCATTTCCGGATATATACGTTGCGACACCACTACCTGCTATGACTATTACTTGCTCAAATTTGACACGGTAAGTAAGGAGACCACGGTAGAGAAGATAGGAGAGGGTAGGAGTAAATTCAGCATTTTCTCTAATACAGGTACATGGTCTACCGTATCCCATGCGCCATTTATAATGGCTTATTATGGGGACAACTTGAATGTTTTATATGGAAACAGTGAAAAAATAGAGGCAAAGACATGTTTGCCCGGATCAATTTACTACTATAATTGTCCATACTATTCAAAGGAAACCACATATGAATCTTCAATCGACACGATAGGTGAATTCAAAAGTAACAAGAATTCCGTTGTGAAAGATGGGCAGTCTCAGTCCTACAACGGTGTATCGAGAAGCATATTTCCTCTGGGCCTTCCCGGTTATTTCATAATGGAAAACGGAACGGAAATAAAATCCTACGGCCTGTACGAACAGCTATCCTCATATCCTCCCTATTCCAGCTCAAATACCATAACGCCATATCTGCTTGTGGGAGGGGAAAAGATTGAAGGTAGGACACTAACGATGACATCCGGAGGATATGAATATACTACCATCCTGAACCTGAATGCATCAGGGGACAAAGCCGTCGTCAGCCCTCGGTTAAAAATAACGATTTACGGGACTATCTTGGACGAAGAGAAGATGGCCTATTATGTCTCGGACGAAGGAATACGCAACCTCTTGAGCGAAAATCCGGAAATGGGCAATGCTACATTCCTTGCAATCATAAAAGAGTAGATTATTAATACTACCGCCTTCCCAATCCCCCCTTGCCTTTTCCCTCCCCACCTGTTATCATGCCTAATATTTAGGCAGATGACGCCATGGCCAAAAAACCCGATTACGAAAACATAATAGAGAGTTTCTCCGACGGCCTTATCTACGCCGGGCTTGACGGTAGAATAGAGGTCTTTAACCAGAGCGCCGAGAGGATAACCGAACTTTCGAGGGAGCGGGTCCTTGGCGAAGACGCTAAAGAAGCCTTCAAGAGAAACCCTTTTCTTGCCGAGGCTCTGGAAAAAACCTTGAACGAAGACAAACTCTTCGTGGAGCGGGAGTTCATCCTCCAGAGGCACATCTCCCAGCCTATCCCCGTATCCGTATCCACCTCTCAGGTCTTTGACGTTGAAGGCCGTCTTTGCGGCGCGGCGGCGGTCATAAAAGACGTGTCTCTCAAAAAATCCTTTGAGGACGAATCCCTCAGGAAAGAGCGCCTCGCGTATCTCGGAACCTTCGCCGCGAACCTCGCGCACGAGGTGCGTAATCCGCTTGGC
>DASRUI010000108.1:0-4538 GCA_035655515.1 Thermodesulfobacteriota bacterium
AAAACGGGCTTGTAGAGAAATCTGTTCAAAGCAAAGAGAAGCACGAAGAAGGCTGCTATCTGGTAGGTTATCGAGTAATCAATCTCTAACATAAAAAAGGATATTCCGGCCTTTCCGCAGTAGATAATAAACGCTTTTTAATAACATATACCCTGAGCAATGTCAAGGGTTTGTGCTCGCTCAAGACATATGAAACCGGGAGGGGAATTTACCGCCGGATTTATGCCCTCAAAACAATCTTCTGTCTTTAACGTTCCCTTAATCTTAGTTTCGTATAATGGAATCATGAACAGCGGGTGAAACGACCCGCAATCCAAACAAAGGAGGTAAACGGCAATGAAGAAAAACACGGAAAAGATTTTCGCGGAAATTACGGTTTTGGGACTTAACGCGATAGTCATAGTCGGAGTTTTAGCGGCCTTGGCGTTCGCAAAATAAGCCCCTGTCTTTAACGTTCCCTTAATCTTAGTTTCGTATAATGGAATCATGAACAGCGGGTGAAACGACCCGCAATCCAAAACAAAGGAGGTGAACGGCGATGAAGAAAGAAATAGAAGGAATCCTTTCAGAGGTTGCGGCTTTGGCATTTAACGCGATAGTCGTAGTCGGCGGTTTTCTGGCCTTGACGGTAATAGGCTGAGCAACGGGCGAAACGGCCCGCAATCTAAAACATAGGAGGTAAACGGCTATGAAGAAAAACACAGAAGGAATCTTAGCAGAGGTTGCGGTCTTGGGACTTAATGCGATAGTCGTGCTTGCCGTTTTATTGGCCTTGGCATTCACGGCCTAAACCCGGATGCGGCCAAGCCTGTCCGGGTCCGGCAGCAAGGGGAGATGACCGTAAAGGAACTCTCCCCGAAAACCGCTTAGGCCGTGTTCCTCACCCCATCTTTATCTCGGCCTTTTCGAGAAGATGCAACCTGTCCTTGAGTTCCGCCGCCTTTTCGAAATCAAGACGCTTCGCGGCCTCTTTCATCTGTTTTCTTAGTTCTTTTATCTTGGCCGGTATCTCGTGGGGCGCGGCGTATGCCTCGGCGTCTTCCTTGGCAGTGTTTATCGTGTAATAATCCGCTTCGCACACGGAACTTATAACGCCTTTTATCCTGCTCTTTATGGTTTCCGGGGTTATCCCGTTTTCGCGGTTGAAGTCCTCCTGGCGTTTTCTCCGCCTTTCGGTCTCGTCCATAGCGGCCTTCATGGAGCCTGTTATGCTTTGCGCGTACATTATGACTTTGCCGTTGACATTCCTCGCGGCCCTGCCGAAGGTCTGTATGAGAGACCTTGCCGAGCGCAGAAATCCCTCTTTATCCGCGTCGAGTATGGCCACGAGCGAGACCTCCGGCAGGTCGAGCCCTTCCCTCAGAAGATTTATCCCCACTAACACGTCGAATCCCCCGAGCCTCAAATCCCTTATTATCTCCACCCTTTCAAGAGTTTCCACGTCAGAGTGAAGATACTTGACCCTTATGCCTGTCTCGGCGTAATACTGGGTCAGGTCTTCGGCGCTCCTCTTGGTGAGGGTCGTCACGAGCACCCTCTCTTTAACTTTGACGCGTTTTTTTATCTCTCCCATGAGGTCGTCCACCTGAGTCCTCGCGTCCCTTATCTCTATGCCCGGGTCAATCAAGCCGGTCGGCCTTATTATCTGCTCTATGATTACTCCGCCGGATTTTTTGAATTCATATTCTCCGGGCGTGGCCGAGACGAATACCGCCTGATTAACGCGGTTTTCGAATTCCTCGAATTTAAGAGGCCTGTTATCGAGGGCCGACGGAAGCCTGAACCCGTACTCCACGAGCGTCGTCTTCCTGCTCCTGTCGCCGTTATACATGCCTCCGAGTTGCGGCACTGTTATGTGGCTTTCGTCTATGACGAGGAGAAAATCCTCGGGAAAATAATCCATGAGGGTGTAGGGAGGCTCTCCCGCAAGCCTGCCGGAAAGATGCCGCGAATAATTCTCTATGCCCGGACAGTAACCCATCTCCTCCATGAGTTCCAGATCGAGAAGGGTCTTTTGTTCGAGCCTCTTGGCCTCGAAGTTTTTGCCAAGGCCGTTCAACTCCGTAAGCCTCTCCCTGAGTTCTTCCCTTACGCAATCAACGGCGGTCTTTACGTTTTCGCTCGTGGTGACGAAGTGGCTCGCCGGATGTATAAGGGCCTTGGTGAGCCTCGCCGTAACATTGCCCTTCATCGGGTCTATCTCGGATAAGCCCTCCACCTCGTCTCCGAAAAACTCTATCCTTATCGCCCTCTCGCCTTCGTGGGCGGGAAAGACTTCGACCACGTCGCCCCTCAGCCTGAAGCTTCCACGGTAAAAATCGTAGTCGCATCTTTCGTAGCGCATCTCAACGAGTTTCTTTATCACCTCGTCCCGCGCCGCGCTCATGCCCTTTTCGAGGTACACGCGTATCGCGCCGTAATCGTGCGGGGAACCTATGCCGTATATGCAGGAGACCGAGGCCACGGCTATGACGTCGCGCCTCGTGAGTATCGAGTGGGTGGTGGAGTGGCGGAGCTTGTCTATCTCGTCGTTTATGGAGGCGTCTTTTTCAATGTAGGTGTCGCTTGCCGGGACGTAGGCCTCGGGCTGGTAGTAATCATAGTACGAAACAAAGTATTCGACCGCGTTATTCGGGAATAAATCCTTGAACTCGGAAAATAACTGGGCCGCGAGGGTCTTATTGGGCGCTATGACGAGCGTTGGGCGGCCCGTGGCCGCAATGGCGTTGGCCACGGTGAAGGTCTTTCCCGAACCCGTAACGCCTAAAAGCGTCTGATACTTGGTTCCGTCGAGAATGCCTCGGGTAAGCTCCTCTATGGCCTTGGGCTGGTCTCCCTTTGGCTCGAAGTCCGTTACGAGCTCGAAAAGCGCCGCGTCATCGGTATTTTTGATTTTATCGGCCATATCGAATTGAATATTATACCACGAACTAATATGAGGGGATAAATGAAAAAGCGGCAGGGGTGACCTCCCCGCTTAAGATTGCGCGGGGTACCCGCCCCATAGGGCGGGTCGGGCTCCGCGCCCACAATGCTTTAACTTATATTATGGTGTGCGTCCCATCGAGACTTATTGGTTCATTGTGCCATTCGCGGAAAGATTGCCTGCGAAACCGGGCGCGAGACTCAGCCCTCCAGCTCGGACTTGAACTCCATTGTCTTCATGATGTCGCGTCTGGAAATAATGCCGACGAGTTCATTGTTTTCCATGACAGGATACCTGCCGACGTTATCGTTCGCCATCCTCGTCAGAACCGTTAAGGCGGAATCTTGCGGCGAGACCGTATTTTCCGCGGAGAGTTTTCTCATGACGTCTTTTATTGGCGTCGAATCCCACTTCTCGCGCGGAATTGCCCTGACGTCGCCTAAGGCAAGAAATCCGACGACCCGACCCATAACCGATGTAACGGGGAAGCCGACGAAGTGGTGCGTGAAAAAAAAGTTCTCCACCGCGTGCCTGAGCGGCATATTCTCCTCTATGGTCAGGACGTTCCTCGTCATGACGTCGGAAACCTTTACGCTCTGAAGCGCGGTTTTTATAAGGGTTTGCTTATAGGTGGACTCGGCCGCGCTCCTGAGGAATGCGCCGATTAAGATGCCCCAGAGACCCTGAATGAAGTACCCCGAAGCCAACTGGAAAAATCCCATTACTATAAGGAAAGCGGCAAAACCCTTGCCAATACGGCTCGCTACGCGAGTAGAACGTTTGAGGTCGCCTGTCTTCATCCACCAGAGAGCCCTCAAGACCCTGCCTCCGTCGAGAGGAAAACCCGGTATCATGTTGAAAACGAGGAGCGCCAGATTTATGAAGACCAAAAACCCGATTACCTCGGAGATTACCGGAGCGTCAGTTACCCTGTCCATGACCTCGCGCAGGAGGAAGAAAAGACCCGCAAGAACGAGGCTCGCGACAGGCCCGGCCACGGCTATCTTGGGTTCTGTTTTGGCGTCGTCCGGCTCTCTTGAGAGTCTCGCCACGCCCCCGAAGATGAAAAGCGTTATCTCGTCTATGCCGAGGCCGAGGAGATTCGAGACGTAAGAATGGGACAACTCGTGAATGAGCACGCAGATGAAAAGAAGCAGCGCGGCAACCGCACCCATGAGGAGATACTCGGGACGAGTGAGGCCGGGGACGTGCTGGGGAAAATATCCGGCCGAAAGGCTCCACGCGAAAAGCGCGAACACGATGAACCACGTATAGTCCACGGATACGCGTATGCCTAATATTTTACCGAGTCTTATGCCGGGCATGGATGGATTTTAGCAGAGAAGCGGCATTGTAGCAACAGGGATTGATAGTTCTAAACGCAAAGAGGCGCGGCCTTAAGCCCCTCAGCCTCGGAAAAGCCGGTCATGATGTTCATGTTCTGCACCGCCTGTCCCGACGCGCCCTTCATGAGATTGTCTATCGCGGATATGACTATGAGGCGTTTGTTTTTCTCGTCAACCTTTAAGCCTATATCGCAGTAGTTCGAGCCTCGCACGTTCAGTATGTTCGGAAAAGTCCCCTCAGGCAAAACGCGGATAAACTGCTCGTC
>DASRUI010000109.1:0-24914 GCA_035655515.1 Thermodesulfobacteriota bacterium
TCCCTTTTTCCATATCGTCCACTTAAGAGCTCCGGTATTTTTATCGAGCGTCGTAACAGACCTCTTTGTCTTGCTTCCTATGGTCGAATTCTCTTCGAAGACGAGCGTCCGAAACCTCTTCCCTCCGTCAACTTCTTCAAGGGTGGCGACGTAAACGTCCTCCCTTGCGTGCAGCCACCGCACCGCCCCTGTCGTCCGCGCCGTAAGCGTGGCGACGTAGAGGTTCCCTGTTTTTTCCAGCTTTATTTTGGCAACGGCAACGCCGTCGAATATCCAGAAACCCAGCTTATAATTGAATTCCTCGCCGGAAAACCTCTCGCCTATGCTTGTCCCGGGTGGAATCAAAGGAACGGAAGCCGTCGAAAGCGGCTCCGCGGATAAGGCGGGATAAGGCGCGGCGGCAAGGAAAACAACCGCCATAAACACTTGTGCCGCAAAAAATATCCCGACCCATGCTTCGCATGGGTACCCCGCGCGCGCAATCTTCAAGAACGCCTCCATGAATATCGTGCCGGTTTACCGAAAAATTTCCATATCGCCATTGCGACCAAACCCCTCACCCCTTCGACCCTTCGACTTTGCTCAGGGCAGGCTTTGCTCAGGGCAGACTTTGCTCAGGGCAGGCTTCGCTCAGGGCAGGCTTCGCTCAGGGCAGGCTCTGCCCTCTCCCCACCCCCACCCTGCCCTCCCCCATAAAGGGGGAGGAGATAAGGTATGTCTCATTGGGAGAGAGAGGAGAAAAACCCCCTCCCTTTCAGTTGGCGCCCTTTTTTCTTTTCCTTACGCCTTTTTCTTGTCCGCTTCCGCGCCGAAAACAGGCGCGGGCTTGCCTATGTAATACCCCTGAGCGTAATCCACGCCTATTGTCTTCAGTAACTTCATGGTGTCCTCGTTTTCCACGAACTCCGCTATGGTCTTTATCCCCATGCCGCGCGCGACGTCCGTTATGGCGCGGACGAAGAGCTGGTCGCTCTTATTCTCGTTGAGTTTCCTGACGAAGGAGCCGTCTATCTTTATGTAATCCACGTCCAACTGCTTTAAGTAGAGGAAAGACGTGAATCCGACTCCGAAATCGTCAAGAGCGAAACTGCACCCGAGTTCCTTCAACCCGGATATGAACGACTGCGCTCTTCCGAGGTCGTGCACCGCGGCGGTCTCGGTTATCTCGAAGACAATCTGGCCGCTCTTTATATTCCCTCCCGCAATCTTTTCCCTTAAGAACAAAAAGAACTCCTCGTCCGAAAAATTATTGCCCGAAAGATTCATGCAAAAGGTGCAGGTCTTCCCCTTCCTGTTCATCTCCGAAAGCAGGTCTATGCTCATCCCGGTCATGGCCTTGTCTATGTCTCCTATGATGCCGAACTTTTCCGCCACGTCTATGAAAAACGCCGGCAGTATCACGCTTCCGTCCTCGCCGCGCATCCGGGCCAGAACCTCGTAATGATGCGTCTCCCCGGTCCGTAAATCCACTATCGGCTGAAACCACGGCTCGAAACGCTTCGCCTGAAGGGCCTTCACGATGAGATCTTTCTGCTTTATCCTCGAATGCATTCCCTCGAGCACCCTGTCCTCGGCCCTGAAAACACGGGTCTTGTTGCCCCCCAACTCCTTGGCCCTGTGAAGCGCGGCGTCAACCATCGTGAAGAGTTCCTTCGTCGTCGTGGCGTGCTCCGGGTAAAACACGACCCCGGAGCTTGCCGTCAACGTGATTATCCCCTCGCCCAAGCAGAACTCCTCGAACACGTCTCTCACGAGCTTGCAGATCTCCAGCCCCTCGGCAACCGAGAGGAGCGGACAAAAAAGCGCGAACTCGTCCCCGCCGAGACGCGAAAGAATGAAATCCTTGCTCCTCTGCTTGAGTTCCGGGGAATCTATGTCATGCACCACGAGTTCAAGGGTGCGAGCGGCGGTTTTAAGGTACTCATCCCCTATCAAGTGGCCGTAAGTGTCGTTGAATACCTGAAAGCCGTCTATATTTATCAGAACGAGAATAGCCTTGGCGTCCTCTTTGGATTTATTCCTGAATATCCACTCTTCGATTAAGCGCATGAAATGGTTCCTGTTGTAAAGACCGGTGAGTTCGTCTCTCTCGGAAAGATATTCTATCCGGTCCTTGTCGCGCATCTTTTCGGTTATGTCCTCCTGCACGGCAAGGAGGCTTATAATCTCGTTATTATCGTCTATTATTGGGGTTATGATGCCGTTGACCCAGAAAAATTCGTTGTTCTTCTTTTTATTCTTGAAAACGCCTCTCCACGTCTTTCCCGAAAGCACTGTTTCCCATAGTTCCGAGTATTCGGCCTCGCTCATCTCTCCCGAAGCGAGGATAGCGGGAGTTTGGCCGATGACATCCTCTTTAAAATAGCCCGTAACCTCCTCGAACTTGCGGTTTACGTACTCGAATACGCCATTTTTGTCCGTAATGAATATTATGTTTATGCTTTGCTCTATGGCAGTGGAAAGCCTTTTGAGTTCAACCTCGGCCTGCCGTTGCTCGGTAACGTCCTGCACCGTGCCTATCATGCGTATCGCCCTGCCGCCGCCGTCTAACATAACCTCGCCTTGCTCATGCACGACCTTCACGCTTCCGTCCGGACGCACTACCCGGTGGTCTATTGAATAAGGCTTTCTCTCGTAAATGGCAAAATTTACCGAATCAACCACGACCTTTCTGTCGTCCGGATGCACGGCGTTAAGAAACGCCTCGTAGGTCGCGCCGAACTCGTGAGGCTTGAGGCCGAATATCCTGTATATCTCGTCCGACCAACTGAGTTCGTTTTTGACTATGTCCCAATCCCAGTTTCCGAGGCGCGCTATCCTTTGCGCCTCGGACAAGCTTTTTTCGCTTTTTCCAATCTGCGAAGTCCTCGCTTTTATGGCGGAGGCCATGGCGTTGAAAGACTCGGCCAAGCGGCCCACCTCGTCCTTGGATTTAATTGGTATGGCCACGTCGTAATGGCCGAACGCTATATAGCCGGCGACGTCGGACATCTCCTCCACCGGCCTTACAACCTTCTTTACGAACGTCGCGAACATTATCCCGACAAGGATTATCACTATTCCGCCCGATAAAACCGCGTCCCTGAGCATATCATTTACCGGCGCCATGAGTTCCGCGGCGTCAAACTCGGCAAGAAGCGTCCATCCCAATTGCGGCAGACACATGGCCGCTCCGGCAACGTCCACTCCCCTGTAATCTTTATAAAATCCCTCGGTCTCCTTAAGCGAATTCACGCACGCCATAACGGGAGGCGTAGATACGCGTTGTTTTAAAACCACGTCTTTCACGAAACGCGACTTGGTGATGAAATAACCGTCGCTGTTGACCATGTAAACCTCAAGGGTGGCTTTCCGCCCCCTGTCGAAACTTATCGCGCCAAGGTCCTTGCCGAATTCGCCGGAGAGGAGTTTGTCGAGTTCGGTCAAAAGGATAAAGTTCGCCAGCACTCCGAGGATTTTCCCTGTATCCTTATCGGTAACGGGAACCGCTATGGCGAGCCTTGGTTCCGGGCCGTTCGCCGCCTCCTGCGCGCTTACGCCTTTCAATGCGCTTCCAAAAAACTTCATGTCGGAAAAATCCTTGCCAACAGCGTTCTTTTCGGTAGAGGCCGCGACCCGTCCGAAGCGGTCCATGACGTATATGGAACGAAGAGTATTGTCGAGCGGAAGTTTATTCCTTATGAGATGAGCGTTAAGGGCGCCTGCCCCCGATTTATCTCCTCCGGTTATCTTTTTAAGGCTGTCCCTCACGAACCCGTCGCTCGCGAAGTCAGCGGCCCTTCTTTTGTTCATCTCGAGAAACTGATAGACCAGCCCTTCGTAACCCTCCGCAAGGGCCACGACGTCGTTCAAGGCTTCCGCCTTAATCTGATTTTTATTCCTCGAATAACCGACGACAAAGGTGATTACTATGGGCAAAAGCACCAACACGAAAGCAACGAACAGCTTTTTCGAAAGAGAATTTAACAGTCCCTTCGCCTGATTCTCCTTAACTAAGGGCATACGTCCCCCGCCTTGTCCACTGTTCTTAAATCCAAAAGAAACCTGTCCTTGGCGACCCTTCCCAGAATCGGCGGGTCGTTTGATAAAAACATCTTGAATATCTTTTCGGGCTTTTCGGACGGATGCGTTACGCTTACGACTTTCGTGGGTATCACGCAATCCGGAAGAGCGCCGCTCCCGACTATGCTCTCACTGTCTTCCACGGTTATGACGTAGGCCACCCCGAGTCTTTTTTCAAGGAGTTTTTTCGCCTGATTAGCGGCCTTTTCTATCTCTTTGAGCGGTCTGGAAATATATTCGAAGGCGGGTATTTTCCCTGCCAAGGCATCAGGTTTAAGATAAAGCCTTAAAGTGGCCTCAAGCGCCGCTATGGTCATCTTATCCGCGCGCAAGGCCCTCTTTAAGGGGTTTTTTCTTATCCTTTCCACCAATTCCTTTTTGCCGGCTATAAGCCCGGCCTGAGGCCCTCCGAGGAGTTTATCGCCGCTGAAGGTTACTATGTCGGCGCCGCCGGAAATTCTCTCCCTTACGACAGGCTCCTTCTTAAGCCCGAAGCGGCTTAAATCAATAAGCGCGCCCGAGCCGAGGTCCTCGACAACAGGGATATGGCGGGCCTTCCCCATAACGGAAAGTTCCTTTATGTCAACCTCGCTCGTAAAGCCCTCTATGGTATAATTGCTCTTGTGCGCCTTGAAAAGAACGGCCGTATCGGGCGTTATCGCGGACAAATAGTCTTCCGGATGAGTCCTGTTGGTGGCGCCGACCTCTTTCATCACGCATCCGCTTTTCTTTATTATCTCGGGAAGGCGGAAAGAGCCTCCTATCTCGATGAGTTCCCCCCTTGAAACAACCACCTCTTTTCCTTCGGCGAGGGTATTCAAGGTCAAAAGAACCGCCGCCGCGTTATTGTTCACCACGCAGGCGGCCTCGGCTCCGGCAAGAAACCCGAGCAATACCTCTATCCGGGCATCCCTCTCGCCGCGGAAGCCGGAACCGAGGTCGAACTCCAAATCCACGGGATTGCTTGCCGCAAGCCTTATTGCCTCCACCGCCTCAATCGGCAATATTGCCCTGCCTAAATTCGTATGAAGTATGATGCCTGAGGCGTTTACGACCCTCCTTAAAGAAGACCCTGCGATAAGGCGAAGCCGTTCTTTTATAAATCCCGTTATTTTTTCGAGAGTCAGGTTTTCCGCCTCACCCCTCAATATAGCCCCTCTTAACTCGTCGAGAGCCGTTCTTATTATATACTTTATAAACTCCGGGTCGTACCCGGCGAGGTCGTCTTTCAAGTCCTCACAGTTTAAAATTTTGTCAACCGACGGTAGAGCTCTTAATGCCTTTTCACTCATGCTTGAAATTTAACACAGGGCCGCCGCGCGGTCAATGGTATTGCTTTTGCGTGGCCTTCTGTGGCACAATGTTTGTATGAAAAATATACCGCTTATATTTACCATAACCGCCCTTTTATTCCTGACCTCCTGCTCGGGCGGCTCGAATGACGGCAAAAAGGGCGAATCAACGAAAGAGGTTGTAGACAAATACATGACAACTCTTCAAACCGCTCCCGATAAAGCAAAAAAAGTCGTCTCGACTCTCGAAAAAAGAGGCGAAGCAATAGACAAAGACGCGGAAGAACCCAAGCCTTAATCCCCTCATGCCTAAAAACCCGAAAGAATCATCCCTTGAAAAACTTTTAAGCGTAATGGACCGCTTGAGAGGCGATAACGGTTGCCCTTGGGACAGGGAGCAAACCGTCGAAAGCCTGACGCCGTTCATCACGGAAGAGGCCTACGAAGTAGTGGGCGCGATAGAAGAAGGCCGGGCAAAAGACATAAAAGAAGAACTCGGGGACCTTCTGTTCCAAATAATCTTCGTATGCCGGATAATGAAAGAAAAAGGCCTTTTCGACATCCACTCGGTCATGGAAGGCATAACCGAAAAGATGATAAGGCGGCATCCCCACGTATTTGGCGAAGCCGAGGCAAAGACCTCAAAAGACGTTTTGAATCAATGGGCCAAGATAAAAAAGCTCGAAGGCAAAGAAAAATCCGGCTACCTCTCGGACGTGAGCGCGGCGTATCCGGCTCTCATGAGGGCCCATAAGATAGCTAAAAAGGCGGCCAAAGCCGGATTCGATTGGAAAGACATCAAAGGAGTCATGGAAAAACTTAACGAAGAACTCGATGAGTTCAAGGAAGCCCTTAAGGAAAAAAACCGCCGCAAAACAGAAGAAGAACTCGGGGACGTTCTCTTCACCCTCGTAAACGTCGGCAGATTCGTCGAAGTAGATCCGGAAGAGGCATTGAGAAAAACAATCGGAAAATTCGTGCACAGATTTCACTACGTCGAGAAGAAACTGAAAGAAAACGGGAAAGAACTCGTTGACGCCTCGATGGAAGAGATGGAAGAACTCTGGCAAGAGGCTAAAAAGAAAAGAAAAAAAACAAGATAATACAAACGCTTGAAAAAGTTTCCCCCGCGCCGTGTTGATAACTTGTTCATAAGAGAATCCAAACGGAAAAGAAACAAGCCGTATTCACAGGATTTCATACAACTGCACTTTTTTTAATCAGCAAATTACCCTTGCAAATCAACAAGTTAACGCTATTTTCACCGCTATTCAATTGAACGGGCATTTTGCCTTTTCTTGAAGAATTTTTCCTGCAGTATTTCCTTGAAAAACGCGAATTCCTTGGCATTAAGCGCCATGCAGACGGCTATATAGATGGCGGCGCCGACAACTATAAGGATAAAAATGACGGCCGCCGTCATTTTGGAACCGAACCCTTCCGTCAAACCGTAAATAGTTGCCGAATATATCACCGCGCCCATGACGAAAGACGCTGCCAATGATTTTACGGTAGATAGAATAATATCTCTTATGCCTAACCTGCCGAGTTTTAAACGGAGCGCCACGGCAAGCAAGGCCAGATTTACGAAAGCGGCGGCCGAGGTCGCGAGGGCGAGCCCGCCGTGGCCGAGCGGCTTAATAAGGAGATAACACAGCAACAGGTTAAATATCACGACGACGGCGGCTATCCAGACCGGGGTGTGGGTGTCCTTAATCGAATAAAACGCCGCTATAAGTATCCTCGACGTGGCGACCGGCACTATGCCCACCGCGTAAAAGTAAAGGGCGAAGGCCGTCTCGGACGCGTCGGTTCCGGAAAATTCCCCCCTCTGAAAAAGCGCCGCTATTATCGGCATGGCGAGCGCCGCGAGCCCGACGGTCGCGGGAATGCTCACGAAGTTAGCCATCCTTATCGCGAAGGAAAGGGAAGTCTTGAAGGATTCGTAGTCGTTTTTAACGGCGTATTCCGAAAGGCTCGGCAATACGGCCTGCATGAACGCCACGCCGAACATCCCTAACGGCAGTTCCATAAGCCGCGAGGCGTAATAAAGATACGACACGCTCCCTTCGGAAAGGGTCGAGGCGAAGGCCGTTGTTACGAATATGTTTACCTGATACACGCCGAGCCCTATGGCGGAAAAACCCATGAGCCTGAATATCTTTAATGTCGCCGCGTCGGTAAAATAAAACGAGGGGCGCGGAAACATGCCGTATTTGGCGAGTACGGGAAGATGAACGATAAATTGCAAGAACCCGCCCAAAAGCACTCCGACGGCCACCGCGTAAACAGGCTCCTTAAAAAACGGCGTCACGAAAAACACGCAAAATATTATCGCCGCGTTAAAGAAGGCCGGAGCAACGGCCGGCACGGTAAAGTGCTTTAACGAATTAAGCGCTCCCATGGCTATGGCCATAAGCCCTATGAATATCATGTAAGGAAACATCATTGCCGTCAGGTTAACGGCAAGAGCAAATTTCTCGGGGATGGCCGAAAACCCCGGCGACATCAGGAGCACGAGTTTTTCCGACGCGAGGATGCCCAAAGCCGTAAGCGCCACGACGATAAAAAAGAAAAGGGTAAAAAATCCGTAAAGGAATTTATTCGCCTCTTCTTTCGTGCGCCTTATGAGCATCTCGGTAAAGACCGGCACGAAAGAAGACGTCAACGCGCCCTCTCCCACAAGCCTCCTTAAGAGGTTCGCTATGCGGAAGGCCACGAAAAACGCGTCAGAGGCGAGGCCTGCCCCGAAATACGACGCTATTACGGCGTCCCTTGCGTACCCGAGGACGCGGCTTATGAGCGTGCCGCCGCCGACTATCGAAGCCCTTTTCGCTATCCTTTTGATTTCAGACACCGGAACCTCTCCCGAATCCGGAACAGGATTTTTGACCGCTTAAATCACTTGACAATGCCCGTGAAAAAGAATAAAATATTTTTTTAATTTTAATCGGAGGTATCAGATTGGCTAACCACGAATCAGCCATTAAAAGGCACAAGCAGAGCGAAAAGAAGAAACTCCGCAACAGGTCCGTGAAATCCGCCGTCAGGACTGCCGCCAAAAAGGTAAAAGAAGCCGCGGCCGCCAATAAAAAGGATGAAGCGACGGAGCTCCTTAAAAACGCGATATCCCTTCTCGACGGAGCCGTAACAAAAGGCGTCCTCCACAGAAACAACGCCTCTCGGAGGATATCTCGCCTCACTTCAACGGTCAATTCCGCTTCTTCCAAATAATACAGCCGCGCCCGGCCGGACATAAACATTATCTTCCGGGCCGGGCCGCGTTATTTTTAACGCAAAGGTCCATCACAATGCCCGTAAGAGCGGCATCGTCGGGCAGTCGTCCCGATTTGACGTCAAGGTCGGCCTTATTAAGCCTCACAAGAGCCTTTAAAATCTCGGTCTCCGAAAAATTGGCGCACGCCGCGGCGTAGCCGTCATATCTCTCGCCCCATGCTCTTATCGTCTGCTGTATCGCCGGGACCGGCATCCTCTTCGTCAATAGAGCCTTAAGCCTGCCGAGGGTTCTCATCTGCCACCCTATCGCCCCTATTATCGCGACGGCCTCGTCGTCAAGGCGGGCGAGTATCGTCATGGCTCCGGCCATGTCTTTCTTCCCTATGGCGTTAGTCAGGTCGAAGGCGGTATCGTCTCTCACTTCGAGGGCGCAGGCCGCGACATCCCCCTCTTCTATGGTTTTATTTTCGCCGATGAATGTTATAATCTTTTCCATCTCTTCTTTAATATTTCGAAGGCGCGCGCCGGCTATGTTTACGAGCTTGAACGCGGCCCCGTCCTTTATCTCCTTGCCCGCGCTTGCGGCGTATTTTTTTATCCACGCAACGAGCTCGTTTTCCTTAAGCATCCGGAATTCCTTCGCGTACCCTTTTGACATAAGGAGCTTGAAGAATTCCGAATCCCTGTCAGGTTTTTTATCGGAAGCCGCCGAAAACACGAGGCACGTCGAGGGGGAAGGTTCTTTAAGATAGCCGAGAAACTCCTTACACTTGGCGGCCTTCATGGACTCGGCCCCCTTGACGATGACGAGACGGAGGTTCGAGAAGGCCGGCAACGTGAGCGCCGCCGCAATGATATCCGCCGGGTCGCCGTCGGCCGCCTCGAACACCTGACAGTTCATGGACTCGAAGCCCTTGGTAAGGGTCTTTTTCTTGATGTCTTCGAGCGCCTCCTCGACGAGATAGTCTTCCTCGCCGAAAAAATAACATACCGGCTTCGGGCCGGTCTCTCTTTCCGTGCGCTTCATCTAAAACCCCGCTGATACGCGTTCCCTCAAGAGCCTCGCCGTATCCTTCGCTATCTTTCTCAAGGCCGTAAGCTCGGCGTCCCTGGTCGCGGAAATATCGGAGGTATTTACCGTGAAATCCTCGTAATCGGATATGTTCTCGTCATGCCAGATTACGGTATTGTCCGAACTCTTTACGAATTTGACCGACATCACGACGCGTAAACGATACTCGCTCACGACGTCGCTTTTACTGAACGAAACCGGCCTAAGTTCGTAACTTTTCACGACGCCTTTCAAAACCGCGTCCGCGTTGCCGTCGACCTTGACCGCGTTTATGAGCTCGTCCACCATGGCCGACGTTATGACGCTTTCGACGTCGGCGTTGCCGGTAATGTTCCCGAACATGGGTATCGAAATTGTGCCGACGCCCTCGATGAACTGTTTTCCTCCACCCTTGCCAATAACATGATAACCGCACCCGGCGGCTAATGCCGCCGCGACAAACGCCAAAACAGCCATGCGTCCCATACGCCTCATACCACTATGTTGACCAGCTTGTCGGGAACGTAAACAAACTTCTTTACGCCCTTGCCGCCGGTCCACTCCAGTGTTTTTTTGTCCTTTAAAACCATTGCTTCCACCTCGTCCTTGCCGCTCCCCGCCGGCATCGAAACCTGGCTTCTCACCTTGCCGTTTACCTGCACCACGAGAGTTACCTCGTCCGTCAAGACTGCTTCGGCATCGAAACAGGGCCACGGCGTCTCGTAAAGGCGCGACTTGTTCCCGAGAGATTCCCAAAGCTCTTCGGTCATATGCGGGGCGAACGGCGAAAGCAACAGCACGACCGCCTCGATTGACTCCCTGAAAACCCGTTTTTCCAAATCGGTATTAAGGCCGCCTTCCCACTGATACAACTTGTTTACGAGTTCCATTATCGAACTTATGGCGGTATTGAAGTGAAACCGTACCTCTATGTCCTGAGTAACCTTCTTTATGGTAAAATGAGTCATCCTCCGGACGTCTTTTAAAAACCCGGTAAGCCCCGGGTCTCCTCCGCAGGGTTTTACGTATTTTATAATATCGAGGTTTTCGTTAACGAGCCTCCAGACCCTTCCCAAAAACCTATACGACCCCTCGACCCCGTCTATGTTCCAATCGAGGTCGCGTTCAGGAGGCGCGGCGAAGAGCGAAAAAAGACGCGTCGTATCGGCCCCGTACCTGAGTATTATGCCGTCGGGGTCAATTGTGTTCTTTTTCGATTTACTCATCTTCTCGACCGCGCCGATTGTTACCTCCCTGCCGCACTCCTTGCACTTTTCGCCGTCAACTTCCTCTTCGGAAAGGTATCCGTGCTCGGCGCATTTCATGAAGGCCTTGCAGACCATGCCCTGCGTCAAGAGGTTTTTAAACGGCTCGTCAATCGAAAGAAGCCCCAAATCCCTCATGGCCTTCGTGAAAAACCTCGAATAAAGAAGATGCAATACCGCGTGCTCTATGCCGCCTATGTACCGGTCAACGGGCATCCAGCGCGAAACCTCGCTTCCGAACGGAAGAGACGTCTCGTGAGGGGTAACGTATCTCAAAAAATACCATGACGAATCCACGAACGTGTCCATTGTGTCGGTCTCGCGCCGGGCGGGCTTTCGGCACTTCGGACACTCGACGTCGGCAAACGATGCGTCGGCCAAAGGACTCGTGCCCCTGCCTGTTACGGAAACGTCCTCGGGCAAAACCACGGGCAGTTGCTCGTAAGGCACCGGCACCGTGCCGCAATCTTTGCAGTATATTATGGGAATGGGCGAGCCCCAGTACCTCTGGCGCGATATGCCCCAATCCCTGAGCCTCCAGTTAACGGTCTTTTTCCCAAAGCCCTTTGTTTCAAGAAGTTCGACAATCTTAGGCAAGGCGTCCGTGTTTTTCATGCCGTTCCATTCGGCTGAACCGGCCATTACGCCGTCTTCGATATAGGCCTCTTTCATGTCATCGGGATTCAACGCCTTATCAACCGGATTTATTACTACCTTTATAGGTATGAAATACTTTCTCGCGAATTCGAAGTCGCGCTCGTCGTGCGCCGGAACGGCCATCACGGCGCCTGTTCCGTACTCCATTAAAACGAAGTTCGCGACATAGACGGGAACTTTGTCTCCGGTAAGAGGATTTACGCAAAAGGCGCCGGTAAAGACCCCTTCCTTCTCGGCCTCTTCCCTTTTTCTCTTGTCAATTGCCTTTATCCTCGCCACGAACTCCCGCACCTCTTTAAGCCGCCCCTTCGATGTGATTTTTTCGACAAGCGGATGCTCCGGGGCAAGGCTCATGAAGGTTACGCCGTAGAGGGTGTCGGGACGGGTGGTGAATATCTTTATCGTTTCGATTGAATCAATGATATTAAAGATAACCTCAACGCCGACGCTTTTCCCCAGCCAGTTCCTCTGCATGATGAGGACTTTTTCGGGCCAGCCCGGAAGCTTATGCGTGAAATCGAGGAGTTCCTCGGCATAGTCGGTAATCCTGAAAAACCACTGCTCCAATTCCTTACTTTCGACGGTTGAATCGCACCTCCAGCAAACTCCGTTCTCGACCTGTTCGTTCGCCAGTACGGTGGCGCACTCCGGACACCAGTTGACGTTAGAGAGTTTTCTGTACGCGAGACCCTTCTCGAAAAACTTCAAGAACACCCACTGATTCCAGCGGTAATACTCGGGAGAGCAGGTCGCGACCTCCCGCGTCCAGTCGTAACTAAGCCCTAACCTCTTCAACTGAACTCTCATGTTGGCGATATTCTTCCGCGTCCACTCGGAGGGGTGTATGCCCCGCTGTATGGCGGCGTTCTCGGCCGGAAGCCCGAAGGCGTCCCACCCCATCGGGTGAAGCACGCTCTTCCCCCGCATCTTCAAAAACCGCGCGATAACGTCCCCGATGGAATAATTGCGCACGTGTCCCATGTGGATTTTCCCTGACGGGTAAGGAAACATCTCCAAGACGTAGTACTTTTCCTTGTCAACAGCCTTATCCGTGGAGAAGGCTGAGGCCTTTTCCCAAACAGACTGCCATTTTTCTTCTATTTTACCGGGTGCATACCGTTCCATCGCTTTATCCTTATCATGCCATGAATATCTTAATTTTCTAACACATAAACACGGCCTTTTCAAACAATAAGAATTCCCCGTTCCATAATAAAGGCCTTTCTGGTATCATTATCGCCATGAGAAAAACCCTTCTCCTCCTATTATTGTCGGCCCTTTTCCTTTCCTCTTGCAAGGGGAAAGAAGAAACCAACCCGCCTGAGGCGAATCGCTACGATAACGCCCCTTCAATCGGAAAGGACGCCACGGATTTTTTCTTTTCCGACATGGACGGAGCGCCATTCCGAATGTCGGAAGAAAAAGGCAGGGTTACGGTGCTTTTTTTCTGGCGGCTTAAATGCAAGGAATGCGTGGAGAGCATGGCCTCTCTTAACTCGCTTCACCTTCGCTATAAAGATAAAGGAGTAAACGTCCTCGTTGTGGACGAGGATTCCATGCACAGCGCGTCCGTCTATAAGATAAGGGACTTTGTGAAGGAAAATAACTACACCTTCCGCGTCTTGAGGGACGATGACGGCTTCGTCGCCGAGGCCTACAAGGTCATCTACGCTCCGAGGGCCTTTGTAATCGGCAAAAACGGCAAGATAGCGGCCATTGTGGACGGAAAAACCAATTGGATGAACGAAGACAAGATAAGACTCGTGGAGGGGTTGCTGAAAAGATGAGGATTTGAGTAGCCACGGCAATATGACATCTTATTATCATATTTATTAAAAGGTAAAAATGTTAAATGTCATATGCTCTTTTGTTAAATACCTAATTTTCAAATAAATCGCAACAGCTTGTTTTTCTTGACATTAACGGCATACAATGTTAAATCTTTAACATACATATATTAAATATCGCGCCGCAGGTTTGTAAATAATGAGCCCTGTTTTCAAACATTACGACTTGCAATTAGTTATTCCTGACTTCAGTTCACCTTTAACTGACCTGATTATTGAGTTGGACTATCTGCGAAAAAAACGCTTAACCGGCTCTACTCCTCTCATGATTTTTTTTCAATTAAAAAACATCTTTCACGCCCTTGAAAGTATCGGCTCCGCGCGCATAGAAGGAAATAACACCACGATAGCCGAATATATAGAAACAAAGTTGAGCGGAAAACATTCTTCCGATGCATCCATCATAGAAATTCAAAATATGGAAAAGGCAATGGCTTTTATTGATGATACTGTGTCAATCTATAGCATCTCTGCAATAGCACAAGGCATGCATTCAACCGAGGTAAAAGACCGTTCAATCAATCGCGCCTTTGTAAGCGAGTTGCACAAGAAAGTCGTTGCCGATTTACCTCCACCGCCGGATGGCGAAGGCGACCGCACCCCCGGCGTTTATCGCAATAAAGCCGTTGCGATTAGCAAGTCCGAACACAAGCCGCCTGAACATTCTCAACAGATTGATGCGTATATGGATGAATTATTTGCCTTCATCAATAAGAAAGACGAACCAAAATACGACCTATTGAAAGTATCTATCACCCATCACAGATTTTTATGGATACATCCGTTTACCAATGGCAACGGCCGGACCGTTCGCTTACTTACCTATGCAATGTTGGTAAAACAGGGTTTTAATGTCAATACAGGCAGAATTTTGAACCCGACAGCGGTCTTTTGCAATAACCGTGACAACTACTATCATTATCTTGCGCTGGCTGACAGCGGCAAAAGGGACGACGTCTTGAGTTGGTGCGAATACGTATTAAAGGGGCTCAAGGAAGAAATAAAAAAGATCGACCGCCTGCTCGATTATGATTATTTGAAAAAAGAGATCTTAATACCGACCATAGACTATTCTCAAGAGAGACAGCATATCACTGAGTTGGAGGCTAAAATCTTAAAGAAAGCAATTGACAAAAAAGAAATTCGGGCAAATGACTTAAAAGAATTCTTCCCCGGCAAGTATCCCTCCGAAATCTCCAGAAACATTAAACGGCTGCGAGATAAAAAGATGCTTGCCCCTGCCAGAATAGGACTGCTTGCCCCTGTTCAAAAAGAACGGAGAAAATACATCATCAGTTTTAACAATAATTTTCTACTGCGCGGCATTATCGAGGCGCTCGGCAAAAAAGGCTTCCTGCCGGTTAAAGATTAATCCAAAAAAGAAATGGGAAGCGGACTGCCGTCCGCTTCCCATCAATAGTCCCAACGTCCCCTTTATTCCATCCGCTCCGTCTTCTTAATCCCCGTAGCCGAGGCAACCCCGGCCAAAACAAGTCCGGTAAGTATGGCTATGGCCCCGATAATCGAGAGTTTCCCCGCCGCGCTTACTCCGAAGACAATCGCGAGGTAAAGCATGCCCGAATGAAAGACCGCGCCTACTATGAAAAGAACGCTCAAAACCGTTTTATACGAAGAAGGCAAGGCAAGGGAAAGTATCACGAGGCCCGCTACGATATTCAAGAGGGCCTCGAGGTTTCCGTGGGCGTGGACCGCGCTCCCGACAGAGCCTGTTTTCTTAACACTGCTCAGATAACCGGTAATGCCGCCCAAGGCGGCCGAAACCTTCGATTGGTCATTGCCTGAAGAGACGTCCTGCTTTACTTCCTCAACCGCCTTGTTCATTTCAACGAACTTTTGATAATCACCGCCCTTTGCCGGCACAAGATAAAAAGGCCCGAGAAACGCCGTTATCGCGAGATAAAAAAACCCGAAAACGATATTTGCCTTGCCGCTCATAAAGCCTCCTTAACGCGAATTGATGAAGATTATAGTAAGTATAGCCGTATCAACAAAAGAGTCAAGGTTTGTCCATTCTTGTCATTCCCGCGGTCTTTTGAGCGGGAATCCAGAGTCCCGTAGGTTGGGTTAGTCCGCCTGAGGCGGACGTAACCCAACAATTAATCTTTGATTCCCCCTCACCCCAACCCTCTCCCATCCGCCTCAGGCGGAGGAGAGGGAGTTAAAGAAACCTAAAGCGAAGCAATATCTAACTTACCCGAGCGCCTTTCTTACCTCCGCTATTGCTTCTTCCTTTTTCACGAGCCTCGATTCTTTTTCGCTTCTTTTCTTTATCTCAAAAGAACCTTCTTTAAGCGTCTTCGCGCTAACGGTAAGCCTGACCGGTATTCCAATCAAATCCGCGTCCTTAAACTTCACCCCCGCCCTCTCGTCCCTGTCGTCATAAAGCGCGCTCAGCCCCTCTGAAGAAAGTTCGGAATATAAGGCTTCGGAGGCCTTCGAAGTCTCCTCGTCATTCACGTTCACCGGAACGATAATACAATCGAACGGCGCAAGAGGAGGAGGCCAGATTATTCCCGCTTCGTCGTGGTTCTGCTCAATTGAGGCCGCCGCCGTCCTTCCTATGCCTATGCCGTAACAACCCATTATAATCGGCTTCTCGACCCCCTTGTCGTCAAGGAAAAGAGCCTTCATGGATTCGCTGTACTTGATGCCGAGCTTGAAGACGTGCCCGACCTCGATGCCTCTTTTTATCTCGAACGCGCCCTTGCATCTCGGACACCCGTCGCCGGCCCTTACAACCCTTAAATCCGCGTAGATTGCCTTAAAATCCCTTTCCGGAGAAACATTCATTATATGGGCGTCCGCCTCGTTCGCGCCCGTTACTCCGCTTGAGATATTCCTTACGCCGTAATCCGCGTATATGGGTATCTTTAATCCAAGAGGCCCGGCGAAACCGCTCGGCGCGCCTGTCGCTTCCTTTACTGTTTTTTCATCGGCGAGGGTCAGGGTCTCGGCTCCGCTTATTCTCCGGAGCTTGGCTTCGTTAATCTCGGCGTCGCCTTTTACAAGGGCCGCTATCGCGCCCTTGTCGGTCGAATAGATAAGAGTCTTTATAAGAACGGTTGGAGATATCTTTAAAAACCCGCTCACCTCCTCCACGCTCTTCATGCCCGGGGTGCTCACCAAGGTCATGGGTTTTTCGATTGATGCCGCGTTTTCAGGCTCTTCCCTTATCTCTGCCTTCTCGATATTGGCGGCGTAGGAGCAGGAAACGCAACTCGCTATGGCGTCCTCGCCTGTTTCGGCGAGAACCATGAACTCGTGCGAAAAACTCCCGCCGATCTGCCCTGTCTCGGCCTCGACCGCGCGGAATTCCAGACCGCACCTCTCGAATATCCGCGTATAGGCATCGAACATATTTTTGTATTCGCGTTCGGCGCACTCTTCGGTCGCGTGAAAAGAATAGGCGTCTTTCATTATGAATTCCCTGCCTCTCATGAGGCCGAAACGGGGACGTATCTCATCGCGGAATTTGGTCTGTATCTGGTAGAGGTTTACGGGAAGCTGGCGGTAAGACCTGACGTCCCCTCTTACCATGTCCGTTACGGCCTCTTCGTGGGTCGGGCCGAGACAAAAATCCCTTTCGTGGCGGTCTTTTATGCGAAGCAGTTCCTTGCCGTAAAAATCCCACCTGCCGCTCTCTTTCCAGAGTTCTGCCGGCAAAACCATCGGCATCATGACTTCCTGCGCCCCGGCGCGGTTCATCTCTTCCCTCACTATGGCCTCGACCTTTCTTATCGAGCGGAGCCCTAAGGGAAGAAGGTTATATATGCCGGCGGCCACCCTTCTTATCATGCCGGAGCGGAGCATGAGTTTATGGCTCACCACCTCGGCGTCCGAAGGGGTCTCCTTTATGGTATGCAAAAACATCCTTGAAAAACGCATCAGCGCATAACCCCTTACAGAAGTTCCTCGTGCACCACTATGGAGGCATTGGCCTTAAGCCCCTCCAGCCACTGCTTGGTTGCCGCGGCCTTCTTATCGTCGAGCTTTCTCGCCATGAACTCCGGCTTTTTTTCTTCAAACCCTTTCAAGACGGCCTCTTTGGAATCACTTAAACGAAAGACATAAGAACTCTCGCCCTGCTTAAGCGGCGTTCCGTAATAGGGGTTTCCCTTGGTAAGGTCGAATATCGCGCCGTTTTCCGCAAGAGATACGTTAATATCCGGAATAGAGCCCTTGGCCATGGAAAAAAACGGGGTCTTGCCTGTCTTATGGCCTTCTTTTTTCGCGAGGCCGGCGAAGTTTCCGCCTGCCTTAACCTTATCCAAAAACCCCTTTGCCGCGGCCAAGGAAGCTTCAGTTGCCTTTTCTCTCTTTAAAACGTCCTCTATGAACTTCTTCACCGCCTGAAGAGGGGCCGGATGCTCATCCTGCCTCTCGATGATTTTTATTATGTAGAGCCTGCCCTGCGTGTCCACTATTCCGCTTATGCCGTTTGCCCCGAGCACGAAGGCGGCGTCCTTCAACCTCTCGTCCCTTACGAGTTCGCTTGACGCGTCGGTCTCGCTTATGAGGCCGGTTACGGCCGACATGGCCCCGGATTTTTTCGCGGCGCTCTTGAGTTCGTCGATTGTGGAAGCCGCGCGAAGCGCCGCGTCAAGGGACGATATCTTCTCCCTCGCGGCCGCCTCTCCCTTTTCAAAAACCATGCGGCTCCGGAGCCTCGCCTTTACGTCATTGAACGCGGCTATTTTTTCTTCTTTTATGTCGTTCACCCTTATTATATGATACCCGTACTCTGTCTCTACGATTCCGCTCGTCTCGCCCTTTTTAAGCGCCATCGCGGCGTTTTCAAAAGGCTTCACCATCATGCCCGTGGAAAACCATCCGAGGTCGCCGCCCTTTTTCGCGGAACCGGGGTCGTCGGAATATTCGGACGCGAGAGATGAAAAATCCTCGCTTTTCTTAATCCTGCCGAGAATCTCCTCCGCCTTTTTCTTTGCCTTATCCTTATCGTCTTTATGGCTTACGAGTATGTGCGCGGCCCTTATCTTTCGCGGCTCGCGGAATTCGTCCATGTCCCTTTCGTAACGCGCCTTGAGTTCCGCGTCCGTCACCTTTATTCCCTTCGCAAAAGCCTCCTTGCCCATATAGGCGTAAAAGGCGTTTATCTTGGCCGGGAGCATGAACCTTTCGATATTCTTGCCGTAGTAGGCGCTTATCTCCTCGTCTTTCACGGTTGCCGAGCCCAGGAACTTAGAGGCATGCACCTCGACGTAATCGAGCGATATCTGCCTGTTCTCCTTCAAATACATCTCCTTGGCCTCCGCCTCGGAAACGCTTACGTCCTTTAGCGCGTCATTGCGCATCTTTTCGATTATAACGTCTTCCATCAAGCCTTGTTCGAACTCCGCGGGCGAGAGACGGTTTTGCTGAAGAAGCGAAAAATAGACGTCTTTGTCGAAAACACCGTCTTTACGGAATGCCGGAATGGCGGCTATCCTTTCCTGCACCTCGGCGTTCGACGCCTTGACGCCTTGCTTTTCGGCGGCATTCAAGATGAGGGTTTTTTCAACGAGCATGTTCACCGCCTGCTTCCTCAAATCGAGCTTATCGAAAAAATCTTCCGAAACCTTGCCTTTGAAGATATTCCTGTAATACTCCATCTGCCGCCTGTAGAGTTCGTTGTAGGCGTTCGCGCTTATGCCGACGCCGTCAACCTCGGCAACGTAGTTGGAAGACGCGTTATCACCCTGCGGCGAGTAGCTGCCCCAGAATATAAAGACCAGTATGATTGCCGCGAAGATTACCACGATAACGGACGAGCGGCGTTTTTGGCGCAGAAAATCAAGCATTGCAAAACCCCCTTGTAGGACAGGCGTCCCGCCTGTCTATTGTTGTTTGAACTCCCATCGTAACGGGAGTATATCGGTCAAGTTCTGTATGTTAATAGATTTTCTTCGCGAATTCAACCTTATTTACTTATTTTTGTCTTGCCATTTGTCTTTTTTCTCTGATATTATAATAGCTTAAAGCAACCCAAGAAAGGTGCCACTGATGCTGAACTACATTCTACGCTATTTTTCGAACGACATGGCCATAGACCTCGGCACTGCCTCCACCCTCATATTCGTGAAGGGCAAAGGCATAGTGTCGAACGAACCCTCGGTCGTCGCGGTTAAAAAAGACGGGAAAGGCAGACGCGTCCTCGCCGTCGGCAAAGAAGCGAAGGCCATGCTCGGCAAAACGCCCGGCAACATAGCCGCCATAAGGCCGCTTAAGGACGGAGTAATAGCGGACTTCGAAGTAACCGAAGAGATGCTTAAATACTTTATCGCGAAGGTTCACAACCGCCGCCACCTCGTAAGGCCGAGGATAATCATAGGCGTGCCGTCCGGCATAACGCCGGTCGAGATGAGGGCGGTAAAGGAATCGGCCTATTCAGCCGGCGCCGGAGAGGTCTACCTCATAGAAGAGCCCATGGCCGCGGCCATAGGCGCGGGGCTCCCCATAACCGAACCCTCTGCCAACATGATAGTGGACATAGGCGGCGGCACCTCGGAGATAGCCGTGATATCCCTTGCCGGAATAGTAAGGGCGAAATCCTTGCGGGTCGGAGGCGACAAACTCGATGACGCGGTCGTGCATTTCGTAAAGAGAAAATTCAATCTCGCGATAGGAACCGGCGTCGCGGAACAGATAAAGATAACCATGGGGCTTGCCATGGGAGAAGAAGAAGAGCGGACAATGGAAATAAAAGGCTCGAACCTCGTAACCGGCATCCCGACGACGATCCAGATTACCGGGGCCGAGGTGAAAGAGGCCATGATGGAACCGATAAACGCCCTTGTCGAAGCCATCAAGCAGGTTCTGGAGACCACCCCGCCGGAACTCGCCGCCGATATGGTTGACAAAGGGATAGTGCTCGCCGGGGGCGGCGCTCTCATAAAAAATCTCGACATGGTCTTGAGGGAAGAAACGAAACTGCCCGTAACCATAGCCGAAGACCCGCTTACCTGCGTCGTAAGGGGCGCGGGCAAGGTGCTTGACGAACTCAGACTCTTAAGGGACGTCACCATACAAAACTGAAATGACCTCATTTGTAAAGAAACACCGGGTCGTCATCGTATCCGTTCTTCTTTGCCTCTTTTCGCTCTACCTCGTCTCCACTCCGAGAAGCGGGACGGGCGGAGAAATCATCGTAAGAAAAGTAGTGCTTTTCTTCGCCGTGCCGCTCGAGCTCTCCGTTAACGCCGTCCAAAAAACGGCAAAGGACGCGTGGAACGGCTACATATTCCTCGTAAACGTTAAAAAAGAAAACGACGAACTCAAAAATTCCCTGAACTCCCTCGCCGAAGAAAACAACAAACTGCGCGAAGAACTCGCCTTAAAAACCAGAATCGAAACCCTCGAAGACTTCGGCGCCGGACTTCGATTGAAAAGCGTGGTCGCCGGAGTCGTTAGCGTAAGCGGCCTCGGGGGAAGTTCCGGCTGGACGAGAACCTTGGTCATAAACAAAGGCGAAAACTACGGCATACAGGCGGATATGCCGGTAATAAGCCCCGCAGGCGTTGTCGGAAGAATAATAAACACCGGCGAAACCACATCCACGGTGCTTCTCTTAACCGACCCGCGGTCAAACATAAACGCCGTCGCCCAGAGGACAAGGCTCCGCGGCATTGCCGAAGGCACAAGCGACGGCATAACGCTTAAATACATAAACCGCCCGGCCGACATAGCCGCGGGAGACGTAATCCTGACGGCCGGACTCGCCGACATCTTCCCCAAGGGCACTCCGATAGGCACGGTCGTAAGCGTCGAAGACAGCAAAGACACCTTCTTCAAGGACGTCAGGTTAAAGCCTGCCGCGGACATAGGCAATCTGGAAGAAGTCCTCGTCATCGCCGCGGCCCCGGGAGCGCCTGCCCCGCCGGAAGAGACGAAAAAAAAGGCCAAACTCAGATGAGAAACTTTTTCGTATTCTTGCCGATAACGATACTTTACCTTTCCGTGAGGACAACCGTCCTGCCGCACCTGCCTCTGCCGGACATAACGCTTCTTGCGGTATTTTACGCCGTAACGAGGCGCGCCGCGATATCGGGCGCGTTCCTGGCCTTCACGCTCGGCTATACGGAAGACGTGTTTCTGGGTAGTATCATCGGAAGCGCCTCCTTCGGCCTCGTCGCGGCGTTCTCGATAGCGCACCTCTCGGCGAGATGGGTGGATTTCTCGGAAACCTTCGTAAGGATATTGGCGAGCCTCGCGCTCTCCTTGATAAAAGGACTGTCCGTATACCTGATACTGCGTTCCAACGGCTTCGAGGCCGGCATACTCCCGGTCTTCGCCATAGCCGCGACGACCGCCATAACAACCGGGGCCGCTTTTTCCGTTTTCTTCAGAGCCGAAAAAGCCGTGGCGCGTTTCGAAGGAAGGGCGCTCTAAAAATTACCCCCTTTTACAAAGGGGCTGGGTTCCTCCGCTCCGCCTTACTGATTGGCGGACGGACGAAGCGCATTGCAACGGGAAGTGGGGGATTAATGGCCACGTATTTCGGAGATAAAGAGCCGGCGGAACTGAAAGACGGCATATCTCTGTGCACATGGGTCATCGTCATAGCCTTCGCGACACTCGCCTTGAGATTCTGGTACCTTCAGGTGGTAAAATCAAACTACTTCACGGAACTTTCCCTCAGTAACCGCGTGCGAATCGCGAAGGCCTACGCGCCGAGGGGATTCGTTTACGACAGAAACGGCATCCTTCTGGCGGAATCGCGGCCGGGGTTCGATCTCGCGGTGGTGCCTGAAGACGTAGAGGACTGGGATAAGACCAAGGCGTTGCTTAAAAAACTCGTCGGCATAGACGAAGACGAAATCAAGGCGAAGATTAAAGAATCCAAACTGCGCCGCCCCTACCACTCCATACGCCTCAAGGAAGACATCTCGTGGGAAGACATGTCCCGCATAGAGGCGAGCAAATACGAACTGCCGGGCGTGGTGATAGAGGTAAGCCCCAAAAGAAATTACGTGTTCGGCGAGGCCACGGCCCACCTCATAGGTTATGTCGGCGAGATAAACGACAAGGAGTACGCCGAACTCAAAAAAAAGGAAGCCAACCCCTACGCCTTAAGCGACGTAATAGGCAAATACGGCCTCGAATCGGTCTTTGAAAACGAACTCAGGGGCGCGGACGGCGGCAAGAGGATAGAAGTGGACGCCCACGGAAGGTCCATGAGGGTCATGGAAATAACTCCGCCCTCCCCCGGACAAAATATCCGCCTTACGATAGACATATCGGCGCAGATGGCGGCGTACGAGGGCATGAAGGACAAATCCGGCGCCGTCGTGGCCCTTGACCCGCGGAACGGACAGGTGCTCGCCATGGTAAGCGCTCCGGGCTTCGATTCCAACGCCGTGAGCGCGGGGGTCAGCGCGGAAGAATGGGAGGCGATAATCAAAAACCCGCTTAAGGTCTTGAACAATAAAGCCATACAAGGCGCCTACCCTCCGGCCTCCACCTTTAAACTCATAACCGCCGCGGCCGCTCTCGAAAAAAAAGCCATCACGCCGAAGACAAGGATATTTTCCGGGCCTTCCTTCAGATTCGGCAACAGGGAATTCCGCGACTGGAAGGAAGAAGGGCACGGCATAATAGACGTTCACCGCGCGATAGTGGAATCGTCCGACACGTTCTTTTATCAGGTGGGGCTCAAGACCGGAATCGAAGGTCTGGCCGAATACTCGCGAAGATTCGGACTCGGCAGAAAAACAGGAATAGAGCTCAAGAACGAAAAACCGGGCCTTGTCCCGAGCATGGACTGGAAGAAAAAAGCCCTTGGAATACAGTGGTACGAAGGAGAAACCGTCTCGGTGTCCGTGGGGCAGGGCTATATGCTCGCCACACCGCTCCAGATGGCGAACGCCTTCGCCTCCATGGCTAACGGAGGAAAAATCTACCTCCCCCGGATTATCGGCAAAATCGAAACGTCCGACGGGTCGGTGGTAAAGGAATTCACTCCGATGGTGGAGGCCTCTACCGGCATCTCGCCTGAAACCCGTTCCCTCCTCGTTAACGCGTTAAGGGGCGTTGTGGCGGAAGAAGGCGGCACGGCAAGGTCTTTGAACGTTCCGGAGTTGAAGATCGCCGGAAAGACAGGCACGGCGCAGGTGGTTAAACTCAAGGAAAGAATAAAGAACATAAAACTAATCCCTTATGAATTCAGGGACCACGCGTGGTTCGTGGGCTTCGCGCCTTATGACGACCCGAAGATAGCCGTGGCCGTCATAGTCGAGCACGGCGGCTTCGGCTCGGCCGCCGCGGCGCCGGTGGCGCTCAAGGTCATACAGGCCTATCTCGGGCACGAGGCCGGAAAAACGCCGGCGCCCGGGATTAAAGAGCCCCCCCTATGATAGACAGACGCTACATAGCCCACCTTGACTGGGTTATAATAGGCGCCGCGCTCATCCTTTCCCTCATGGGCATAGCGACGATATTCAGCGCGACCTTCGCGCAGGACGCGCATTTTTACAAAAAGCAGTTTTCGTGGCTCGTCATCGGCTTTTTTATAATGATACCGGTCGTCGCAGTCAACTACTCGCACTTTTCCCGTTTCGGCTACGTCATATTCGGCGCGAGCATATTAAGCCTCATCCTCGCCTTGACAATCGGACGCACCGTCGCCGGAGCGCAGAGGTGGATATCTCTGGGCTTTCTGTCTTTCCAGCCCTCGGAATTCGCGAAGATAGCCTTTATCATAGCCTTGGCCAAACACTTGAGTTCCGTCAAGGTGCCGCCAAAGGGACTCGACTTTAAGGAACTTATAGCCCCGCTCGCGATACTTTTCATACCCTTTATCCTCATAGCCAAGCAGCCGGACCTCGGCACGGCTCTCATATTCTGCGCGATATTCGCGTCCATGACTCTCATGATGAGGATAAGATTCAGGGTGCTATTGGCGGCCGCCTTCGCGACGGCAATCTTGATACCTCTTGCGTGGGGACACCTTAAGGCCTACCAAAAGGCGAGGGTCTTAAGTTTCATGGACCCGTCAAAAGACCCTTTGGGGAGCGGTTACCACATAATACAATCCAAGATAGCCGTAGGCTCGGGGGGGCTTATCGGCAAGGGTTTTACTCAAGGAACGCAAGGCTCTCTCATGTTCCTTCCCGAGCATCACACTGACTTCATATTCTCCATACTCTCCGAGGAGTGGGGCTTCGCGGGAGTATTGGCGGCGCTTATTCTCTTCCTTACTCTGATACTAAGGGGCATGGACGTCGTAAAAAACGCCAAAGACCGGTTCGGATTCCTCGTCTCCTTCGGCATAATTTCAATGCTCTTCTGGCACGTGACGATAAATCTCGGCATGGTGACAGGGCTTTTACCGGTCGTGGGCGTGCCGCTGCCGTTTTTCAGCTACGGAGGGTCTTTCCTCCTGACGGTCCTTATAAGCATGGCGCTCCTGATAAACATAAACATGAGGAGGTTCTCGCTCTGATGCCGGCAGGCCAAATCAAAAAAAGAACGGCTCTTTTCCTCTCGA
>DASRUI010000110.1:0-9390 GCA_035655515.1 Thermodesulfobacteriota bacterium
CCGTGCTTTTTTCCGCGTCCTGCAGAATGCCCGCCATACTCGCCGGGTTGCCGCAGGAAAAGGAAAATGCCCTCGAAACCTACGGAATGGAGGTCGGAACGGCCTTCCAGCTCATGGACGACTGCCTCGACTACACGTCAAAGGACGAGGTAATCGGCAAGGCAAGAGGCTCGGACATCCGCGAAGGCAAGATAACCATGCCACTCATAGCGGCCTACGGAAAATCCATTGCCTCGGAAAAGAAACTAATCGAACGCGCCGTAAAATCCGAAGGCATAACCGACTCTGACATGGAAGAAATATTCGGCATAATAAAAAAAAGGAAGGGCATAGAATACACGCTGGACTTCGCCGCCAAGCGCGTCGAAAACGCCAAAAAACAACTCGATATTTTCGAGCCCACGCCCGAGAGGGCCGCCCTTTCCGCGGCCGCCGACTTTGTCATAGAAAGAATCAACTGATGAACGCAAAGGAAAAAGCCGGGAAAATACTCTCGATACTCAAGAAAGAATTCCCAAGCGCAAAAATAGCCCTGCGCCACTCGACCCCTCTCGAACTCCTCGTCTCCACAATCCTCTCGGCCCAATGCACTGACAAACGGGTCAATAAGACCACTCCAACGCTTTTCAAAAAGTTCAAAACAGCGAACGACTACGCCTCTGCAGACCCCAAAGAACTCGAAGATGCCGTAAAATCAATAAACTTTTTCAGGAACAAGGCAAAATCCATACGCGCTTGCTGCAAAAAAATTACGGAAAAATTCAACGGAAAAATCCCGAATACAGTGGAGGGCTTAACGAGCCTTCCCGGAGTAGGGAGAAAAACCGCCAATATCGTCCTCGCCAACGCCTTCGACATACCCGCCCTCGCGGTTGACACCCACGTGAAAAGAGTCTCCCAAAGGCTCGGCCTCACCAAAAATCAGGACCCCGACAAGATAGAGCAAGACCTCTGTAAAATAATCCTGAAACGCTTTTGGCCGAATACAACTACCCTCTTTATCCTCCACGGAAGAAAAACCTGCAAGGCAAAAAACCCCCTTTGCCCCGAATGCCCGATAAAAAGGTTATGCGAGTATTATAAAAAAACCACGGCCAAGAAATAACCCCGGATTATCACGCAATATTTAAGGAATCTCTGATTAATTCAATCGAATTGTCATTCCGGGCGAAGCGAGAAATCTTGTATCAAGGAGAATCAAAGGGTTATAAGATTCCTCGTTCGCTTCGCTCTCCCGGAATGATAACGGAACGTAATTAATCAAATCTTCCATAACAACTTTATTGACAATAGCCGGGAAATCAAAGATAATGTAGGCTATCTTAAAATAGCCTATTCTGCGGACGGTTTTCCGCTTTTAATACCGGTCGATTCTAAAAATCGAATGAGTTATGCTTAATTCACCCGCGGAGTTTCTAAGGGAGGTGTGTCTATGAATAAACCCGTCTATGTCGGCATTGACATCGGGTCGGTAAGCGCCGACACGGTCGTGCTTGACGAAAAACTGAACGTCCTCGAGGAACACTATATAAGGACAAAGGGAGAGCCTTTCGAAGTAACCCTTACCATAATGGACGAGATAATGCGCCGTTACGGAAGGGATTCCATAAGGCTCGTCGCCACCACCGGCTCCGGCGGAAAACTCGTCGCCCCGTTGATAGGCGCGACCTTCACGAACGAGGTCATCGCACAGGCCAAGGCCACCGAAAAATACCATCCCGAGGTCAAGACCGTAATCGAGATGGGCGGGCAGGACGCCAAACTCATCCTCCTCGACAAGGAAGGCGACAGGCTTAGGATAGAAGACTTCCAGATGAACTCGGTCTGCGCCGCCGGCACCGGAAGCTTCCTCGACCAGCAGGCCACGAGGCTCGGCCTCACCATAGAAGAATTCGCCACTCTTTCCCTTAAAAGCCAGACCCCGCCGAGGGTGGCCGGACGCTGCAGCGTGTTCGCCAAAACGGACATGATACACCTCCAGCAGATAGCGACGCCGGACTATGACATCGTAGCGGGACTTTGTTACGCGGTCGCGAGAAACTTCAAGGCGACCATAGGCAAGGGAAAAGAATTCAAAAAGCCCGTGGCCTTTCAAGGCGGAGTCGCGGCCAATGCCGGGGTGAGAAAGGCCTTCAAGGAAGTCCTCGAACTCGAAGACTCCGAATACATCGTGCCCGAATACTACGCCTTCATGGGAGCCCTCGGCGCGATATTTTCGTCGGTTGAAAAAAATCAGGGCATAGGCATGTTCAAGGGCCTGAGTGAGCTCGAAGAGTTCATGAAGAGCGGAAGAAGGCAGGAAAAGTCCCTCGATGTGCTCAAAAAACCCGACGACCACCCGTCACTGAGAAAATCCTCGACCGGCTACCCGCTTGACCATAATAAAAAAATAGACGTTTACCTCGGGCTCGACGTCGGCTCGACCTCCACTAACGTCATCCTCATAGACAAAGACCAGAAACTCGTCACCAAGCGCTATCTCGCCACGGCGGGGCGCCCTCTCGAGGCCGTAAGAAAGGGCATAGAGGAAGTGTCCCAAGAATGCGGCGACTGCGTGAACGTCATAGGCGCGGGCTCGACCGGAAGCGGCAGATACCTAACCGGGGATTTCGTGGGCGCGGACGTCATAAGGAACGAAATCACGGCTCAGGCGACTGCCGCGGCGGCCATAGACAAGGACGTTGACACCATATTCGAGATAGGCGGGCAGGATTCCAAATACATCGCCCTTAAAGACGGCGTGGTCGTTGACTTCGAGATGAATAAGGTCTGCGCCGCCGGCACGGGAAGTTTCCTCGAAGAACAGGCCGAAAGGCTCGGCATAAGCATAAAGGGAGAGTTCAGCTCTCTCGCCATCTCTTCCTGCGCCCCGGCCCCTATGGGAGAGAGGTGCACGGTCTTTATAGAAACAGACATGGTGCATCACCAGCAAAAGGGGGTTGACAAGGGCGGGTTGGTGGCGGGACTCGCCTATTCGATTGTGCAGAACTACCTTAACAGGGTCGTGGGCGACAGGAGAATCGGCAACAGGATATTCTTTCAGGGCGGCACGGCGGCGAACCTCGCCGTGGTGGCGGCCTTTGAAAAGGTTACGGGCAAACCCATACTCGTGCCGGAACACCACGACGTGACCGGCGCCATAGGCGCGGCCATGCTCGCCATGAAGGAGATGGCGCCCGGACAAAAGACCCGCTTCAAGGGATTGGACTGCGCCAAGAAGAGCTACAATCTGGAGAGCTTCGAGTGCCGCGACTGCGCGAACATCTGCGAAATCAGAAAAGTCGTGATGGAAGGCGAAGCGCCCCTTTACTACGGCGGAAGGTGCGAAAAATACGACGTAAAGAGAGAAGACGCGAAGGACAATAAAATCCCCGACCTCTTTAAGGAGAGAGAAAGACTTCTCTTCTCGTCCTACAAAGGCAAACAGCTTTCCGCGGACGCCCCGGTAATCGGCATACCGCGCATCTTGACCATGTACGAGATGTTCCCCTTCTGGAAGGCGTTCTTTAACGAACTCGGCTACAGGGTAAAGCTCTCGTCCCCGACCAGCAAGGACATCATAAGGGACGGCATCGAGAGAATAGTAGCGGAGACGTGCTTCCCGATAAAGGTCTCCCACGGCCACATAAAGGAACTCATGGACAAGGGAGTGAAGAGGATATTCCTCCCGAGCATCATCAACGCCGCCCCGGCCAAGCCGGGACAGAACTTTACCGTGCTTTGCCCCTACGTCCAGAGCATCCCGTATCTGGCCAAGTCTTCGTTCGATTTCGAAGCGGCCGGGGTCGAGTTAATCGCCCCGTCGTTCCACTTCAATCAGGACATGGCGGACATAAAGAAAGAGTTCTTCGCGCTCGACACCGTCCTCGGCAGGGACAGAAGGGCGATCGAAAACGCCCTCTCCGTGGCCTTCGAAACGCAGGACGTTTTCAAGCGCAGAATGCTCAAGCGCGGCGAAGAGGCGCTGGCGGCCTTGAAAGAAAACGAAATCGCGCTCGTCATAATCGGACGGCCGTATAATACGGCTGATTCCGGCATAAACCTCGAACTTCCGCAGAGGCTGAAAGAACTCGACACCCTCGCCATACCAATGGACATGCTTCCGGTCGAGGACGCGATAGACGAAACCCTCGGAGCGGACATGTACTGGAAGAGCGGCCAGAGAATCCTCGCCTCGGCAAAGCTCATAAGGCACAATAAAAACCTCTTCGCGATTTACATAACTAACTTCGGGTGCGGCCCTGACTCTTTCATAACCCACTTCTTCAGGGACGCCTCGGCCGGAAAGCCTTTCCTGCAATTGGAGATAGACGAGCACTCGGCTGACGCCGGAGCCATAACGCGGTGCGAGGCGTTCCTCGACAGCCTCCGTAACGTCAGGGGCAATATCAAGATAGAGGAAAAGACGAGCGACACGGTGCACAGAACCGGCCTAAGAAAAAAGCTCTACATACCGAACATGTCCGACGGCGCGCACGCCATATGCGCGGCATTCCGGGCCTCGGGGCTTGATGCCGAGGTCATGGAAGAACCGGACGACGCCTCCCTCATGTGGGGAAGGAGATACACCTCGGGAAGGGAATGCTACCCCGCGATAATCACCACGGGCGACATGATAAAGATGGTGAGGAAGCCGGACTTCGACGCGGAAGCGAGCGCGTTTTTCATGCCGTCCGGAAACGGCCCCTGCCGCTTCGGCCAGTATAACCGCTACCACAGGATGATACTCGACGAACTCGGCTTCACGAACGTCCCTGTCTACGCTCCGGATCAGGACGAAAAGTTCTATAAAGAATTGGGAGTCGTGAGCAAGGACTTCCCGAAGCTCGCGTGGTGGGGAATAGTCGCCATAGACATACTCGAGAGAAGACTCAGGGAAGTAAGGCCATACGAGGTCACAAAAGGCATGACAGAGAAGGTTTACTGGGAATGCCTGCACAAGGTGTGCGACGCCGTAAGGAGAAAGGAATTCCCCGCGACTGCCATGAAACTGGCGCACAAGGCGTTTTCGGAAATTCCCGTGGATAGAAGCGTAAAGAGGCCTGTCATAGGCGTGGTCGGCGAGATATACGTAAGGTGCAACCGCTTCAGCAACGAAAACCTCGTGAAAACCCTCGAAGACTTAGGGGCCGAGGTAAAGGTGCCGCCGGTCGCGGAATGGATATTCTACACGAACCACACGAGCAAGAAAAAGAACTGGAGCAGGGGCAACTACGGAAACTTCTTCCGCACGGCCTTTAACGACTATTTCCAGCACCGTTACGAGGATAAACTCATGGACGCCTTCGGAGGCGAGCACGAGCCTCACACCAAGGACATACTTAAGTTAGCCGCGCCTTACATAAACGAGACCTTCGAGGGCGAGGCGGTCCTGAGCATCGGCAAGGTCGTGGACTACATAACAAACGACATCGACGGAATCATGAACGCCATGCCATTTACCTGCATGCCGGGGACGGTCGTGAACGGGATACTGAAGAGGGTGAGGGAGGATTACGACAACATCCCATATCTGAACATGGTTTACGAGGGCATCGAGGACACGAACGCGAGGACCCGCCTCGAGGCCTTCGTGCATCAGACTATAGAGCGCATGGAAAGAAAAGACCAAAAGGCCGCGAAAAAAAAGGCCATAGCGTAGGCAAAAAAAGGCAGGGTAGAGGGAAAAAGAAAAAGAGAAAAATAAAATGTAACTCAGCCCTCCGCCTGAGGCGGAAGGGCTGACAAGAAAATCCTTTAACCATTTTCCCTATTCCCTGCATTTTAAGGGTGAGGGGTAAAGGATAAACAGGCGCGAGAAAATCAGCCGCTCTCCTTTTTTCTCCTCTCCCCTTGGGGGAGAGGGTAGGGTGAGGGGTAAAAAGGCAAGAGAAAAATGGAATACCTATCAGCCGCTCTCCTCATACTTGTCATTGCTATTCTTTTCTGGATGGCGCTGAATCTTAAACAACGCGGCAAATCTGAAGAGCAGACTCAGGCCCTCCTCATGCTCCAGAAGGAAACCGAATCCCTCCGGAACGAGTTCTCGAACTCCATGACGAACCACGTCTCCCTCATGAACCAGCAACTCGGCCAGACCGCCTCGCAGGTGAACGAGCAGCTTAAAAGCGTTACCCTCCAACTCCAATCCTCTACCGGGCAACTGAACCAGCGCATGGACAACGCGGCAAAGGTCGTCGGAGACGTCGGCAGAAGCCTCGGTCAGCTCTCGGAAGCGACGAAGCAGGTTTACGAAGTAGGCAAGGACATAGCAAAACTTCAGGAGATACTCAAGGCGCCGAAACTCCGCGGCGGCCTCGGCGAGTTTTTCCTCGAAGACCTCCTGAGCCAGATACTTCCCTCGGCCAACTACAAACTCCAATACACCTTCAAGAATTCCGCGCGCGTGGACGCCGTGATAGTCTTAAACGAGCGGCTCGTGCCTGTTGACGCCAAGTTTCCTCTCGAAAACTTCATAAAGTCGCTCGAGGCCACGGGAGAAAAGGAAAAAGCGGACGCAAGAAAAAAATTCATAAAGGACGTAAAATTGCGCATTGACGAAATAGCCTCGTCATACCTCCTTCCGGAGGAAGGCACCTTCAACTTCGCCCTCATGTACATACCCGCGGAGAACGTGTATTATGAGACCATAATAAAGGACGAATCAGCGGGAGAGGAAAAGAGCCTTGTCGCGTACGCGTTCTCGAAGCGCGTAATCCCTGTTTCTCCGAACAGTTTTTACGCCTACCTCCAGACCATACTTTTGGGTTTACGGGGGCTTGAGATAAATGAAAAGGCAGAAATCATATTAAGACACCTCGAAGGCCTTAAAAACGACTTCACCCGCTTCAAAGACGACTTCGACGTCATAGGACGGCACATAACGAACGCGGGAAGCAAATTCAACGAGGCGGACAGGAAAATCGAAAAGTTCGGCGAAAAACTAAACCTTACGGCCAAGGGCGAACCCGGCCCGGCAATCGAAGCGGCGAATACGGCGCAGAAGAAGCTTATTTAGGCAGATTACATAAAGCACGTTAAGGGAGAGTTTCGCTTGTGAAGAAAAAACTCTATAACATAGCAGTTGCCGGAGCCACAGGAGTGGTCGGCAAGGAGATACTCTCGATACTCGAGGAAAGAAAATTCCCCATAGGCGAGATACGCCTTCTCGCCTCCGAAAGAAGCGCGGGGGGAAAAGTAAGATTCCGCGGAAAAGACGAAGTGGTGAGACTCCTCGAAAAAGAGACCTTCGAGGGAATTGACATAGGGCTATTTTCTCCCGGGGCGAGCGTATCCGCTATTTACGCGCCAAAGGCCGCGAAGGCCGGGTGCGTGGTGGTGGATAACACCTCTCAGTTCAGGATGGACCCGGACGTGCCTCTCGTGGTGCCCGAGGTGAACCCTGAGGCCATCGGGGAATATAAAAAGAAAAACATCATCGCGAACCCGAACTGCTCCACCATACAGATGGTGGTTGCCTTAAAGCCCATACACGACAAGTTCAAGATAAAAAGGATCGTCGTTTCCACCTACCAGTCCGTTTCAGGCGCGGGCAGAGAGGCAATGGACGAATTGTCGGATCAGGTGCGAGCTATATTCAACATGAAGCCTGCGGCAAAGAAAATCTTTCCCCATCAGATAGCCTTCAACTGCGTGCCGCAGATAGACAAGTTTCTTCCGAACGGCTACACAAAGGAAGAGATGAAGATGGTGAACGAGACGAAAAAAATAATGGGAGACGACTCGATAAAGGTTACCGCCACGACCGTGAGGGTGCCTGTCTTCATAGGCCACTCCGAGTGCGTGAACGTGGAGACAGAGAAGAAGATTTCAGCCGAAGAGGTAAAGGCCATCTTAAAAAAGGCTCCCGGAATAAAACTCGTCGACGATCCTGATAAAGGCCTCTATCCGACGCCGCTTAACTGCGCGGGCATTGACGAAACCCTCGTCGGAAGAATAAGGCAGGACGATACCGTTCCTAACGGCATAAACATGTGGATAGTCGCGGACAACATACGAAAGGGCGCGGCCTTAAACGCCGTGCAAATAGCGGAAGTCCTCATAAAGAAATACCTCTGACGCCAATCATGTTTCCCCTTTTACTTTTTCACCCTCTCCCCTCGCGGGAGAGGGTGGGGTGAGGGGAAAACGGCTTGAGATTGCTTCGTCCGCCAATAATGATGGCGGACTCGCAATGACATAATTTCAAATTTTCTCACAATCTGCCAATGCTTTCATTATGCGCAACATAAAACTCGTTCTGGAATACGACGGAACCGCCTACACCGGATGGCAGATACAGTCAACTCTCCCGACCGTGCAGGGGGAATTGGCAAAGGCGATAAAAACCCTAACCAACGTCGAGACAAGAATAGTCGGCGCGTCCCGCACCGACGCCGGCGTTCACGCCATGGCTCAGGTAGCGAACTTCAGGACTGATTTCGATATGCCTGTCAACAAAATGGAAGTGTCCCTCAACTTTTTTCTTCCACCGGACATAGCGATAAAAGAAGCGACTGATATGCCGGAGGACTTCGACGCGAGGCGCGACTCCAAGGCTAAAACCTACTTATACAGGGTCTATAACGGCAAACACCGCTCGGCAGTCATGAGAAACCTTTGCTGGAGCGTGCACTACCCTCTTGACGTGGAAGTCATGAAAAAGGGCGCGGAGTTCTTCATCGGCGAAAAAGATTTCTCGTCCTTCCGCTCGGCTGAATGCGACGCGAACCACCCTGTAAGGGAGATCTCTTCTTTCACAGTCGAAAGAGCGGACAATGACTTCATAGAGTTTCGCGTGAAGGGCACTGCGTTTCTGAGGCACATGGTGAGGATACTCGCCGGAACCCTCGTAACTCTCGGACGTGGAAAGATAACGCTCGACGACATACCGCTGATAATCGAGGCCAAAGACAGGCGAAAGGCCTCTCTTACAGCCCCTCCCCGGGGATTATTCCTGAAAGAGGTAGAGTATTAGCCGAACGGGAATTGATAAACCATTTGACAACCACGAGATACATCCATAATATATATAATTGGGATTTTAAAAGGGGGAGGAGTAACGATATATGCCTATATACGAATACAAATGCAAAAAATGCAAAGAGGTTTTCGAGGCGGTCCAAAAGTTTTCCGATAAACCGCTTAAAAAATGCGTCCGCTGCGGTGGCGCGGTGGAAAAACTCATCTCTCAATCGGCCTTCCACTTGAAGGGAAGCGGCTGGTATCAGACCGATTACGCCAAAAAGGAAAAGCCTGCGAAGGATTCCGAAAAACCGGCCGCGTGCAAAACGGCTCCCTCAAAGCCGGAATGCGGCGGATGTCCCGGGGCGTCTTAGCAGGTTGCTCAAAAAGCTCCAGATGCGAGGCGTGGTTATCATCTACGCCGCAGTGACGAGAGACGAAGACAAC
>DASRUI010000111.1:0-7578 GCA_035655515.1 Thermodesulfobacteriota bacterium
TAGCCTTGACAAACATCAACCCTAAAGGGTTGAGTTACGGCTTGTATTTTACCGCGTGCCCGCCGAACTCCGCCCTCAAAGCGGCGAGTATTCTCTCTCCGAAAGAATCTTCCTGACGCGACCGAAACCGCCTCTGTAAAGAGGCGGTTATCACAGGCGCGGAGACTCCCAAATCCACCGCCTCTTTAACTGTCCACCTGCCCTCGCCCGAATCCTCCACATAACCCCTTATCTTGGAGAGGTTTTCGTCCTTTTTAAAGGCAAGTTCCATGAGTTCGAGGAGCCATGACCTCACGACGCTTCCGTTCATCCAAAGGCCCGCTATGGAGCTCATCTTGACCTCGTCCGCGTAAGGCGAGGCCTTTATAATCTCGAACCCCTCGGCGTACGCCTCCATGAGGCCGTACTCAATGCCGTTATGTATCATCTTTATGAAATGCCCCGCCCCGCTTGGGCCGCAATAAAGGAGCCCTCCCTGCCCTGCAAGGGTTTTAAAGAGAGGCTCGAGATATTCGTAATCGGACTTCTCCCCGCCTACCATGAGGCAATAGCCTTTCTCAAGGCCCCAGATTCCTCCGCTTGTGCCCGAATCAACGTGCCTGATGCCGCGGCTTTTGAGGGATTCGCTCCTGCGGAGGTCGTCTTTATAGTAGGTGTTTCCGCCGTCAACGAGTATATCGCCTTTGGAAAGATGCGGCATCAGCCCCTCTATGGCCTCGTCCGTGGCCGCGCCGGACGGAACCATGAGCCAAACCACCCTGGGACACGGAAGGGTGGAGGCGAGTTCCTTTAAAGACTTCGAAGGAAGCGCGCCGAACGATACCGCCTCGTTGACGGTCGAAGCTGTCCGGGCGAAGGCCGTAACCTTATGCCCTCCGTTTAAAAGACGCCTCGTCATGTTCATTCCCATCTTGCCCAGCCCTACCATGCCTATATGCATAAAATCCTCCCTATTCAAGGTTCAATCCGAACAAAGAAATCCCTCTATCTCTTTTACGGCCTTCGCGGAAACTTCCTTTAAATCGAAAAACGCCGTAGCCCTGCCCTTACAGTCCAGCGCTTCCGCGTCCCCCGATGCCTGCGAAAACTCAAGGGTTCCGAAAGAGTAAGGCTCTCCGACGACCGCTATGTCGTTATCGCGCTTTTCCGTCGCCATGATTATGAAAACTCCCCCCGCAGGGCCGCCCTTATGGAGCTGGCCTGTTGAGTGCAGATAGCGGGGGCCGTAGCCGAACTGGACCGGCCGGCCGCGCAAAAGAAGAAGGTTTTTCCGGAGCGAGTTTATAGCCTCATTCATTGCTTGGTCCCCGGGGTCGGTATAGGAAAGAAGCCCTAAATACGCGGCTTCCTTCAAAAGCCCCTTGAAGGCCGAAACGCGGCCGTTGGTTTTTTTAAAAGTCTCCGGACCGAAAGAAATCCTGAAACGCTTTCCGTCGAAGACCGCCTCACTCCTTCTCGCGACGCCCTTATCCTCCGTCTCTTTGAGTATCGTCCTTGTCTTAATCTTCGCGCCCTCGACGTCAGGCTGGTCAAACGGGTTTATGCCGAGCGTAAAGCCGCATACCGCGGTAGCGAACTCCCACCTGAAGAATTCTCCTCCGAGGCCGTATTCGTCTTCTATCTCGAAACTCAAAACAGGATGCCCTGCGTTGCGAAGAGAGATTAAGATATCCTTATCCGGCGAGCCGCCTCTATAATCAACGCCGATAAACACCCTATCGTTTGAATAAATCCCGGCTTCGATGCGCGGCTCGTTGACTATGGGGACGAGTCCTTTGCCTTCTTTACCCGTGCTTTCCGCCACTAACTGCTCTATCCAGAGGCCGAAGGGAATGAGTTTTTCCGGAAGAAGAAACGTCAATTTATCTCTGCCCATGGAGGCAAGCACGCCTAATGCGAGGCCTAAGGCAAGGCCCGGATTTTTATCAATCGAAACGTCTTTGCCGCACGCCTTTGCCGCGGAAGCGGCCGAGCCGGAAAGCCTCTCTATATCCATGCCCTTCAACGCCGCGGGAACAAGCCCGAAATAGGAAAGCGCCGAATACCTTCCGCCTATGTCCTTGGGGTTCAGGAACACGTCAAGGAAGCCGCGCTCTTTAGAGAGGTCCTCGAGATGACTGCCCTTGTCGGTTATGGAGACGAAGTTTTTCCCCGCGCCGTTCCGCTTTATCTTGCGAAGGGAATCGTAAAAATACCCGAAAAGGGTTAAAGGCTCTATCGTGCCGCCTGATTTGCTGGATACGATGAACAGGGTTTCTTTAAGGTCAATTGATTTTTCGAGCCTCGCTATGGCCGAAGGGTCGGTGGAATCCAAAACAAAGAGTTCCGGGTATCCGGCGGACGTCTTAAACGTCTTTGAAAAAAGAAGAGGCGCGAGGCTCGAGCCTCCCATGCCCAAAACCACAACGAATTTATAACCGAGCCCCTTTATCCGGAGAGCGAATTCTTTTATCTCTCCCGCCCTCGAAATTCCGAAGCCCGGAAGAGAAAGCCAGCCAAGGGAATTTTCTATCAGGCCTTTGGCGTCAGGAGAGTCTTTCCACAAGGTCGCGTCCTTTGCCCAAATCCTCTCGATAACGGACGTCTTGCCGGCCGAATCGAGCGCGGCGCGATACTCTTCGGAAAATCCCTCGATAGGTATGTCGGCCATATTCACTTCACGCATTACGCTTATATCCCGTCCGCGAATAACCCCTTCTTCCTCCTCAAAAGTTCCATTGTGTTTTTCTCGATATTTTCAACGGTAAAGCCGTATTTTTCAAGAAGCGTTTTGTACGGGGCCGAGGCCCCGAACGTCTCGATTCCCATTACGCATCCCTCGATGCCGACGTACCTATGCCATCCCATGGGGGAAGCGGCCTCGACCGAGAGCCTGACCGTTACCTCGGGCGGCAGCACGGCGTTCCTGTATTCCTCATCCTGCGCGTTAAAGAGTTCCATGCTCGGCATGCTCACAACCCTCGCTCCTACGCCTCTTTGCTTAAGCCTCTCGCAGGCCTCTATGGCGATATGCACCTCCGAGCCGGTCGCCATGATTATCGCATCGGGAACCGCGGACTTGTCTCCCGCTATCACGTAAGCCCCCTTTGAAAGTTCCGAGGCGTCGGACGTTCCGTATTTTTTCCTGTCTATGACCGGCAGGGCCTGCCTCGTAAGAATAAGCGCGATCGGGCCGCCTTTATGAGTTATGGCCGTCTTCCATGCCTCGACCGTTTCACTGGCGTCGGCCGGGCGTATGACGACCATGTTCGGCAATGCCCGAAGCGAAGCGAGATGCTCGACAGGCTGGTGCGTCGGGCCGTCCTCGCCCAAGGCGATGGAGTCGTGCGTGAAAACATAGGTCACATGCATCTTGGAAAGACAGGCAATCCTTATGGCGGGCCTCATGTAATCGGAAAAAACGAGAAACGTGCCGCCGAACGGAAGAAGCCCGCTTAAGGCCACTCCGTTCATTATGGCGGCCATGGCGTGCTCCCTCACTCCGTAATGCACGTTCTGCCCCGCCTTGCCAAGGGCGAAGACGCCGAGTCCTTCCATGAAGGTATTGTTCGAAGGAGCGAGGTCCGCGCTCCCCCCTATCAAGAACGGCGCCTTCTTGCAGATGGAGTTCAAGACCTTTCCCGACGCGCTCCTCGTGGCGATCGGCTTGTCGGACGGGCTGAAACAAGGCAAACCCTTGGACCACTCGCCCGAATCAATGGATTCTTCTAAAGACAAAAACTCTTTCGCAGTCTCCGGATATTGCTTTGAATAATTCTTGAATGTTTCGTTCCATTCCTTCTCAAGGCCGTCGCCTCCGGTTATCGCCTCTCTGAAAAAATTCAGCGCCTCGTCGGGTATGAAAAAATCGGGCTCGAGCGGCCAGCCTAATCTCGTCTTGGCGAGCTTCGCCTCGTTTCCTCCGAGCGGGGCGCCGTGCGCCTCGGAGGTGTTTTCCTTAGCCGGACTTCCGAAGCCTATTTGAGTTCTCGCGATTATAAGGGACGGCCTCGCCTTTTCCGCCTTCGCTCTTTTAATGGCGGATGAAACCCCCTCGATGTCGTTACCTTCGACCTTCTCGACGTGCCAATTAAGGGCCTCGAAACGTTTGCCCACGTCTTCGGTAAAGGCAAGACTGGTCGAGCCTTCTATGGTGATTTTATTGTCAGAGTATAAATAAACGATGCTTCCAAGTCCTAAATGCCCGGCCAAAGAGGCGGCCTCGTTGGACACGCCCTCCATCATGTCGCCGTCGCTCGTTATGGCGTAGATGTTGTAATCAAAGAGCGGAAAGCCGGGCCTGCCGTAACGCTCGGCCAAATATCTCTGCGCCATGGCCATGCCGACTCCTGTGGCGAAGCCCTGTCCCAACGGGCCTGTGGTGGTCTCTATGCCGCGCTCCGGGTCATGCTCCGGATGCCCCGGAGTATGGCTTCCCCATTGCCTGAAGGATTTAAGGTCTTCGAGAGACAGGGGATACCCGGTAAGATGCAGAAGCGAGTAAAGAAGCATGGAGCCGTGCCCGGCCGAAAGCACGAACCTGTCTCTTCCGCGCCATTCGGGATTTTTCGGATTATGCCTTAAAAACCTCGTCCAGAGCGCGTAGGCCATGGCCGCGTCCCCCATGGGCATTCCGGGATGCCCGGAGTTGGCCTTCTCTACCGCGTCCACGGCAAGGAATCTTAACGTATTCACGCAGAGTTCGTCGATATTCTTGGTCATCTTAAAGTCCGCCTCTCGTTCTTTTTAATAAAAGTATAATGCCTCTGCCGCTCTTATTTAAGCGGGCGCCGAACAGACCGAACTGATTTTTCTTATCGCGTTCGAAGAATCCACGTACACGAGAATTGGCTTATGGCGTTTGGCCTCCGAATCCTCCATCACGGAATAGCTCGCTATAATGACGATATCGCCCTTCTTCGCGAGGCGCGCCGCGGCTCCGTTTATCGATATGGCGCCGCTATTCCCCGGGGCCTCTATCGCGTAAGTCTGAAAGCGGTTGCCGTTCGTAACGTTATAAATTTCGACCTTCTCGAATTCGAATATCGAGGCCGCTTCCATGAGAGTTGCGTCTATCGCGACGCTCCCCTCGTAATCAACGTTCGCATCGGTTACCGTAGCCCTGTGGAGTTTGCTCTTTAACATCGTGCGTTGCATGATTTCCTTACCTCCTTGGTGTCCGCGCTACTATTCTAACAGGCTGCTCAAAAAGCTCCAGATGCGAGGCGTCGAGAAGTGAGGAGTGAGGCGTATCTTTATATACGCCGCAACGACGAGCGCCGAAGACAACCGGGGCACCCACACGAAGTATGGGTCGGATGGACTTTTTCAGCAGCCTGCTAAACCGAAAGCAAACAGTTATCTATAAGCCTTGCCTTCCCGATTCTTATCGCCATCGCAAGGAGAGCGCGGCCTTGGATAACCTCCACGCCGTCGAGGTTATCCGTGTCGCACACGCTCACATAATCTATCACGGCGGAAGGTTCTTTCTCCATTATTTTTTTGACAATCTCCTCTATGGCCGCGCCTCTCCTCTCGCCTTTTATGACCGCCTCCCTCGCGGCCGCCATCGCCTTCGGAATTATCGCGGCGGCTCGCCTCTCCGAAGCGCTCAGGTAAACGTTCCTCGAACTCATGGCGAGCCCGTCCGCCTCCCGAACGGTTTCAACGGCAACGACCTCGACGTCCATGTCCGTGTCTTTCACCATCTTCTTTATGATGAGCCATTGCTGATAGTCCTTAAGCCCGAATATCGCCTTATGCGGCATGACGATATTAAAAAACTTCGCTACGATTGTCGCGACTGCCCTGAAATGACCGGGCCTTGATTTGCCGCAGAGCTTGTCCGCCAATTCCGGAACGTCAACGAACGTGCCGTAACCCTTTGGATACATCTCAAAAACTTCCGGAGCGAACAAGACCTCCGCGCCGTGCTCGACGGCAATCGCCTTATCCCTTTCCATATCTCTCGGATACTTCGCGAAATCCTCGTTCGCTCCGAACTGAGACGGGTTTACGAAAACGCTCAATATTGTTGCGTCGCCGAGTTTTTTTGCCTCGATAAGGAGCCTTCTGTGGCCTTCGTGCAAATACCCCATTGTCGGGACAAAGGCTATTGTCCTTCCCTCTTTTCTCGCCTCCGTTGAAAAAGCCTTCATCTCGGGGATGCTTGTTATGAGTCTCATAAACTAATAACAATGCTCCTTGGACGGAAAACCGCCGTTTTCGACGTCCTCTTTATATTCTATGACAGCCTTCTTGATGATTGAATTAAGGTTAGCGTAAATCTTCACGAACCTCAAAGGATTTTCCGTATCCGAAAGGCCGAGCATGTCGTTTACGACAAGCACCTGCCCGTCGCAAGAAGGCCCCGCGCCTATGCCGATTGTCGGTATCCTGAGAAGACGCGTTATGCGGGCGGCGAGAGTCGTCGGCACGCACTCCAGAACAACCGCGAACGCCCCGGCCTTCTCAACCGCTTTCGCGTCTTTTACTATTTCCTCGGCGCGGGATTTTTCGCGCCCCTGCACCTTGTAGCCGCCGAAAGCCAAAACCGACTGGGGCGTAAGGCCCACGTGGCCCATGACCGGAATGCCGGCCGAAACTATAGCCTTTATGCGGGAGGCCGCCTTGAGCCCTCCCTCGAGCTTTACCGCGCTCGCCCCGCCTTCTTTAACAAGGCGTCCGGCGTTTCTCACGGCGTCCTCGACGCTCGCCTGATACGACATGAAAGGCATGTCAGAGACGACCATTGCCGACGAGCACGCCCTCGCGACAGCCCTTGTGTGGTAAATCATCTCGTCAATTGTAACGGGAAGAGTCGTAGAGAGCCCGGCCTCGACCATGCCGACGGAATCCCCGACAAGAATAACGGGAATGCCGGAGGAATCCAAGGCGCGAGCGATGGAATAGGTATAGGCCGTAAGAACGGGAATCTTTTTGCCTTGTTTTTTCATCTTAAGCACGTCTGTTACGGTTATATTCTTCACGGCTTCCTCCCTAACAGATTGCCGAAAAACTAAAATTGTCGTCATTGCGAGCGAGTGAGCCGAAGCCCCCGTGAAAACGGGGGGAAGCAATCCCGTTATTATAAAGATGAGATTGCTTCGGGATAAAACCCCTCGCAATGACAATATGGGACTTTTTCGGCTTCCTCCTTAAAACTAAAAAACCTTCCGAAAAACGGAAGGTTTTTTGACGGCGCGAAATGGCCGCGGCCTCTCTCGAGAAGCCTAAAAACTCAATCCGTCCCGGTCCGCTCCGCCTTAGGCGGACTATCTCGCGGTTACAAGCGGTATGTAGTGCTGCGTTCCCCCTTTTATTGACTTTATCTCCTTCACGAGGTTTGATAAGTCTTGGGGGTTGTTCACGAAATCTATCTCGGTCGTATTCACCACAAGAAGCGGCGTGTCCGTGTAATAGAAAAAATACTTGTTATACGCGTCCACGAGCCTCTTGAGATAATCCTCGCTTATGTCCTTTTCGTAAACCTTGCCTCTTTTCTTTATCCTCTCCATAAGCACCTCGCTCGATGCCTGAAGATATATGACGAGGTCCGGCTTCGGAAGGCTCGCGTCAAGGAGCACGTAAACCTGCTCG
>DASRUI010000112.1:0-6023 GCA_035655515.1 Thermodesulfobacteriota bacterium
GTTCCGCCCACCATGAAACGCCGTTATAAAGGGCAGGCCGCATCTGCCTTTATATGAGGAGCCGTAGTTAAGTTGGTTATAACGCCGGCCTGTCACGCCGGAGGGCGCGGGTTCGAGTCCCGTCGGCTCCGCCAGATTTCCATAAGAACCGTCCCGATGTAACGCCGGGGCGGTTCTTATTTTTTGGGTAGAAAAAGGAAAAAGGGGACGGTTCTATTTAATTGACAGAATTGATGTTCGATGATAGGCTTTGCGTATGCCAAGGGTTGCCAGGATAGCGCCGGAAGAAAACATATATCACGTCTTGACCAGAGGCAACAACCGGCAGGATATTTTCAAGGATGAGAGCGATTACCGAAAGTATATTGGGATTATTCGAAAGTACAAAGAGAGATATGGATTCAGCCTCTATCATTATGTATTGATGAGAAATCACGTTCACCTTGTCCTTGAGACGTCATCCGGAGGCGGTAGTCTTGCCGCAACAATGAAAGGGATAAATCTTTCATACGCGCAATATTATAAGGCCAAATACGGGCATATAGGGCATTTTTGGCAGGATCGGTTCAAAAGCATTCTCGTATCAAGGGACGAATATTTGCTTGCCTGCGGGAGTTACGTTGAGTTGAATCCGGTGAGGGCCGGCGTTGTCAAAGATCCGAAGGATTATCAATGGAGCAGTTACGGCGTATATGCGTTTGGGAAAGACGACGGGGTAACCGACCGGCATTCCATATACGAGAGATGGTCGAAGGACGAGGCGAATCTTAGATTGCGATACAGGGAGTTTGTAAAAGGCATGCTTAAGGAAAAGGCCGCGATGAAGGGAGAGATGGATAGAAGGGTTGTCTACGGGAGCGAAGATTTCGTTAAACAGATTGAGGGTGGATACAAGATTTCCGCGATAATCCGAGGGATAGGGAGGCCAAAGAAGGATGGAGAGAGTGGAAAATAGAACCGTCCCCTTTTCTTTCTTGTGGAGAGTGGAAAATAGAACCGTCCCCTTTTCTTTCCTAGTCTTTTCTGCGTCTTGTTGTTCAGTACCGGTATCCATGCATGGCGATTTCTTTTTCAAACACTTTTTTCATGATTTTTATTTGTTTATTCGAAAAAATCTCCCTATATGGCGTTCTATCGTTTCTATACTCCGACTTGGCTTTTACGCCGAGCGATCCTTCGAAGGGAATGCCCAAACTGTCAAAGATTTGGCCTAATTCCGCAGTGAGACTTTCATACTTAATCACTCTATCGACAATCAAGCCGCCATTTTTGTCGGTGTATTTTGGATAATTAACGCAGAAATCGCCTTTTTCGAAATATTCTTCCAACGTCATTTTCCCGCCTGATTTATGGTTGAGCATGTGATAGTACGACAAGGTTTTATCCCAAGGGTTTCTTTCAACGCAAAATTTAAAGTAATTATCCCAAATCTTGCGAGATATCCGCGCCCGCACATCAACGGCAGGGATGTGGCTGAAGAATTTATTCAGGCTGCAAAGTTCCTTGAAAGTTCTTTTGATCGCGTGGAGCGTAAGCAGGTTTGCCGAACTTCTCAATGGATTCCATAAGCCTTTAAAATTCCTGGCTATGTGCGGTTCAACGTGGGGATATATCGGGGTCAAGATGTCGTTTTCGCCGCAATGGCGGGATAAAAAAAACCTCAATGCTGGTCCCGGCGGTCTTCCCCGTCTTAATGAAGATAAATTTATACTTATGGGAGATTATCATATATGGGCAATTTTATTTATCTTCCGCCATCTGTCCGGTGGCGCATGGATATTTAAAGATGGGCCCGTGCCCGCCAAAATCAATATATCACACACAATGCGGGAATAAAAGGGACGCAACCCTTTCCCCTCTTAGCCGGCTAACCCGCGTAAGAAAAGTGGATGAACGCTTAACGCCCCGCGCCCCCTCCCCAAATTCATTTGACTTATTTTTTTCAAATGGGATAATATTTTAACGCCTTCGCGGCGCTATCCCTATGATTCAACTGTTTCGCGTATCCAAAAATTATGACGGCGACGTGCCGGCCTTGACCGACGTAACCTTGAAGATTGAAAAGGGAGAGTTCCTTTTCATCACCGGGCCGAGCGGGGCAGGGAAGTCCACCCTCTTGAAGATTCTCTCCGGCGCCGAGGCCCCTTCGAGCGGAAGCATAATAATCGACGGAAGAAATTATCTCCGCATCCCCGGCGACGAACTCCTCCGCCTTCGAAGAAGGATGGGGTTCGTGTTTCAGGACTCCAAACTCATAAACTCGAGAAGCGTTCTGGAAAACGTCGCCATCTCCCTTAAGATAAAAGGAGAGCCTCCTTCGGAGGTGAAGGCCAAGGCTCTTAAGGCGCTTTCCTACGTGAAGCTCCTTCACAGGGCGAACTTCCGTCCCCTCAGCCTTTCCGGCGGCGAGCAGCAAAGGGTATCGCTTGCCCGCGCCCTCGTTAAGGAGCCCGAGATACTCGTGGCCGACGAACCGACAGGAAACCTCGACCCCGAACTCGCTGACGAAGTCATGGGAATATTCCGCGAAATAAACGCCCGCGGCGCGACCATTATCGTCGCCACCCACGATAAGGCGCTTATCTCTAAATCTAACAAGAGGGTCATTGTCATCGACCACGGGAGGCTTGCAAGCGAATGACCGCGAGGCACAAATTCCGGTACATGATTCAGGATTCTTTGGGCAACGTGAGGGAGAATGTCCTGAATACGGCGCTTTCCGCGATAACGGTCGGAGTGTCGCTGGCGGTGTTCGCATTTTTTTCGATAGTGTTCTCCAACCTGAACGCCTTTGTCGAGCAGTGGGGGGACAGGACCCACGCGGTCGTTTACGTAAAGAGCGAAGCCCTGAAGGACGGCCCTGATACGCTCGGGCAGAGGCTTATGGCGGTGCCGGGCGTGAAAGAGGCCGCGTATGTTTCGAGCGAGAGCGCGTTTCAGTTTCTTAAAAAAGAACTCAAGGGGCACGAGAGCCTTCTGGACGGGGTCGGTCCGGAACAGTTGCCCGCGTCTTTCGAGGTGAAGTTTTCGCCGGCCAACGTCAGCGCCGAGGCTTTTTCCGTAACTGCCGAAAGGCTTAAGAGGCTCGAATGGGTCGAGGACGTGGATTACGGGGCCGAGTGGGTCGAGAAGTTCGCGTCGTTTATAAGATTTCTGGAGTTCGGCTCGATATTCCTCGGTATTTTTCTCGCGGCCGCCGCGATGTTTTTGATATCCAACACCATACGCTTGACTATCTACGCGAGGCAGGGCGAGATAGAGATAATGAGGTATCTCGGGGCGAGCGAGGCGTTCGTGAAAGCGCCTTTTCTGATAGAGGGAATGTTCGCGGGGGCGGTCGGCGGGGGGATATCGCTTCTCGCGATTTACGCCGCGCAAACGCTCTTTTCGGCCTACGTGCCCGCGCATTTTTTATTCCTTGTCGCGAACCCTCTGCCGTTTTTTACCCTCTTCTGGCTGTTGGCGCTCGGAGGCGCCTGCATAGGCGGCATCGGAAGTTTCATCTCGCTCGGGAGGTTTTTAAAGGCATGAAGCTTGCCGCGATTTTATTCTTGTCGCTGGTTTTTATTCCTGTTGCCGTCGCGAGCGACGGCAAAAAGCCCGACATGGCGGCGCAGGAGAAGAAACTCGAGGACGTGAAGAAAAAACTCGGCGAGACGGAAAAGGCCGTCGAGAGGATTTCCAGGAAGGAAATGACCGTTCTCGAGGAGATAGAAAAGGCGAATAAGGCGATAAAAAAAAGCAGGGAAGAACTCAAGAAAATAGATTCCTCCATCGTTGCCTTGGGCGGGGAGGTTTCCGTCGCCGAGGTCAAGGTGGCCGGTCTTACCGCGGAAAAGCGGCTTATCGGGGGGCGTTTGAAGTCCAGGCTTACGGCCATCTACAGGATGAGAAACGGCGGGATGTTGAGGTTTATTCCCGGCTTCGACCCGGGCGACGCGGGGAAAAAATACAGGTACATGACCGCAATCATGGAATCGGACGTAAGGTTGATGGAGCGCGCGGAAGTTAATATCTCGGAACTTGCCTCGGTAAAAGAGCGCCTTCAAGGGCTTCTCCGCGAGCTCGGTTCAGGCCGCAAGGCCGCGTCCTTGAAGAAAAACGACGCCGAAGAGGCGTTTAAAAACAAAAGGTCGCTCCTTGCGCGGATAAAGAAGGAAAAGCAGGGCTCGCTCAATCTCGCGAAGGAACTCGAAGGCGCGAAGAGCGAACTCACGGACATCATAGCCAAACTCGAAAAAGAGGAGGAAACCGCGGCCTTGGGAAAGAGCGGCTTTGCCGCGATGAAGGGCAGGCTTAAGCCGCCGGTAAACGGCAAGGTGGTTTCTTTTTACGGCAAGATGGTTCACCCGAAATTCAACACCGTCACGTTCAACAACGGCATACTCATAGAGGCGGCCTACGGAACTCCGGTGAAAAGCGTTTACAAGGGAAAGGTCGCGTATGTCGGCTGGCTCAAGGGCTACGGTCAGGTAATGATAATAGATCATGGTGACGGGTTTTACACGCTTTTCGCGCATGTCTCCGAAACCCTCCTGCGGAAGGGCTCGCCGGTCGCCGGAGAGGAAATAGTGGCGCTTGTCGGGGATTCCGGGGCCGCGGACACGGCGGGGCTTTATTTCGAGGTGCGCCGGAAGGGCGTTCCGAGCGACCCTTTGACATGGATTGACAGGAAGGCGATAGATTGATAAATTATATGATATGCAAAGCGTCATAACTTCACGCGACCCACGCTTTTTGCGTGGGTACCCTGGCGTTGCTCCTTGGCTCGTCGCTGCGGCGTATATAAAAATACGCCTCGCTCCTCACCTTCGTCGCGCCTTGGTCTGCTTTGTTCTGACGCTTTGTCCCAATGTTTCGTAACGGTATTTATTTATGGCGCCATGTGTAGTATAATAATATTTTATCAAATCCGGGGGTAATTCAAGATGTTCAGAAAGAATGCTTTGCTATTCGCCGTCGCGGCCGCCGTAATGTTGGCGGCGATATCCGTGCCGCTCTGGGGCGTAAGCCAAAAAGCGGCCACCGCGGTTACGACCGAGGAATACGAAAAACTAAGACTCTTCGCCGACGTTTTAGGCATAGTAAGGGAGAATTATCCCGAGGACGTAAAGACCAAGGACCTCGTTTACAGCGCGGTTAACGGCATGCTGAAGGGGCTTGATCCGCACTCTTCGTTCCTTACCCCGGAAGACTACCGCGAGATGCAGGTCGACACCAAAGGGCAGTTCGGAGGAGTCGGCATAGAGATCGGCGTAAGGGACGGATTCCTTACCGTCATATCCCCGATAGAGGATACCCCCGCTTACAAGGCGGGGATAAAGCCGAAAGACAGGATAATGAAGATAGAGGAAAAGCAGACCAAGGACATGAACGTCAACGACGCGGTGAAGCTCATAAGGGGAGAGAAGGGCACGTCCGTGACGCTTTGGATATGGAGGGAAGGTTTCGAAGATTCGAAACCCTTTAAACTCGTAAGGGAAATCATAAAGATAAAGAGCGTGAAGTGGAAAACGCTCGACGAGGGTTTCGGTTACGTGAGGATAACCCAGTTTCAGGAAAGCACGGGAGACGACCTCGGCAAGGCGCTCGTCGAGCTCGGCTCCAAGGACGGAAAATTGAAGGGCCTCGTGCTCGATTTGAGAAATAACCCGGGCGGGCTTCTTAATCAGGCCGTGGCGGTAAGCAACAAGTTCGTGGCCTCCGGCGTCGTGGTTTCCACAAAGGGCAAGATTAAAGAGCAGAGCGTCGAGTATACCGCCGCAAAGGGCGCGGCTCATCCGTACTTTCCCATGGTCGTATTGGTGAACGACGGCAGCGCGAGCGCCTCGGAGATAGTCGCGGGCGCGCTTCAGGACCATAAAAGGGCCGTCATAATAGGTACTCCGACGTTCGGCAAGGGTTCGGTGCAGACGATAATACCCTTGAAAGACGGCTCGGCCGTCCGGCTTACGACCTCTCTTTATTACACCCCCTCGGGACGGTCCATACAGGCCAAGGGCATAGAGCCGGACATCGTTGTC
>DASRUI010000113.1:0-2544 GCA_035655515.1 Thermodesulfobacteriota bacterium
TTAAGCCACGTCTTTCGGCTTCGGCACGCACGCCTCAACAGGGCAAACCTCGGCGCACGCGTTGCACTCGGTGCAAAGGCGCGCGTCTATGATATAGGGCGTCCCTTCGCTTATAGCCCCTTCCGGGCATTCAGGAAGGCAGAGTCCGCACTCTACGCAGGTTTCGAGTATGTGGTAGGTCATGGCAATATCCGTTACAGGCGAAAAACTACCCCGGCCTCCGCCTGAGGCGGACGGGTCGGGGCGGTTTTTCAAGGCCGTTATACGGAGAGGACTTCTTTTACCTCGGGAACCTTTTCCTTTATGGCCCGCTCGATGCCCATGGCAAGGGTTATCTGAGCGCTCGGACACCCCGAGCACGCGCCCTGAAGCGCAACTCGCACTATGCCTTTCGCTTCGTCAATGTCAACCAGCTTGACGTCTCCTCCGTCGGCCTGAAGCGCCGGCCTTATGGAGTCCAATGCCTCTTCGATTCTTTCCTTTAACATATATGAAACCTCCGTGGTAAGATTAGTCTGTTTAGTATAGCATAATTATATCAGGGTTTGAAGAGCCTATAAAATGACATTAGTCATAGCGGAAGGAAGCGCATGGATTATAATAAGGGCGATAATGGGATTCCTTCGATGAAAACGGCAAGCAACGGGATAGTTTACGGATGGGCGCTTATATCGGTTTTTTCTCTGGTTTTCGCGGGGCTGTTCGCTTTGGTCATAGCCCTCGCGAGAACCCCGTACGTAGAGAATTTTTTTCCTTCGGGCGCGGAGTATCTTTATATAGCGCTCGTCGGGCACGTGGTTTTGGCGGTCGTGATATGGTTTTTGGCCTTTGAGGGGTTTTTGCTGGCTTATGCCGCGACCGTTGAATCCGGAAGGAGATTTTGGAGCGTTCCTCTCGGGTGGGCCGCCCTCGCGTCTTCGGCGATTGGAATGTTGCTTATCGCTTTTTGCGTCTTTACGGGCAGGGGATACGCCGAGCTTGCCAACTACGTTCCCGTGCTCATAGAGCCGGTTTTTTACGCCGGGCTCGCGCTTTTCTTTTCCGGCGTGTTCATTCACTTCGTGAACTCCGGCATTACCATATTCGCGGAGTTCATGGAAAAAAAGACCCTTCCTGCCACGACCGTCGGCATAACGGTAGCGGGAATAGCGGCAGTAACGGCGCTTCTGTCTTTCGCTCTTTCGCTTTATCTTCAATACTCGACGGGCAAGGCGTTCATAGACTTCGAGAGGCTCTTTTGGGGAGGCGGGCACATACTTCAGTTCGCGAACACGATAGCGATGATTACCGCGTGGTTTTTCATCTCGCGCTTTACCGCGGGGAAACTCCCGTTCAACGAAAAGGCGGCAAAGCGGATGTTTTTGGCTTACCTTATATTTGTCGTGCCTTCTCTTATGGTGTACGCTTTCTACGACACGTCTTCGCAGGAATATACCGACATCTATACCCAACTCATGAGGTGGGGCATAGGGCCTCTTTCAGGGGCTTTCATGATAGGGGTGGCGATGTTTCTTTTTAAGGAAAAGGGGCTTCCGTGGAGGACACCCGGTTTTTCGTCGCTTGCCCTTTCTTTAGGGGTATTTCTTCTCGGCGGGCTCGTGGCTCTTGACATAAAGGGGGTCAACACCAAGATACCGGCCCATTATCATCTCGCCATAGGGGCCGTTACAATAGCCTTCATGGGGCTTTTTTACGAGATGCTTCCTTTTATGGGCCTAAGGCTCCGGAGCCTTAGGCTCGCGAGAATCCAGCCCTATCTTTATTCGGCCGGAGTCGTGCTTTTTGCCGTGGGGCTTTACGTGGCAGGGTATTTCGGAGTTCAGAGGAAGGTCTACGCCGGGGAGCAACATCTGAAGAGTTTGGGCGAGTACATAGGCATGGGTATCATGGGTTTCGGAGGGCTTGTCGCCATACTCGGCGGATTATTCTTCGTGATAAACGCCCTTGCCTCTCTTTTAAAGAGGGGCGAGGACGAGGCTTATAGATAACGTTCAACAGGGGTGCTTTTGATTGGTTTGTTTGTAGGGGCACGATGCATCGTGCCCCTACGGTTAAAGAAAGGGGTTGTTTTGATGGGCAAGTACATGAGTTTATTTAAGGTCCGCATCTGCAGTCTCATAGCCTTTTCGGCGGTCGCCGGTTATATGTCGGTCAACACGGGGCGTCTTTCGTGGAAGGACTTGACGTTTCTCGTCGCGGCCACCATGTTCGCCTCCATGGCCTCGAGCGCTTTTAACCACTACTACGACCGCGACATAGATTCGGTCATGGCGAGAACGAAGAAAAGGCCCCTCGCGCTGAACGATTCCATAAGCCCGTCAAGGGCTATCCTGGCGGCATTAGGGTTTCTTGTCTTATCCATAGTCATATCCTTCGGAGCGCTGAACGCCATGGTGGCCCTTCACCTCGGGCTTGGCGCCATAGTTTACGGCTTCATATACACGGTATGGCTCAAGAGGAGGACATGGCTCAATATAGTAGTGGGCGGGCTCGCGGGGAGTTTCTCGGTCTTGGCAGGGGGCGCGTCTCACGCGCCGGGGCTTT
>DASRUI010000114.1:0-2401 GCA_035655515.1 Thermodesulfobacteriota bacterium
TATGCCCAGACCGAAGGCGAATCCGTTCACCTCTTCCGGGTCGTACTTGACGGAGCGAAAGACATTGGGATGTATCATGCCGCATCCGAGTATCTCGAGCCAGCCGCTCCCCTTGCAAACCCGGCACCCCTTGCCCGCGCAGATGACGCACCTTATGTCAACCTCGGCGCTCGGCTCGGTAAAAGGGAAAAAACTCGGACGGAATCTCACCCCTGTTTTTTCTCCGAACACGCGAAGAAGAAACTGCGTCAGAACCCCCTTCAAATCGGCGAATGTTACTCCCTTATCGACCATGAACCCTTCCACCTGATGGAACATGGGCGTATGGGTTATGTCGGAATCCCTCCTGTAAACCGCGCCCGGCGCTATTACGCGAAGAGGGGGCTTGCGGGTTTCCATGACCCTTACCTGAACAGGAGACGTGTGAGTCCTCAAAAGAAGTTGCTCTTCGAGATAAAAGGTGTCCTGCATGTCTCTCGCGGGATGGTCTTCGGGAATGTTGAGGGCCTCGAAGTTATAATAATCCGTCTCGACCTCCGGGCCTTCGGCTATGTCGAAACCCATGGAAGAGAATATGTCTTCTATCTCCTCCATGACGGCCGTTACCGGATGCAGGGTTCCGGCAAAGCGGGCGTGCCCCGGCAACGTCACGTCGAGGCGCTCTTTTTCGAGGCGTCTCAATTTTTCAATATCGCGGTATTGGCTTTCGAGAGTTCGGAGGGTTTGTTCTATTCCGGTCTTTACCGCGTTTATCTCGGCTCCGGCCTTGGCGCGCTCTTCCGGAAGAAGGGTGTTTAATTCCTTTATGACCGAAGAAAGAGGCCCTTTCCTGCCGAGGTAAGTCTTCCCGATATCGAGAAGAGCCTCAAGGCTTTGGGCTTCCCCGAGTAACTTAAGGGCCTCTTGTTCAATGGTCTTGAGTTTCCCTATCATGCGGCAAGGGCGCTCTTCGCTACAGAGGTAACCTTGGTGAACGCGGCCGGGTCGACCACCGCCATCTCGGCAAGCGTTTTCCTGTCGAGCGCCACATTGGCTTTTTCGAGTCCCGCGATAAGGCGGCTGTAAGTAAGTCCGTTAAGCCTCGCCGCGGCGTTTATCCTCGCTATCCAAAGTGCCCTCGCCACCCTCTTCTTGCTCCTTCTGTGAGCGTAGGCGTAGCGGAGTCCTCTTTCGACGGCCTCGGTCGCTATCCTGTAAAGCGAGCCTCTTCCCGCCCTGTAACCCTTGGAGGCCTTTAAGACCTTCCTTCTTTTTTTCTTTGCGTGTACTCCTCTTTTAACCCTCGGCATTGTCCCTTACTCCTTTCGCTACTTTAACAGAGCGTCATAACTTCGCGCGACCCACGCTTTGCGCGGGTACCCCGGCGTTGCTTCTCGCCTCGTCGTTGCGGCGTATGTGAATATACGCCTCACTCCTCGTCCGACCCGCTTCGCGGGTGCCCCGGCGCCTTGGTCTGCTTTGTTCTGACGCTCTGTGCGTATACGCCATTTTTTGTCATAACACTGTCAATAAATCCGGCCGTGGTGCCAGCGGCCTTCATCATGAATACGGCAAAAGTTTCTTTATCGAATCGACGTTCGTCTTGTCAACGAGCGTCGCCCCTAATCTTCTCTTCCGTCCCGGAGCCTTCGACGTAAGAAGATGCCTTCTTCCGGCCTTCATCCTTTTAATCTTGCCCGTGCCCGTAACGCGGAATCTCTTTGCCGCGCCTTTATTGGTCTTGATTTTTGGCATCCTTTTCTTCTCCTTTGCTTTTTATTTCTTTCGAATGAACGGGCCCTATCAGCATGGACAGATTCCTGCCCTCGAGTCTCGGATGCTGTTCGACTATCCCTATGTCCTTCACGCCCTCAAGCGCCTTGGCGAGCATGTTCCTGCCGAACTCCGGATGGGTGATTTCCCTTCCCCTGAAAAACACCAACACCCTCACCTTGTCCCCGTTCATGAGGAACTTCCTCATGCTCTTGAGTTTCACGAGGAAGTCGTGCTCTTCGGTCTGAATCCGGAGCTTTATTTCCTTGACGTGGATTACGACCTGCTTTTTCTTGGCCTCGTGCGCCTTCTTGCTCATCTGATACTTATACTTGCCGTAATCTATGACCTTGCATACGGGCGGCTTCGCGTTGGGCGACACCTCGACCAGATCCAACCCCGCTTCGTCAGCCACCTTTAAGGCGTCGGCTATCGGAAGCACCCCTAACTGAGTTCCGTCGGCGCCTATGACCCTTACCTCTGACGCCCTTATAAACCTGTTTATCTTGGTTTCGTCTTTTTTATTGCTTCTCTGAGGGAATACTATAAGGCCACCTCCTATTATTCAGAGCGTCATAACTTCGCATACCTGCGTTACTCCTCGACTCGTCGCTGCGGCGTATATAAAAATACGCCTCACTCCTCATCC
>DASRUI010000115.1:0-11608 GCA_035655515.1 Thermodesulfobacteriota bacterium
GGCGGTTTACTATGGATATTCCGCCTTCCTGAACTGGTACTACTATACCCGCAAGGGAGCCGAGCGGTTTGACTACGGCAACTCCGGCGGCACATGGTGGGATAGTCTTTCCGATGGCGACAAGGATAAGATGAAGAAGATAGACTTGCACCAATAGCGTAACTCAAGGCCTTAGCCTTGATAGCAATAGCCATGCGTAATCTGTATAAGGGAAGGCCGCGCGGCCTTCCCTTATACTTTCTTATGAAAAATCTGGATACGATAGTAACCATAGCAGGCATAATTTATGGGGTCTGGCTGATATTGATCGTCTTTGTAAGGAATAAATTTACAGAGGCCTTCAGGCTGGATGTCATGTTTATGCCTAATTCGTCAGAGAGCACCAGACCGTTAAATCTGGTCGTCGGCGTACTTGTCGCGGGCTATAGCATTTATTCGCTGTTAAAAGGATAAACGGCAATGTTTATGGCGCAATAAAGAACCGGATAGGGAATCTTCACATCGTTGGCAGGCCGGTTCATCACTTGGATTCATACACAGGAGGCTTGTTAATGGCAACATGAACAAAGGGGATGGAAAATAAACCGTGTTTCCCTTTGTTTTTTGGTATTCTTCGTTATGTCTTACCCCTTGACAAGGTTATATTTAGGGCTATACTTTTCATACGAAATTAACCGCTAAAAAAAACCTGCAAAGGAGGGAAGCAGATTATGGTTAAGCTCAGCGAATTCGACAACTTTGGCGTGGAGGACATGTCCGGGGGAGATTACGAAAAGAAGCAGGCGGAACTTCAGAAAAAGTGCAAGTGCCCCACTTGCCCGACATTCGTAAAGGGCGACGCCATGAACGCGTATTGCTTTCCGTTAAGCGGCACAAGCAAAAAGATACAGAAAGAGATAGATTGTATCTGCAAGACCTGCCCTGTTTTTAAGGAGTATGAACTTACCCATTCGTTCTATTGCACGCGTTGCTCGCAGGTTTGTCAGGCCTATAAGGCAGAGGTCGGGGCCGCGGGACACGAATAGGGTTTGCGTTTGCTTTACCCCAGATATTTAGTTTGACAAAAACTCTCCCCATAGTATTTTGAGGTATCCGGGGGGAGTTTTTTTTAGGTCATCATGGGAGACATTGAAAAGTTGAAGACGAGGGCGTTCATCTTTTTATCGGCATTTGTTTTTTGTCTGTTGCCGTGCGTATCCGCGGCAAGGGTCATAAACGTGCCGTCCGAGGCAAGTTCCGTGCAGGGGGCTGTCGAAGCCGCGGCCCCCGGCGATACGGTAATCGTCTCTGACGGAACTTACGTCGAGAATGTCCTCATAGGAAAGTCCTTGGTAATTAGGTCCAAAAACGGCAATTCTTCGGCAATAATAATTGCGAAGGATATGGGGAAGGCCGTCGTGAAAATAGACGGAGTACAAGAGGGCGAGTTTTCGGGTTTCACTTTAAAAGGCTCGAGCCTGGTCGGGTTGCACGTGCACGGAGCTTCCGGCGTCAAGGTGAGCGACATTTTGGCTACGGGGAATTATACGGGTATTTTCGTGGAGGAGTCTTCAGGCGGCGTGTTTTCCGGAAATACGGCGAGCGGCAATACCGACGGCATAGTCATTCAGAACTCCAATGATAACGTCTTCGAGAAGAACCACGCCGATTCCAACGCGGAGAAGGGGTTTCTCCTTGTGTCAGCCTCCGCCAACAGGCTTGAGAACAACACCGCGGATTCGAATTACTGGAACGGCATTACTCTTTGGTCGTCGAGTTCGAACGTGCTCAGGAACAATACCGCCTACAAGAACACCTACGGCATCGTCATGAGCGAATCCGAAAACAACGAACTCGAAGGCAATAAGGTCATGAGGAGGCTGTATTTCCTGTTGCCGGTCGCGCTAATCTATATCGGCGTGATAATTTATTTTATTGAAAGAAGACTCCTGCTCATGTATTATGCTGTGAAGAAATAACGCATAATCAGGCGCTCGGGAGGGTTGTTTTCTTGCTTGTAAGCGTACTTTCAGCCATAGGTTTCATGCTCGCGGTCATGAGTTTCATGGGAGGGTTTCGGATGGTCAAAAAGACCGACGAGCACGAGACCTTCATGCATAGGCTTAACGGCTACATGACCATTGCATGTTACCTGACCATAGCGGTCTTATCCATAGCCAAGGCCCCTCACGCGTCTTCCATAGCGCTATGGTTTCTGGGTCTTTCCCTGCACGGACTTAAGGTGTTTATCGCAAGGATCGGGCTCGCCGTAAGATACGGCGGATACTTCGGGGCCACTCTCATAATAACGTGGTTTGTCGTTATATTCACCCATCTTCCTTCCTGAGCAGGGCTCTTCCCTGCGCCCGCGCGCCTGTCATCAAGACAAAACAATTGAATTCGGCGCGTGTATTTGATACAATTAAAAAATAAGGCATATGAAATATACGAAAGCGAGGTAAGGTTGCCATGAGCGGAAAATGTTTGACCATAAAATACCAGTGCACCCATCCTTCGTGCCAGGTGTTTTGCAAAAAGGGCGAGATAGACATCGAGGAGTCGTTTTTCAACGAACTCCGTTCAGCCGCGAAGGAAGGGGATACCTTTAAAAGCCCTTCGACGGCATGCAGGATGGGCTTCGCGCAGGTATTTAAGGTTTTAAGCGTGGAGGAAACGCGGGAGGCAGTGGATGCAGGCTCTTCGAAAGAAAAGGTAAACGAGAAAGACCCGCTTTGGATGCTTTCCGACGAGCACCGGCATGTGCTCGCGAAGTTGGATGTTATTGAAGATCAGGTGCGCAAGAGGGACATAGAGGGGCTTTGGGAATCCACCGCGTCGGTTGAAAACGACATAATACTTCACGCCATCAAGCAAGAGGAAGGGGCGTTGTTTCCTCTTATCGAAAGCCGTATTTCCATGGGCGAGGGACTTGTCGCCATAATGAAGGAAGACCACGTGGAATTCATATCCATACTCCACGGGTTCCGTTGCGGTCTTCAGGACGGCGACATACAGGACGGATTGGTGACGTCTCTTATAGTAAATCTCCGTAACCATATAATAAAAGAAGATGAGGAGTTCTTTCCGCAGATTGATGAGGTCATGAAGGCCGATGAGAGGGCGATTCTTTATGAAAAAATGCTCAAGATCAGGGAAGGGCATGTTCCGCTTGTCGCCGGCGACAGGAAGGCGAAGGGATTGTCTCCGTATTCCGAAGACAGAAGGAGAATGGATGCCGAGATAGTAGCCCTTAAAGAAGCCACATCAATGGGAGACGTGAAGTGTTGCGGCGCCCACTGACGGAGGCTTAAGTAAGGCATAAAGAAGGCTTTGCGGCAATAAAAAAGGGCTGCTGATTGAGAATATCAGCAGCCCTTTTTGTTCTTGCGCGGTTTTTACTGGAGCGTCTGGGTCGCCTTTTTATCGTCCGGAAGAGCCGGAAGACCGAACTTGTCGTTGAATGTCGTTACGATGTACATGAGCGTCCTGTGGTTAAAGAGGAGTCCTTTGAAGAGCTGGGTCTTGCCGAGGACGTCGAAGTAGAACTCGTACGAGAACTGTATCTGCTGCGCTATTCCCTGCTCTTCGCTTATGTCGTAGCTGTTTTCGGCGAACATAAGGTCTTTACGGATCTCGGAATAGAACTTATCCTTTTCTTCTTCGCTCAGTCCCTTCAACTTATCCTTGTGCTCAGGCGCTATGGACACGCCGTTCAGCAGGACCACGAGGCCGGGGTATTCCTTGGGCTGTATTATCCTTTGCCTCTTAAGCGTGCCGAGCGGGTAGTCAATCTCGAAGTGGAAGTTCGAGTACTGGTCGTCGACCGTCCTTACCTGATGGCCGTTTTCCTTAAGCCACGCGGCTATCTTTTCTTTTGCCTCTTCGAAAGTAGTTACTGCCATTGCCGTTCCTCCTTTTGATTGCGTTCGTTTGTCTTTATTGATTGCTCCGGTAAAGAATTCTCGGTAAAGAGAAGATAATATTTTATACCAATAGAAACGCCGTGTCAATATTCTTTTTGGGATTGTCCGGCGCCGCTTTCAGGCGCGAAGTCGTCATCTGCCATGCATATGCCGTGACGGGAAGCGGCGCCGGGCGCGGAAATCCGGCATGAGGCGGCGTTAGCGTTCTTTTTCTATTATGGCTGCCACGCTTTTTTTGATTTCACTCAGGTGGGCCGGTTTCAGGAGGTATCTCAAGCCGGTTTTCTTGAAAAAATTCAGGTTTTCGCTCTCATCGTAGGCAGTGAAGAAAAGCACGCGGTCTTTGATTTCCGGGTGCGCCTTTACCGCCTCTTTATAACACTCTATTCCGTTCATCACCGGCATCGCGACGTCGAGTATTATGACGGAGTAGTAATTCTTGTTTATCAATTCCAAGGCCTCCTTGCCGTTATATGCCTTGTCTATGGCGCTTTCGCCGTATAGCACCGCCGAGAGGAGTTCGATTATGGGCGCGGAATCGTCCGCTATGAGCACGCTTTCGTGCCAGAAGGACGGCATGTGTTTGATCTTTTCGACCATATCCCGGCCGTAAGCCGATTCCTCGAGAAACGTTTTTAGGCGGCGCTTATGCATCTGAAGTTCGTAGACCGCGCCTTCCGCGTCTTTAATCTTGTCTTTAAGGGAGTTTACCGCGTAAATGAGAAAATCGTTCATCTCGGAAGATTCGATGGTTATGGCGCAATCCATGATCTCTTCTTCCGACAGGGCGCCGGTCTTGAGACGAATGTCGCACATGGCGAGTTTCGAGGCGAGAGAGCAGGGGTAGTCTTTTTCTATCGGCGTGAAGTGGCTGATGTCGGGTATCTCTTCGACGTAGGCCTCGGCTTTTTCCACGAGTTCTTTGTGGTGCATTTCTTCGTTCGACATGCAGGAGAGGAATTTCGAAAGCTCTTTATTGTTTTTGGAAGCCTTTGCCGCCTCGGCGTAAAAATTGCCCGCCGCGTCTTCCATGCCTTTAAGCCACTTGATGAGGTCCTTCATCTCCGGATTCTCCCTTATGTTGATTTTATTAGTAAAAACGGCGCATGTCAATCCGATTTGCCGGTTTCGCGCCGAAACCCTTGACAATTCCGCGCTCCGGGATTATACTTCATAAGTAAGTACTTACTTACCAACGGGGTTGCGGCAGTGGCGGCAAAAAAAAGGATAAGCGGGGAGGAGAGGAAAGCGCGGATAGTGGCCGCCGCCGAGAACCTTTTCTCCAGGAAAGGCTTTAAGGGAACCACCACTAAAGAGGTGGCCAAGGCCGCGGGCATAAGCGAGGCCGTGATATTCAGGTATTTTGCCGATAAATCCGACCTCTACGCGGCGATAATAAACAGGTGTTGCAACGACAAGCACGGAAACTTGAAGCTCGAAGGCAGGCTTAAGGGAAAAAGCGGAAAAAAGGCCTTTATCGCCATAGCCGACTACTTTCTGGAACTTTACGCCGAAGATACGACCTTTGCGCGGTTATTGCTTTTCAGCGCCCTTGAAAAGCATAAGTTCTCGGATATGTTTATAGAGAGCCGCGGGGTCGAAACCCTGGGATTAATCTCCGGATTGATAAAAGACGGCATAAGGCGGGGCGAGTTTAAGAAGATGGATCACGAGCTTTCCGCGAGGGCCTTCCTCGGCATGGTGCTCCATTATTGCATGACACAGGAGATACTCGGCTTTAAGAGATTTTTCTCAAGACCCCGGAAAAAGGCGGCCGAGGCGTTTGCCGGGATATTTCTCAACGGTATTTCCAAGGAGAAGGCGAGATGAATTTTAGAGGCGTATTCGCCGGCGGGGCGGTTTTTTTCTTCATTGTATTTTCCCCGGGCGCGTGTTTCGCGGTTCCCGGATACGGGCTCGCGGAACTCTGGAAAGAGGCTCTCGCGAGCCATGAACGCGTGGGAATAGCCTCCGAATCGGTCGAGCGGAGCAGGCGCGACATCAATAAGGCATATTCGAATGTGCTTCCGAACGTCACCCTCGAAGAGGTCTATACGAGATACAGCGATCAAAAGGGAAGCGGCACGTTGTCCCTTCAGCCTGATTATAATTCCCGTTTCGAGGTAAAGGTTACCCAGCCGCTTTACGGCGGCGGAAGGGAGTGGAGCCTCATTCGCCGGGCGAAAAAAGGCGTTATAGCCGGAGAACTCGGGGTCATGGATGCGAAGGAGGGTGTGCTCATGGATACGGCTTTCGCTTACTATAACGCCTTGAGAGCGAAAAAAGAGCTCGACATCAAGTCCGCGGCCCTTAAAAGGGCAGACGAGCAACTTCGCGTGGCTGAGGCGCAGTTTAAGGTCGGGAGCGCCACCAAGGCCAAGGTTTTCCGGGCAGAGGCGGAGGTGGCCGCAAGGGAGGCCGATATGGCAAAGGCAGGGGCGGGGCTTCTGGACGCGAAGGAGATTTTGAAGAGGATGACGGGCATTGACAAAGACTTCGATATCAATGAGAAGACCCCGGGATTCGAGGCGGCGGCTGACGAAACTTCCCTTATGCAAGCGGCCTTTCTTAAGAGAAAGGATTATCTCATGAAAACGACCGAGGAAGAAATAGCCGAAGAAGGAATAAAATACGCCAAGGGCTCTTTCATGCCTACGCTTTCGGTCGAGGGAGTTTATTCTCTGCGCGAGCAGTCTCCGAAGACGTCGTTCTTTTTGGACGAGAGTGCGTATGCCGCCGTTACCCTGACATTCCCGATATTCGAAGGCGGGCTCCGTGTGGCGGAATTGGGAGAGGCGAGGAGCAGGCTCAGGCAGGCCGGGATAGAGAGGTTCGCGCTCAAAAAAGAGATAATCCTTCAGGTGAAGCGCGCCGCCAACAACGCGGCCTCAATCCGCGCCGTCATAGACGCCTATAGGAAGCAGGTTCGTTTCGCGGAAGAGAACTATAACATGGTTTTCAAACAGTATAAGAACGGTCTTGCGTCCGCCACGGATTTGATAGACGCCGACGTTACCATGACGTCCGCCGAGCTCGAACTCATGAGGGCCTCTTACGAGTATGAACTCTCCGCGCTTGAGCTTAAGCGGAGCGCGGGGACGCTTCTTGAAGAGGCCGAAGTTCTCATAAGCAAAGGGGTATCCGCCCCGTAGGGCGCGAAAGGAGCGGTGGAGTGAGAAGGTTCAACAGGTTTTTTTCGATATTAGCGGCCTCTGTTTTGCTTTCGGCCTGCGGCAACGGCGACGGCGGTGATTCAGGGAAGCCGCCACAGGCCGAGCGTCCCCATAACGTGACGATATGGACGGCCAGGAAAGAGAACGTGACGCAAAAGATTTCTCTCGTTGGAACGCTCGAGCCCGAAGAAGAGGTCATGGTGGCCTCTTCGGTGGCGGCAAAGGCGATTTCGGTGCTTAAGGACGAGGGCGACTTCGTCCGAAAAGACGAGGAACTTCTTTTGCTGGATAGCGGCGAGTTCACCCGGAAGGTTGAAAAGAGCAGGGCGGATTTGAACAGGGCAAGGGCCGAACTGGACTTCGCGGAAAACGATTTCAAAAGGAAGGTCGAACTGCTGAAGGAAGACCTCATAAGCAAAGACGATTACGAGAACTCCCTTTCAAGGAGGGATTCCGCAAAGGCAACGGTCGAGAGCATAAAGGCCGCTCTTAATCTCGCGACGCTCGACCTTGCCCATACGCGCGTCCCGGCGCCGTTCCCCGGACGAATAGCCGAACGTTACGTTTCCGTCGGCAGTTACGTCAAGGAGGGAGACAGGCTCTTCAGGCTTATGGACGTGAGCAATGTTAAGGTCTCGGCCGAAGTTCCGGAAGGCCGCGCGGGCGAGGTCAGGGAAGGGCAATCGGTGTTGATAAGGGTAAGCTCCATTGACTTCGAGTTTTCGGGAAGCGTGTATTTTATAAGCCCTGACGTGGATAAAGACACGAGGACATTCAGGATAAAGGCGCGAGTAAAGAACGAAAGAGAAATTCTTAAGCCCGGGCTTTTCGCCAACGTCGAGATTGTTACCGGCGTTTTAAAAGACGCGTATCTCGTTCCCGAGAACGCCATAGTGCCGGGGCAGGACGGCTTTTTCGTGTACGTCGCGTTGAATGGCGCGGCATCCATGAGAAAAGTCTCGGTGGCGGAGAGGCAGGACGGAAGCGCGGTCATTACGAGCGGCATCAACGAAGGGGACGCGGTAGTGGCGGACGGCGCCCAAGGCCTCGCGGAAGGCGCGAAGTTGAACGTCAGGCAGTAAAAAAATCCCAAGAATAGAAAGTTCTCATGTTTCTTTCCGAGTTTTCCATAAAAAGGCCCGTTACGGTGTTCATGCTGATGGCGGCGCTTCTGATCTTCGGCGCGATAGGGTTTTTAAGGCTCGGCGTTGACCAGTTTCCGAAGGTCGAGTTTCCCGTCGTGACCGTTACCACCATGCTTCAGGGCGCGAGCCCCGAAGTCATCGAAGAAAACATAACCGACAGGATAGAGGAAGAGGTCGCCACCATCGAGGGCGTCAGGAATCTTACGAGTGTTTCTTCGCACGGCGCGTCCATCGTTACGGTGGAGTTCGAGATGGAGCGCGACATAGACATCGCGGCGCAGGACGTGAGGGACAGGGTCGCCTCCATAGCCAAGTTTCTTCCCGAAGACATCGATACGCCGATAGTCGGCAAGCTCGACATGCAGGCCCAGCCCATAATGTGGGTGGCGGTAAGCGGAGACCGCCCCATACAGGACGTAACCAAGTTCGCGGAAGACTCGCTTAAGCCGAGGCTCGAGACGCTTAAGGGCGTCGGCGCCATAACAATCGGCGGCAAGAGAAAGAGAACCGTAAGGGTTTGGCTCGACAGAGCACGGCTTATGGCGAGGAACGTCTCGGTTGACGACGTATCTCTTGCTTTAAAGAGGGAAAACGCCGAGATACCCGGCGGATTTCTCGAGAGCGTCGACCGCGAGTTCAGCGTGAAGATAGAGGGGGAGTTCGAGCGGGCCGGAGACTTCAAAGACCTTATAATCGCTTACAGGGGAGGTTTCCCGATAAGGATATCGGACGTAGGCTCCGTGGAAGACGGCATAGAGGATAAAAGGGCTCTCGCGAGATATAACGGCAAGGAGGCCGTCGGGCTCGGCATAAGGAAGAAGGCGGGGTCGAACACGGTCGAACTCGCCAAGATCGTGAGGGCGAAGGTGGAGGAGGCCAAGGCAGACCTTCCGTCCGGGATAAATCTCGACATTGCCTTCGACTCTTCGGTATTCATCGAAGAGAGCATAGAGGAGATGGAGTTCGCGTTGATATTCGGAGGCGTGCTCGCGGCCGCCATAGTCTTCTTCTTTCTGAGAAATACGGTCGCCACCCTTATTGTCGCCACGGCCGTTCCTCTTTCGATAATAGGTTCGTTCGTATTCACGTATTTCATGGGTTTTACCCTGAATACGATGACCATGCTCGCGTTGACCCTCGCGATAGGAGTGGTGATAGACGACGCCATAATAATCATAGAGAATATCCACCGTCACGCCGAAGAGGGAGAGAGCCGCCTTGATGCCGCGTTAAAGGGTTCGAAGGAGATAGCCTTCGCCGCCATTGCCGCCACTGCCTCCCTTGCCGCGGTCTTCGTGCCCGTAGCTTTCATGAAAGGCGTCATAGGGAGGTTTTTCTTTGAATTCGGCATAACCGTCGCCATAGCCATCGCAATTTCGCTTCTTGTGGCCTTAACCCTTACCCCCATGCTGTCGTCAAAATTTCTTGACATAACCGGCAAAGAAAGCCGGTTTTACCGCTTGAGCGAGGCGTTTTACAAAGTCATAGAGTCGTTTTACGGAAGGCTCCTCGCGGTTTCTCTTTCGAAGAGGTTTATGGTCGTCTTGATAGCGCTCGGGATTTTTTCGTCCAGTATTTTTTTCTGGATGACGCTCGGAAAGGAATTCGTGCCGCAGGAAGACCAATCGAGATTTATGGTAATGTTCGAGACGCCGGTAGGGTCTTCCATAGAGTACACGAGCAGGAAACTCAAGCGTAACGAAGAGTTGCTTGCCTCTATTCCGGAGATAAAGAGCTTTTTCGGCGCCATAGCCTTGGGCGAAGGCGGACGGGTCAACAAGGGCTTGATGTTCGTCAGGATGCACCCCCGGAAAGAAAGGAAAAGGTCGCAGCAGGAGATTATCGGTTTCCTCAGGCGCGAGCTTAACAAGGAGCCGGGCATGACGGTCTTCGTCAACTCCATGACCATGAACTTCGGCTCGAGCAGGGGGCCTGCCCTTGAATTCATCATAAAGGGGCCGACCCTCGCTGAATTGGACAAATACGCCGGCCTGATAACCGGCAGGTTCAAAAAGATTCCCGGCGTCGTTGACGTTGACACGGATATGGACCTGGGCCTTCCCGAGCTTAAGGTTACCATAGACCGCGAGAGGGCGGCTGACGCGGGGGTTGATCTTACGACCATCGCGAAGACCATAAATTCGCTCGTCGGAGGAAGCGACGTTACGGAGTACAAAGAGGCCGGAAAGAGGTACGACGTAAGGATAAAGCTCATTCCGTCGCAGAGCGCGACCCCCTCGGATTTGAAGGAACTCTACGTAAGGAGCAAAGACGGAGGGCTCGTAAAGTTCGAAAACCTGATAGGGGTCGAGGAAACCGTCGCCCCGAGCGTTGTAAACAGGCGCGACAGGGAAAGAAGCATAACCATTACCTCTAACCTCGAAGGCGATAAAACGCTGGGTTCCGCGCTGGAAGACATAGCCGCGATATCCAAAGAGGCGCTTCCCGAGGGCTTTACCACGCGGCTGGGAGGAAGCGCCGAGATGTTTCAGGAGTCCATGCAGAGCATGGTGTTCGCGCTATTCCTCTCTCTCATAATAACCTACATGATTCTCGCGTCTCAGTTCGAGAGCTTTATTCATCCCTTTACGGTCATGCTGGCGTTTCCGTTAAGCATAGTCGGCGCGCTCGGCGCGCTCTGGGTAACAGGCAACACCATTAATATTTATAGCCTCATAGCCCTGATACTGCTCGTCGGGCTTGTCGTTAAAAACTCAATCCTCCTCGTTGACTATACCAATACCCTCCGCAGAAACGGAATGCCGATGAGAGAGGCCGTTTTAACCGCCGGACCCGTGAGGCTCAGGCCCATTCTCATGACGGCCCTCTCGACTATTTTGGGAGTCCTGCCGACGGCTCTTGCCATAGGGCCGGGAAGCGAATCAAGGACGCCTATGGCCATAGCCACAATCGGAGGGATGGTCGTGTCCACCTTCCTTACCCTTATTCTCGTTCCGGTCGTTTATACTATATTGGACGAACTCAAAGAGAAAATCGGCATAAGATAGCCCTTGAATCCCGAGCCGGTCGTTGTTTCCCTCAAAGTCCTTGTAATACACCGCCCCGTTATTATATAGTTAGGGTTCGCATGAAGTGTCCATTTTGCGGGCATACGGAAGACCGGGTCATAGACTCGAGGCTTTCTCAGGACGGCAGCGCCACGAGAAGGAGGAGGGAGTGTTTGTCCTGCTCCAAGAGGTTCACCACCTATGAGACGGTCGAGGAACCTCTGCCGCTTGTCATTAAGAAGGACGGCAGGCGCGTGCCGTATGACAAGAATAAGATACTTGCCGGAGTCAAAAAGGCCTGCGAGAAAAGGCCGGTGAGCTTCGACGACATGGAAAAGACCGTTGACCGGGTTGAGAACAGGCTCCTTTCCTCGGGCGAG
>DASRUI010000116.1:0-10034 GCA_035655515.1 Thermodesulfobacteriota bacterium
CCCCCCCCCCCCGCCTTTTGTATCGTGATTTTACCGGCCGGATGCCGGGAAAGTCCGCTTTTGTCACCCTGAACCTGATTCAGGGTCTATCTTTTCCCTTGCCCCATGCTTCGTCCGCCTCAGACGGAGCACCCCGTTGCCATCTCCCCCCTGTGTCCTGAATTGCCCAAACAGTTAGTGACAAATAGCGGGATGTATGGTATTTTGTGGTTATATTAGTTGTAGTTATAGTAGTTATAGTAATTATAATCGGAGAAAAAAGTTATGCTGTTCGCCTTACCGCTCAAGAGGTCTCTCTATTTAGTCATGCTGATTATCCCCCTTTCCTTACTTATTTTCTTGCGGCATGCATACGCAATCCACGCAGGCGCGGGCAACATTGTCTGCGGCTCCTGCCACACGATGCACGCGTCCCAGGGCGGCGCCGGCATGGACGGGAACCCGGGCGGCGGCGTACTGCTCTTACGGGGCGGCGTAACATCCAAGGCCGAAACCCATAAACTCTGCCTGCAATGTCACGCATATAACGGGGCCATGGCGACAATATCTCACGCCCCGCAAAACGTAATCGCTCCGAAGGTGTATTCTTCCGGCGCATGGAACGACGACACCGCGTTCGGGATGATCGGCGCGGGCGGAAACTTTTCAACCGAACTTAACGCAAGCTGGGACGCGACCACTTCCCCTGCGCTCGGCTTCGGCCATTCGCTCGGCGCCACGAACGTAACGCCGCCGGGCGGGGACCAATCGGTTCCTTTCCTCACCTGCACCAGTTGCCACGACCCGCACGGGACCACCAGCGCTTTCGACACAAAGGTCAATCTTTTCAGAAATCTCAAGGTTAACGCGCAGGATGCCAGCGCGCACAGCGGGACAAAGTTATGTCCTGACGGTACCGCGAAGTGTAGTGGTGAATGGAGTTACAGGAACTTTAAAAGCTACGTGGGCGGCATAAACGGCGCATACTTCGGCGGAAGTGAAACAGATACCGCGGGGCAGGTTATATGGCCTGTTTACAAGGGCGCGCTTGCCGGCGTCCCCGCGACGGATGCGCCAAACAGTAACGCCTATGGGGCGGATGACATCTATGGGGCGGATTCATTAGGCAAGTCATTCTCACACTGGTGTGGCCAGTGTCATGATAACTTTCACTCAAACAATTTTGGATATGATATAGATTATCAACCGGGGTTAAAAATTTTTCTTTATCCCGAATCGAACAACTATGACTGGGGAGCGTGGGCATGGCTAAGGCATCCTACGAATACGGTAATGCCTCGTAAAGCCGGCGCTAACTGTGCCGGCACCTGCCATCTTTCGAAATTGGACAGGACAAACTATTCCCTTTCGCTTATCCAGGCCGGTAAGGGCCTGCCGGTAACAGCCAGCCGGTTTTACGGCGTTTCCGGCGCTTATGACACGGTATATTATCTGCCTTATGAGCCGCCTCCGGCCACGATGGATGGCCTTGGCCCCGGCAGCGGCAACCACAGGGTCTTCTGCCTTTCCTGCCACTTTGCCCACGGAGGCCCGAATTACGATGCCCTGAGATGGGCATACACGTCTGCCGTAGACTCGGGCGCCCAATCCGGAAATCCCCTCCCTTCCAATAAGGGATGCCAGCTCTGCCATAACAGGTGAAGTTAATTCCGGGGACACCGGGCTTAATTATATCCGTTCGTTCTTCTTTTGACTTCGGGTTGTTTGCGTAGCTCGGGACTTTAGCCCTGATACACATCAGCCCTTCCGCCTCAGGCGGAGGGCTGAGCTGCAAAATCCGGAAATCTTACCCTTCGGCGACTCTTAGATGCCCGCGTGCTTAAAGCCTTATACCGCGCCGTAACGCGGTCCGGGCATTATCCCGACGCAAGAACAGCCTTTACCCTTTCCACGAGTTTATTCGGGGTCGTCGTCATCTTCGAGAGTATATCCGCCACACCGAGCGCCGAAATCTTTTCGGCATCATCGCTACTTATCTTTCCGGAAAGCACGATAACCTTTACCTTCTTCCATTCCTCGTTGGTATGGAGGAGTTGAAGCAGTTTCACGCCGTCCATCCCCACCATCTGGATGTCAACCACCATGACGTCCGGCCTTTCTTTATCCAGCAGTTCTATTACCTCCGCGCCGCTTGACGCCTCCCTTACTATGCAACCCATAAATGCCAGTTTATTCTTATAAATGCCCCTTGTGCTGGCCGAACTGTCCACAAGCAAAATCTTCTTCCGCGTATCGGCCTTCGCGGCCTCCGCGCCAAGAGGATGGGCGTGCATGTTTGCGGCTATAAACCTTTTCACTTTTTCCGAGTCAACAGGGTTAAGGCTGGTAAATACCACTCCGAAACCGACGCCCCCTTGCATAAATTGAACCCGGGCCGATGTCTTTATCGTGGCGCTGCCTTCTCTTATGCGGCCGGATGCCTTTATTGTGATGTCTTCGCCCTCTCCGAGATTGAAAGAGATATCGATGACGCTGCCCTGCGGGAACGGAACATGCGTGTATATGAACATGCCGCCTTCGCTTAAATCCAGGGCATAACCCTTGATTGAATTATTTATCATCACTTCTATTTTAACCGAAAGCCTGGGTTGCCTCCGGTCTTTCATTCCGCCTTCCATGCTCATGTCTCTCTCCCGCCATTAACAAAGTTTAAACCATTCAAAAATACCGCCGCTATCCCCGCTTACTTTTGAAATAACAGGGACACAACCCGCAGGTTGAGTTACACCGACCCACGCCGCTTGGTCCGTCCGCTCCGCCAATACTTAAGGCGGATAAGGCGGAGCAGAGTACCCCGAACCCAACCTGCCGACTAATCATCATTTTCCATTAACAACATACAACTTCCGGCCAAAATCCGCAACACTAAACTTCATGAGAAAATCGTCCGTCAAGAAAAGGGGACGGTTTTGATTACATGAGAAAAATTCAGAAATACGGAATCAAGGAAATGAAAGAAGAGGTCGCAACTCCGTTTGGCATCTTACCGCCCCCCTTTGCCCGGAATTTTACCATTACTTCAACCCTTTGATGTCCATGCCTTCGAGACCTTCCATATCCCCTTCCGTGCCGGGCGGAAGATTAATGACGCTCAACTTATTATAGCCGGCCGGCAATTCAAAAAGGGAGTCATCCTGTTTGCCTGTCTTGACGTTCGTAAGTTCTATCTTTACGCGCGCATCCGTGTCTTTTACCGCGGCGTCCATCTTCACTGCTATTCCCTCGCCCGTCATCCACAAAAACCCTTCCAGCAACTTTCCGTCCTTGAGAGCGCACGTAAACTTCGACTTCGTTGTTTTACGGCCGTTCAACGTCTCAACTCCGATTTCGGCAAGCTCATAATCCCCGTCCGGCATGTTGCCGCTCGTTCCCTCGCCTAAAGGCTGCTCAATGTATGTCTTGCTCGCGGGCATGAGCACCCATACGACACCCTTATCCTTGCGCGCTATGGCGATAGTCTCGACGCCTGCCATTCCCCCTCCGAGTTCCTGCCTTTCCTTTGCCTTGGCGTGATAGACCTTGCTTTTTACGACGCCCATCCGCGTTTCAATGACGCTGTCGGCCGAGTATTCGGCTTCCGGCTCCCTGAGTTTTTCCGCGCGGCCCGCGCCGCCTGAAAGCAAAACGCCGATTATCGCGGCAATAAAAATCATTATTGTTTTTTTCATCCGCCGGTTCTCCTTGATTGACGGACAGGCGGGGTACCCTCCGCCTCAGGCGGACGAAGGGAAGGGGCACCTGTCCTACCTCTTTAAAAACCCCATAAGCTTTTTTAACGTCATGCAGTTCAACACGTCTTTTTTCTCAAGCCACCCTCTCCGCGCGGTGTGCACTCCGTATCGCATGTAATCGAGATTCATTACGCTGTGAGAGTCGGTTGATATTGCGACCATTACTCCCGTGTCTTTCGCGAGGCGGCAGTGGCTGTCGTTTAAATCGAGCCTGTCCGGAAAGGCGTTGAGTTCAATGGCGACCTTGTGCCCCGATGCCGCTCTCATAACCTTTTCCATGTCAAAATCGTAAGGTTCCCTTGTTCCGATAAGCCTTCCGGTCGGATGCGCCAGCACGTGAATAAGACGGCTCGATATCGCCTTCAAAAGCCTGTTGGTCATGTCGCCTCTCGTCATGTCGAACTTGGAATGCACGGCGCCGACCGCTATGTCGAGCTTTCGCAATGTCTCGTCCTTATAATCGAGAGCGCCGTCGGATTTTATGTCAACCTCCGCGCCCTTAAGCACCCTGAAAGAACTGCCTTCTTTCTCAAGTTTTTCATTCAACCTGTCTACGCGTTCGCACTGCTTCAGAAGACGCCCGTCATCCATGCCCCGCGCTATGCCCACTGCCTTCGAATGGTCGGTAATCGCGACGTAGGCGTAACCCGTTTTCATGGCCGCCCCGGCAACGTCAGCCATGGAGGCGTTTCCGTCGCTGTCCGTCGTGTGAACGTGAAGGTCTCCTTTAATGTCTTTAATCTCCACGAGCTTCGGCAACCGCCCTTTTTCGGCGGCCTCTATCTCCCCCGAGTTTTCCCTGAGTTCGGGCGGAATCCATTCAAGGCCGAGCGCTTTATAAACGTCCTCTTCGGTTTTCCCCGCGACATAATGTCCCGCCTCGTCGAATAACCCGTACTCGCTGAGTTTAAGCCCCCTCTTCCCCGCCCTCTCCCTTAAGGCGACGTTATGGGCTTTGTTGCCGGTAAAGTACTGTAACGCGGCGCCGAAACTCTTTTCTTCGACAACCCTCAAATCCGCCTGAAGCCCGTTTCTCAAGACAACCGAGGCCTTGGTGCCGCCTTTCGCGATAACCGAAGCAACGTCCGGATAACCGACGAAACGCTCTATTGCGGCCATGACCGTGCCGCTCTTTTCGCACGCCGCGAGGATGTCTATGTCTCCTATGGTTTCCTTCCACCTCCTGAGGCTTCCGGCGGCTTCCAGAAGGATGACTTCCGGAGTTTCTTTCATATATTTCAAATAATCTTCCGCGTAGCGCAAAGCGAACGGAATCTTGTATCTCATGCCTCCGCTTTTAAGCCTCTTATAACTCTCTATGGCCTTTATGAGCTTCGCCTCGCTCTTTTCTCCCATGCCGGACAAGTCCCTGAGCCTTCCCGCCCTTGCCGCGGCTTCGAGGCCCCCTACGTCCTTTATGCCGAGTTCCTTATAAAGGAGCTCGGCCTTTTTATGCCCGATACCGGAGACATTGAGTATGTCGAGCAGTCCCGGAGGAAGCTCTTTCAGGAGTTCCTCGCGAGCAACGCACCTGCCGGTTCTGACCAGCTCGACTATCTTCTCGTGCATGCCCTTGCCTATGCCGGGAATATCCTCGAGCTTCTTCTCGTCGGTTTCAACAACGGATTCAAGGCTTATCGCAAGGTCCTCGATTACGCGGGCGGCGTTACGGTAGGAGCGCGACCTGAAGGGATTTCCCTCCTTTATATCGAGAAGGTCCGCTATATCGTGAAATATCTTGGCTATCTCGCGGTTCTCCATCGCCCTTATAAATGGAAATACGCCCTGTATATATGGAAAAGACTTCCCTCTTCGCTTTTCATCCTCTTGTCCATCGCATCCGAAATAGCGGCGAGTTCCCTCCCCAATTCCTCCAAGTTTACCCTTATCTTCTCCGTTGTGTCGTACTTGTCGAAAAATTTACCCGCGGCAACAGAAAGTCCATGCATGGATTCCATGAACACGTCCAGCGCCGGAAGGAGCGCGTCCTGATTGAGTTTCACCGCCTCTTCCCGCAAATCCTTGTAGAGCATTTCGTCCTCCCTGTAAACGTGTCTAAGAAGGAGCGTCTTGAGATCATTGAGTTTTTCCGCGAACCACCCGGCATCACGCGAATCCTTCCTTTCTATCGCCCTGCCTATCTCCGAAAAAAGCCTTTTTACCGTCAAATGCTCTTCTTCAAGCTCCTTAAGATATTGTTTCCTGTCCATGCCCGCCCCCCGATTGAATAGTTTATCCTTGCGCCTCACGAATACATAACACAGTTTTAGGTTGACAACAACCATTCTATTACATAGACTTTTAAAAGGCATGAGCGACAAACCGATAGGCATATTCGACTCCGGCATAGGCGGCCTCACAGTCTTGAGGGAACTCGTAAAGGTTCTGCCGGAAGAAAACACCATCTACCTCGGCGACACGGCGCGCGTGCCGTACGGAACCAAGTCGGCGGAGACCGTCATCAGATATTCGCTCGAGATAGCGGAATTCTTGACCGCGTTCGACATCAAGGCTCTCGTGGTCGCGTGCAACACCGCGTCCGCCTACGCCCTCGACCCGCTGAGGAAAAAGCTCTCCGTCCCGGTCATAGGGGTCATAGAGCCGGGCGCGAGAATGGCGGCCTCGGAAACGAAGAATAAACGGATAGGCGTTATCGGCACCGAGGGAACAATAAGAAGCAACGCGTACCCTGACGCCATAAAGGCCGTATCTCCGGAGGCGACGGTTTTCGCGAGGGCGTGCCCGCTTTTCGTGCCCCTTGCCGAGGAAGGTTGGACGGATAACGCGCCCGCCCTCTTAACGGCCGGGATATATTTGGATGAAATGAAAGAAAACGGCGTGGACGTCCTGCTTCTCGGCTGCACGCACTACCCGCTTCTTAAAAACACCATCTCGGCCGTCATGGGAAAAAGCGTATCGCTCATAGACTCGGGTTGCGCCGTATCAATCGAGGTAAAAAGGATTCTCCTTCAAGAAGGAACTCTAAGGAAAAACGCTCCGGCCCCGCGGAGAAGGTTTTTCGTGACGGACTCCCCCGAGCGCTTTGCCTCAATCGGGCGGAGATTTTTGAATGACAACGGAATAAAGCCGGAACTCGTAAGGATAGGCTCTTAGACCATGGCTCAAAAAAAAGGCTGCGTACCGACCGTTCTCGCGGCGGCATTCGTGACGTTCGTAATCTTAATCGCGCTTTTCGCCTTGTTGGGCGACAGGTTCTTCGGCGCGAAACCCGGTCCGAAGAAGGAGTCTTCGAAGGTTGAGCCTTTGCCCATAGCCTACAAGGTTATAGACGTATTTTTCAGTGACGAAACGGGCAAGGCCCTCAAGGCCGAGAAGCGCAGGATACCGAAGGGCGAGCCGGAAGACGAACTCCGCGCGGCAATGGAAGAACTCGTAAAAGGGCCGCTCTCGAAAGACAAATTCGACCCGACGATACCCGAGGGCGCGAAACTCATATCGATAAAAATAGCAAAAGACGTAGCCTACGCGAACTGGAGCCGCGAGATTTCCTCAAAGCATCAGGGCGGGTCCAAAGGCGAACTCCTTACGATATACTCGATAGTCAACACGCTCGCGCTGAATTTTCCGGAAATAAAGAAAGTCAAACTGCTCATTGACGGGGAAACCGAGGAAACCCTCGCGGGGCACATTCTGATAGGCATCCCGCTCGGGCCGGACAAAAAAATGATAAAGGGTTGACCGCGTGGCAAAGACTCCTCTGTTCCGAATCGAAAAAGACACATTGGGCGAGATGAAGGTGCCGGCCAAGGCGTATTACGGAATACAAACCTTAAGGGCAAGCGAAAACTTCCGCATAAGCGGCATCCGTCCGAAACCCGAATTCGTAAAAGCCACGGCCATGATAAAACTCTCCGCCGCCATGGTTAACTCAAGGCTCAATCTTCTCGACAAAAAAAGGGCCTCGGCGATGGAAAAGGCCGCGAAAGAGGTGATGGAAGGCAGGCTCGCGGACGAATTCATAGTGGACGTCTATCAGGCCGGGGCAGGCACTTCCCACAACATGAACGTTAACGAGGTCATCGCCAACAGGGCGTTAGAGCTGCTCGGACAAAAAAGAGGAGATTACTCGAAACTCCACCCGAACGACCACGTCAACATGGCGCAGTCCACGAACGACGTGTTCCCGACGGCGATGCGCCTCGCGGCCGTTGCCATGACGGAGAATCTCCTCGGTTCCCTCTCGCTCCTCGAATCGGAATTGAGAAAAAAGGCGCGGGAATTCAAGGCCGTGGTTAAATCCGGAAGGACTCATCTTCAGGACGCCGTGCCCATAACGCTCGGAGCGGAATTTCTCTCCTACGCGGACTGCGTGAAAAGACGCGCCGAAAGGATAAAAAAGTCTTCCCTGCCCCTGAAATCCCTCGGTATCGGCGGCACGGCCGTGGGCACGGGCTTGAACGCGCATCCCCGCTACGCCGCGATGATGGTCAAAACCCTCTCTTCAATTTCGGGGATAAAGGGCTTGCGGCGCCACGAAAACGCGTTCGAGGCCACGAACAGCATGGCGGACTTCGTGGAATTTTCGAGCGCGTTGCGCGCCCTCGCAATCGAACTCATACGCATCTCAAACGATATCCGTCTTTTAAGTTCCGGGCCGAGGACCGGGCTTTCCGAGATAAAACTACCGGCAACGCAGCCCGGCTCAAGCATAATGCCGGGGAAGGTAAACCCGGTAATGGCGGAGATGCTCGCGATGGTCTCGTTTCAGGTCATGGGAAACGACCTCGCGATAGCAATGGCGGCTCAGGCAGGGCAGTTGGAACTGAACGTCATGATGCCGGTAATAAATTATAACGCGCTTCAATCAATTGAAATCCTCGCGAACGCGACAGAGGCCTTCGCGAAAAGATGCGTCAGGGGAATCGCGGCCGACAAAAAAAGATGCCTCGAGCACTTCGAAAAATCCGCCGGCCTCGCGACCGTTCTCAACCCGGTTATGGGCTACGAAAAAGCCGCCATGGTCGCCAAGGAGGCGGCAAAGAGGAACGTCACGATAAGGGAACTCGTAATGGAAAAGGGCATCCTCGAAAAAGCCGCCCTTCGGCGCATACTGAATATGGACAATCTTATTAAAGCGGTAAAGCCGGGCAAAAGGGGCTAATGCCTGTGCCTTCGGACGGCGTAGTGCATGTAGGGCAGGGCTTATAATGAATTTTTTCACCTTATTCCCCTCCCCACTTGTTGGGGAGGGCAGGGTGGGGTAGCCCTGCATAAAGGCGCAACCCTTCCGCCCGCCTGAGGCGGACGGAAGGGTTGCCCTACGAAAACAAAACAGAAAAAATCACCCCTGCCCTACTTGTTCTCGACCGGATACCCGGCGTCCGCCCATTCGTTAAAGCCTCCGAGCAAGGCCGTTGCCTTGCGAAAACCTTTATCCAGGAGTATCTGCGCGGCACGCGCGCTCGAGTGTTCCTGAGTTCACGTGCAGTAGGCTGCGACCTCGATTTTCGGGTCGAACTCGGCGAGCCGCGTTTCCACTTCGTCAAGCGTCATTCTTACGGCGCCTTTTACCTTTACCTTGCTTTTTCCGTAATCCACAGGATTCCTCACGTCTATTATCGTAAGAGGCGCTCCGCTTTCCATTTTTTTCTTCAACTCTTCTTTGGTTATTCTCTCTATCGCCATAAAAGCCCCCTTTCCCCCCGTAACGCCTTTTCATCAAACCATAGCACGGGAAGACCCTGTGTCAAGACCGTCAAAACACCGCGGTGTTTTACGATTGAAAAAACCGATTGAGTGGTATATCCTAATTCGTAACTCAGCCCTTTAGGGCTGAGAAGTCTGAAAAATTACCGCCGGGTTTTACCGGTGAATTCGGTGCGCGCTTACACGCTTAAAAGAAAGCGGAGGTTATAGATGAGAAATCTCATGAAAGCCATGCTATGCCTGATAATACTTATTCTCGCCGGAGCCGGAAACGCCCCGGCCGAGGGAAGAAAGATAACGAGAACCGTTCTCGATAACGGCCTTACCGTAGTAATGGAAGAAGACAGGAGCGCCCCGGTGGTTGCCCTGCAGATGTGGGTCAGGGTCGGGAGCGCGGACGAAAAGGAGGGCGAGTACGGCCTCGCCCACGTGTTCGAACACATGCTCTTCAAGGGCACGGCAAAGCGCGGCGTCGGGCGCATAGCAAGCGAAACAGAGGCCGCGGGCGGCAACATAAACGCCTACACCTCCTTCGACACGACCGTTTACCACATAACCCTGCCGAGCAGGAACTTCGGTATAGCCCTCGACATAATGAGCGACGCGATACAGAACTCCTCTTTCGACCCGGACGAA
>DASRUI010000117.1:0-14512 GCA_035655515.1 Thermodesulfobacteriota bacterium
GAGGCCGAAACTCAAGATAGGGATATGCGGGGAGCACGGCGGAGACCCCGCGACAGTTGAGTTCTGCCACAATAACGGATTCGATTACGTGTCATGCTCGCCTTTCAGGGTGCCCATAGCGCGGCTCGCCGCGGCTCAGGCCGCGCTTAAAAACGCGAAGAGCCTTGCATTGAAGAAAAAGGCTTTGAAGAAAACCTCGAAGAAAAAACAATAGATACGGGCGATTAATAAAATCTTTTATCGCCGTCCTGCGCGAGCGGTTCGGAGCAAAGATGATTTTTCGGGCCTACACCCCTATATATAGTGGTTTAGGCCCGTTTTTATACTTTGTATGGTATTTTATTCTTTACAAAGATTTTAAATTTTGTTACCATTCAAGACTATATAAACATGAAAATAAAAAAACTCGCCATACACGGTTTCAAATCGTTTTCCGACAGGACGGAGATGCATTTTCCGTCCGGCACCTCGGCCATAGTCGGGCCGAACGGCTGCGGGAAAAGCAATATCGTTGACGCCATAAGGTGGGTCATAGGAGAGCAAAACGCGAGGCACCTCCGCGGCAAGCTCATGGAAGATTTGATATTCAGCGGCACCGAGGCCCGCAAGCCGATCGGCATGGCCGAGGTAACGCTCACCCTTTCGAACGAGTCGGGCAGGGCTCCCGTAAGCTACGCCAACTTTCCGGAGATTGAAATCCAGCGCCGCCTCTACCGCTCCGGCGAAAGCGAATATCTCATCAACAAGGTGCCTTCCCGCTTAAAGGACATAATAGACTTTTTCGGCGATACCGGAATCGGGAGAGAAGCGTATTCCATAATCGAGCAGGGGCAGGTCGGGTGGCTCATAACGGCGAAGCCGGAAGAGAGGCGGAGCATCTTCGAGGAGGCCGCCGGCATAAACAAGTATAAGCACAAAAAAGACGCCGCGCTGAGGCGGCTCGATTCCACCAGGCAAAACCTGCTTCGCGTCGGAGACATAATGGCCGAGGTGAAGCGCCAGCTTAATTCCTTGAACCGTCAGGCGAAGAAGGCCGAGAGGTATAAGGCCTTTAAAGACGAACTCAAAAAGCTGGACCTCTATCTCATGTATCTTCAACTGAAGGCCATGCTCGACAAAAGGTCTCTTGTCGAGAAGGCCATAGCCGAATCCGAGGACAGGGAAATAGCCCTTAGCGCGGACCTGTCGGGCCGCGAAACGCTTCTTCAGAAAACCAATATCGAGTACCTTGAAAAAGAAGGAGATTTCAACGCCTTAAGGGAGAAGAGCTTTGAGCTCGAATCCGGCGTTCAGGCGGAGGAACGCGTCATCGAACTCGCGCGTCTTCGCTCCGACGAGCTTAAGAGGACGATAGGGAGGCTTGCCTCCGACATAGAGGAGTTGAAAGGGCACAGGGAAGTTTCGAAAAAAGAACTCGAAGGGCTTAAGCTTGAGCTCGTTAAGGTCGAGGACGCGATAGACGACAATAAAGTCAGGCTTTCGCGCAAAGAAGACGAAGTCGCGGCCATGCAGAGGGTGCTTATCGAAAAGGAACTCGCGCTCAAGGCCGAGGAAACGTCTTTCATGGATTCCAACGCCATGATTGCGAACGCCAAGCACCTCATGCAGAGTCATATCCGCGAAGAGGAAAACCTCCGGCTGAGGCGCGCGAAGCACGAGAGCGAATCCGCGGACACGCTAAATGCCATAGACGCGAAGGCCGCGCCCTTCGAAGCGCTCAAGGAAAAGATTGGCGCTCTTTTGAAAAGAAAAGAAGAGGGCGAGGCGGAATTCAAAATTAGCGATAAACGGCGCGTCGCGCTTGAGGCCGAGCGCGCCTCCAAAACGGAAGATTTTAATCGCGCAAGCGCCGAGCTTACCTCAAAAAGAGCGCGCCTGAACACGCTTGAAGAAATGGAACGCGGCATGACGGGCATAAAAGACGGAGTGCGCGCGGTTATGGGGAACGATTGCTCGATAAACGTAAAAGGGCTCATGGCGGACGCCATAGAAACCACAAGAGGCTTTGAGAGGGCGGTCGAGGCGGTATTGGGCGAAAGGCTCCAGTACGTGCTGGTCGAGAATCAGGTTGACGGGCTCAGGGCGGTTGAGTATCTCAAGACAAGTTCCGGCGGCAGGGGAAGTTTCGTGCCGCTTAGAGACGTGCGCCTGTACGAGGATTCTTCCTCTCCGGCTTCGTCCGGCGCGCCCGCGTCGACGCCCCGCGGCGCGAAGTTTTTAAGGGAAGAGGTTTCGGTAAAGGACGACTACAAGGGACTTATCTCGTGCCTCATGGGAGATACGCTCGTGGTAAAGGATTTGGCGGAAGCCGTTAATGTATGGAAGGCCAACGGGGCGAGAAGAACCGTCGTTACCATGGACGGAGAGACGATAGACCCGCAGGGCGTGATAACCGGCGGAGCCTCGAACGGAAGCGAAGCCAATATCCTGCTTAAGCGCCGCGAGATAAAAGACCTTTCCGCCGAGACGTATTCTCTTGAAACGTCTTCCAAGTCTCTTGCCGAGGGATTAAAGAGGCTCGATTCCGAACTCGAAGGGCTTAAGGCCGCCATCGAAAACTTTAGGAAGAGGCTTTACTCTGACGACATAGAAAAGGCTAATATGGAGGGTGAGCTCAAGAGGGCAGGGGATGAATTAGAGAGACTTAAGCAAAAGGCAGCCGAGCTTTCCTCCGAACTTCGTTTGACGGACGAAGCGCTTTCCTCCACGGCGCTCAAGAAAGCGGAAATCCTGAAAGAGAGGGAAGGATTAGAGCGCGGCATGGCTTTGAAAGAACTCCGCATAAAAGAGATTTTTGAAGAGACGAAGAGCCTTAAGCAAAAGAAAGATTCGATGCAGGACGACATCTCCGGGATAAAGGTTGTTTTGGCCTCGCTTGAGGAAAGAAAATCGAATATTTCGTCCCAGTCCCTTGATAAGGGCAGGGTTATCTCGGAGACGGAAAAGAGGATTGAGTCCAAGAACTCGGAGATAGCTTCTTCGTCGGCCGAGATAGAGGCCAAGGCAAAAGAGGAACTCTCTCATAAGGAATTGTTGGAGGGGCTTCTTGTAAGGAAGGACGCGCTCCGGAAGGATTTCGTTCAAAGGGAAGAGGAATTGGCATCCGCCTCCGAGGAAATAAAAAAGCTCGAATCCGGGATAAAGGCCGTCAACTCCGAACTCCTGAAGGTGAAAGAAGCGAGAAACGCCGTCACGCTCGAGTTGAGGGAGATTGACCTGACCGCAGCGAACATGAAAGAAAAATCCGTTGAAAGATACGGAACGGACATAACGTCTTACGTTCCGGCAGAGGACGTCCTCGCCATGGAGCGCGGAACTCTTGACGCGAGCGTTACGGAGCTTCGCGAGAAACTCGGCGCCATGGGAGAGGTGAGCCTCTCGGCCTTGGAGGAATACGCGGAGCTTGAAAAGAGGCACGATTTTCTGGCCGTTCAGCAGGACGATTTGAATAAATCGGTCGAGAGCCTCACCTCCGCCATAACAAGGATAAACAGGACCACGAGGGAACTTTTCCGGAAGACGTTCGACGAGGTCAACGCCAAATTCGGCGAGACGTTTCCGAAGTTTTTCACCGGCGGCAGGGCCGAACTCCGGATTACGGGCGAGGGCGATATATTGGAGTGCGGCGTTGACATAGTGGCCCAGCCGCCGGGGAAGAAACTCCAGAACATAAACCTCTTATCCGGCGGAGAGAAGGCCCTTACGGCCACGGCCCTCATATTCGCGATATTCCTCATAAAGCCGGCGCCGTTCTGCCTTTTGGACGAGGTTGACGCTCCTTTGGACGACGTGAACGTCGACAGGTTCAACGGCTTCGTCAAGGAAATGTCCACCCACAGCCAGTTCATACTCATAACGCATAACAAAAGAACCATGGAGATGGCCGACACGCTCTTCGGCATAACAATGCCGGAGCCCGGAGCGTCGAAGATCGTAACGGTTGCCTTGTAGGCGGAGGTTCGTTCGTGTCGTTCCGGAAAATCCTCGAAACCTTGACTTCAAAATCTCATGCCAGAGGCGCGGTGATGCTCGACTTCGAAGGCGAGCTGGTGGATTCTTTTTCCGTTGCCGAGGGGCTTGAGCTCGACGCCATAGGCGCGCACAAGGGACTCATCTTAAACATGCTTAAGGACGTGGCCGCGAACACCCTTGATAACGACGAGGTGAAAAGCGTGGCCATACAGGCGGGGGACTCCAAGATAGTCATGTCGCCCCTTAAGGACGGCTATTATCTGTTGGTCGTTACGGACAAATGGAAGCCCTTCGGCCGCGTGATGTTCGAGTCCAAAAGGGCCGCAAGAGAGATAGAGAAGGAGATGGGGTAGGGGGGGGATTGAGGTGAGGGGAAAAAAAGACTCTGGATTCCCGATTAAAACCTCGAGAATGACAAAAAAATGAGTATGGGTTTATATGTCTAAAGAACCAAATCCGACAAACTTTATCGTTGAATTACTTGTTCAATCGCTCAAGCAAAACGATGCTGTTGTTGCGCAAGCAGTACCTATGGCCGTAAACTATTGGCTTCAAGTATCTGATAGTAACCAGATTGAAGAAAAAAGCGATTTTTCGAGCAGTTCTTAGTCAGATTCAATAATCTAAAAACTCGCGTCAAGGACAATCCCGTTCATATAGAAATCGTGGCTTCGAACAATGATTTAGACTTCGAGGATACGTGCGTTCGATTAATGTATGCCTTGTTACGCATCGAAAAAATCGAACAACATCACACCGGCAGGATCGTTGTCGTTCCTGATAGTTACAAAAAAGAATGGCAAATGTGTCAGCGGTATGCGCCTTATATTAAAAAAACTGCCGGTAAGATCTTGAAACGATATTTTGATATTACCGCAGATTTTGCCAAAAAAATTGAAGTCGAACTTCCTGACTGGTTTAAAAAATTGCCTGACAGAATAGATTTTAGTCCACTTAAACCTTCTATTTTTGGTTTGTATGAGGTGTCGGGCTTTATTGATGATGCCGGTGATTGCTTGCCAGGTGATTTTAAAGAGCAGATGGACGATGCCATTAATGGAATCAAGTTTTTTGAAGGACGTATATTAGGCTGTGGAATAGAGGAACTATGGGATAGATATGTGAAAGCGCCACAATTATTCATTCCTACCTTTATCCACGCAAAGAACCCGGAGGCTTTATACAGGCTATACGAAGAAGTTGTAAGAACATATTCGGGCAAAAACTATTTAGCATGCATAGCGCTCTGTCGCGCCATCCTTGAATATTTATTGAATAATTATTACGAATGTGAAACGTCCGCCAAGAACCTTTCAGGTAAGATTAAGTATGCAGGAGAAAAATACCCTAATTTACGAAAGTATAAATTATGGGAGAAGAAAAAAACCGCCGACGATATATTACATGATTATAGCGGCAAGGACATCGAAGAAACCGCTGTGATAGATTTTATAAGAACAATTAAGTATCTTATTGCTGACATACCATCGAAAAAGCAAGACAACCAGCCCGCATAATTATTTCAGTTTTGCTATTTACTCGTTCGACCCTTCGACAGGTTTAGGGCGAGCGGTATTCCTTTTCCTCTTGAAAATTCCGGGGACATCATACGTAACTTCAATTAGGTTTGGCAATTAAAGGGATTGCGTAGCGGTACGGGTTGTGCTGGATTTATCTGTAAACTTCTTTTCGGTGGGCAATTCTGAAGACTTTTATGGTTTTTTCGGATTCGTCAATCTCGTAAAGTATTCTGTAGTCTCCGGCGCGTATTCGCCACCGCGCCCCGCCTCCGGAGAGTTTCTTCGAGTTGTGAGGCCTTGGATTTTCGCGTAATCCCAAGATTATTTTTTCAAATTTCTTGAGCAATTCCCCCCTGAATCCATCGAGGTCTTTTTGAGCCGGAGGCGTTAGCCTGACGTCATAGATCAAGAGGCCTGTCCTTTTTTGCGCTTCGAGAAGTAGTCCTCGGCCGGAATTGTCCTGCCCTTAACCTCCCTTGCTTCTTCGATGAGGATAATGTCCATAAGGTCTTCCCTTAACGCATGGTCGCTTACGACCTTTTCGATGAAGGCCTCTCGCTCGGTATTTTTAAGGGCTTTAAAGGCCGTAAAAAAGACCTCAGCCGTTGCTTCGCTTGTTTTCAATGCGCCACCTCCATTTATGGCATTATATCAAACTGTCTTAAAGATAACAATTTTTTACTGTTCCCATGCTCCGGCGTGGGAACGGTATCCGGTTTTTCCGGATTCCCGCTTCCGCCTGAGGCGGACGGGAATGACAAACAAAAAAACCAAGAATCGATAGGGCGGACGGTTTTCCCCCTCTCCCTGTCTCTCTCCCATCCGCCAATCAGTAAGGCGGGGGAGAGGGGGAAAACTACGATCCTCTGATTAAAACTCTAAATCTTTTCAGGATTTTTCGGCCGTAAGTTTCTCCACATCCTTCATCGTTACGCCGCTAATCCGCAAGAGTTTTTTCCTCGATTTAAGGCCTTCCAGAATTTCGATACGGGATTTTTTGACGTCGAAAGCGTCCGAGAGAAATTCAACGAGAGCCTCGTTGGCCTTGCCCTCCACGGGAGGAGAGCTTATCCTTATCTTCAAATACCCGTCATGCTCTCCGGATATCGAGCTTTTGCTTGCCCCGGGCTGGACGTAAATCTTAAGGCAGAGCGAGTCACCTTTTTGAATCGCGAAGGGAGGGTCTTTTTTTTTATTAATCCCCCCGGCCCCCTTTGAAGAAGGGGGAGCATCGCTGGTTTTGGAGGCGACCATTAAGGAGAGAGCCTAAGTCGCATGGCTAATTCGAAGAGCGTGCCGATGAGGAATTTCCGGAGGAACATTATCGCGACGAGCACTATAATGGGCGAGATGTCTATGCCGCCCATTTGGGGAAGCATTCTTCTTATCCTGTAGAGGAGCGGCTCGGTGGTCTTGTACAGGAACTGCACTATCGGGTTATAGGGGTCGGGGTTTACCCATGATAGAATCGCCCTCGCTATGATAATCCACATATAGGCGTAAAGGGCCCACGAGAGAACCTCTGCTATGGCCTCAATGAAGTTTGCCGGCACGAACATGATGTTTTAACCCTTTCCCCGATACGGAGTATGGCGGCCTACTTCGCCGCTTTATTTTTCGCTATTCTGCGCCTTGGCACGGGAGCAGGGATTTTTTCCGCGTTTTTTCCGAATTCCCGTGCTATTTATTATATCCGGTTCCCTGCTCAAAACCTTGTCCCCGCAATCTTAAGCGGGTGTCTGTGTTATTACCGTAGGGGCACGATGCATCGTGCCCCTACAAAAGCCCTGCCCTACATTAAAGACAAAAAGAACTGGATTCCCGCTCAAAAGATTGCGGGAATGACAAGAAGGGGCGACCGCGGGAATGACAAGAAGGGTCCGCCTGAGGCGGACGGGAATGACAAAATGCCTACCCCTCTGACAATTCTTTTGCCCTTTTTATCGCGGCGTCAATCGCCTTTTCAACGATTTTTCTTATGCCCGATTCTTCGAACACCTTAAGCCCGGTTACGGTCGTGCCGCCCGGGGACGAAACCATGCGTATGAGTTCAAAGAGTTCGGTGCCGCTTTCCTTTGCGAGTTTCGCGGCGCCGAGCGTCGTTTGAATCACGAGTTTTTTCGCGTCTTCCCGGGACAAGCCGTTTTTCTCGGCCGCCTCTATCATGGAGGCCATGAAAAGAAATACGTAGGCAGGGCCGCTTCCGCTTACTCCGGTTATCGCGTCCATCATCGATTCGTCCTCGACAACCACGACCTCTCCGATTGAGGAGAATATCCTGCGGGCGATATCCAGGTCGTCCTTTGTCGCTCCCTCTCCGGCAAAAACCCCCGTGGCTCCGGCTTTGACGAGCGCCGGCGTGTTGGGCATGGCGCGTATGACGGGAGGTAGTATCTTAAGGCCGCCCCTTATAAGCGCGTCTTCCATGTATTTCGTCCTTTTCCCCGCGGCCACGGATATGAGGAGTTTTCTCTTGCCGAATGCCTTCGCCGTTTCCAAAAGCGCCCCTTCCATGTCAGAGGGTTTTATCGCCATGACAACAACGTCCGAGTCTTCGATAACCGAGGAGTTATTGCTGACTATGCGTATCTCGTATTTTTCGGCTAAAGAGGCGAGTTTGGCGCTGTCCTTGTCGCTTGCGATCACGCGCGACGGCGTTACGAGCTTTGCCGACAGTATCCCTTTGATAATGGCCTCGGAGATGTTGCCCGCGCCTATGAAGCCTATGGTTTTGTTTTTGAACATGGCGGGTTAAGTCTTTGTTGTTTTCTTCGCCGGCCTTTCGCCGAATATGGCGCGTCCGATCCTCACTATGGTCGCTCCTTCTTCTATCGCCACCTCGAAATCGTGGCTCATGCCCATGGAGAGTTCGCGCATTGAGACGTTCGGGATGCGTTCGCGGTTTATGCGTTCCGCTATTCTCCGCAGGGTTACGAAGTAGGGGCGGCTCGATTCCGGATTATCCCGATAAGGAGGAATGGCCATAAGGCCTTTTATCTTGATGTTAGGGAATTCGGATGCCTTGCGCGCAAGTTTCTCGACGTCTTTTATGTCAACCCCGCCCTTGTTCTTTTCTCTCGCGATATTCACCTGTATGAGAATATCAATGTCTTTTTTGGCTCTTTTGGAGAGTTCTTTCGCGAGGTCTAGGGAATCCACTGTTTCTATCATGTCAAAGAGTTCGACCGCGAATTTGGCCTTATTTTTCTGAAGATGCCCCAAAAAGTGCCATTGAACGGGCTTTTTATTGAATTTTTCTATCTTTTCTTGGGCTTCCTGCACATAGTTTTCTCCGAACGCGATTGCTCCGGCCTTTATTGCCTCGGAAATCTTCTTTACGTCAATTGTCTTGGTGACCGCGACGAGTTTTACCTCCGAGGCTATGCGCCCGGATTTCCTCGCGGCGCGTTCGATTTTTTGCATGATTGATGAGAGATTTTCAGCTATGCTTTCGCCCATGCAAGCCCTCTCGTTTTTAAGGCGTGAACCGGTTTATGACCGTCCTACACTCACGGTTTCCATGTTTTCCTGAAACATACCCCTTATAGCATAACGCCGCTTTTAATGAAAGGAAAATTTTATAAGGATACAAGGTTAGCCGCAGGAGAGGGATTTATGGCAAAATATATAGTAAAAACAAGGTGTTATACGTAAGATAGGCGGGTGGCTAAAATGCCGTTATTAAAATAACCCCGATAAGCATGACAATGCTTCCCAAAAGCCTCTCATTGATTTTTTCTTCTTTAAACAGAGCCCAGCCGTAAAAAACGCTCATTACGAGGCTTAGTCTTTTTACCGATATCATGTAGGCGACGTCAGTCATGCTTATGGCCGTAAAGTGCGATACCATCATGACAGAGGTGAAAAACCCTATGGGAAGAAATGTCATTGGCCTTGAAAATCCTTGCCTGAGTTTTCCTTTGCGGCCGACTATGACGGTAAGTATCAAGGCCAAGATAAGAGGGTATATAAAGCCGAAAAAAACCGGACTCGAGTGAGTGACCGCGATCTTGCCGAGGGTCGAGGTAATCGCGTAGATTATGGCCACGATTATCATGAGGAGCGAGCCTTTTTCTCTTCCTATGGCCTTTAATGGGCCCGATAAGCCGGCTTTTGACGCGCTCGCGTTAAGAAGATACGCTCCAACGGCGATAAGCGCTATTCCCGCGAATCCCGATTTATCGGGCTCCTCGCCAAGCATGAAAAACGCTATTACTATTATGAATATGGGGCTTAACGCCATGAAAGGCACCGTAAGGGAAAGGGGGGATATTTTTATGGCCTTCACGTAGAGTATGAGAGCCGTGAGTTCCAGGGGAAGGAGCGCGAGAAGGGTAATAAAAAACGTCGAGTCAAGCGGAGGTATGGGCACGAAAAAAAGCGCCAGCGCGACGAACGGTATTGCGTAGGCCTCCCTTACCCACACTATGATTATCTCGTCAGTCAGGCGAAGCGCCCTTTTGCTCAGGGCATCGGCCGTGGAGAGGGAAAACGCCGTAAGAAGGGACAGAAGCACCCATGTCATAAGGATATTTTATTCCTTTTTCAGCGGCAGGCAAGGGGAATGTTTGGCAGGGGTGACCCCTGCACCCGCAATGTGTTAACTGCCTTATGCCTATGCAAACCTAAAAAGTTCGATTATTCAATTGCCGTCTGCAGGACCGCGCCGAAAGCCATGCCGGCATTGACAATCCCGGCGGTGCTTGGTATAAGAAAGGCATATCATGGTAAGAGGCATCCCGAAAAGCGTGCTTATAGCGGATAACGTGCAGGAAAGGTGCCTCGCGCTTTGCACCATCATCAACAGATTCGGGTATAACGTGTTCGTGGCGGATAATGAGGCGTCTTTTTCGAGGATGTTCCTCGGCCTCATTCCTCATGTCGCCATATTAAACTTGAGGATGCCTTTGATAGGCGGAAAGCCGGTAATCGAAGCGGTTAAGGCCGTTAAGGCGTGGGATGCCGTGGCCATAGTCGCCATGTCCGGCAGGGAAGACCAAAAACTTCTCGACGAGAGCGTGAAAAAAGGCGCGAACGCGTCTTTCGCGTGGCCGTCTCCTCCGAGCGAGATATTCGGCATAATAGAAAAATTGACCGAAGCCAAGCCGAGGCAGGCCCCGCGCCTCCGGATACTTTTCAAGGCGTCGGTTGCGACTCAGGACGAGGGGTGGTTAGCCTATGCCACAAGCCTCTCCGAAAACGGGGTTTTCATACGCACCGTTAAGAATCTTTCGATAGGGACGCGCGTTAATCTCAAGCTCGACGTGCCGGCGCCGCAACCCATTCAACTCTTCGGCGACGTCATATATAACGTCCCCCGGAAACAGGGCTCTTTTATCGAGCCGGGCATAGGCGTGCGTTTCGTTGGCCTCGACCCGAAGGTCAAAGCCGATTTGAAGACCTTCATAGAGGGCATGTTAATCGCCATCGTTGACGAGGAAAGCCCGGTTTAGCGCAAACGCAATAAATGCCTTCATACTGCGTTCCGCTCCTCTGAAAATCCTCGACGCACCGTGAAAAGTGCGCCTGCGGTTTTCCTCGTCGCGCGCCTTGTCTGAAGCCATTTCTTGCGTTTGCGTTACGCGCCGAGTTCGTATCGTACTATTCCCACCCCGATTATCGCCGCCGTCTCTACTCTTAAAATATTGCTTCCGAGGCTTACGCAGATAAAGCCCGCCTTCTCGGCCTCTTTGACCTCTTCTTCGGAAAGTCCTCCTTCGGGGCCTACGAGGAGAGCCGCTTCCATAATCCCCCCGCTTCCCGTTGCAATGCTTCGCTGCAACGGGAGCCCAGCCCCTTTGGAAAAGGGGGGAATTGTTTTGAAAAATTCCTTAAGGCTCATAATCCCGCTTCCCTGTTTAAGCATTATCTTGAGGCTCGTTTTATCGCAAAAAGACAGGGCCTCTTTGAACGAGCAATATGGGGCTATCTCCGGGATGTCCGGCCTTCTCGATTGTTTCGCGGCCTTGAGGGCTATGTCCTTCCATCTGTTGGATTTTTTCTGCTTCAAGTCCCGTTCCTCGATTGTCGTGGATTTTTCGGATTTAAAGGGGATTACGCGGTTTACCCCGAGTTCAATTGTTTTTTGGATTATGAGTTCCATTCTTTCTTTTTCAGGCAATGCCTGAAAAAGGGTTACGCGAAGGATATTTTTCCTGAACCCCGTGTCCTCGAACACCAAAAGCGTTGAAGAGGTTTTTCCCTGCGCGACTACCCGTGCCCTGAAAAGCCTTGCGTCTGAATCGGAAATGGTTACTGCCCCGCCTTTTCTCAAATTCCAGAGAAGGAGGTTGTCGTTATTCGCTCCGATAGCAACAAGTTCTTCGCCAAGAGAGAGTTTCTTATCGAATATTATTTGTCCCGTTGAGTGCATGGCGAATCAATAATCCCCTTCGGGTAATCTCAATTATTTTGTGTCATAAAGGAAGAGGAAGCGGCTTCTTGTTGTTTGTTTTCGTAGGGCAGACCTTTAGAGCCTGCCCCCGCAATCTTAAGCGGGGGTCTGCGTCTTTACGCAAGGCTAAAGCCTTGCCCTACGTAAAAAACCCCTTTGCACCCTCCCCTTCACCCCTGCTTGCATAAAGGGGATTCTATATGTTAAGTTATGGGACTGTCAATCGATAAATATATGCATAAAAGAGCAGTCATACACGCGGACATGGACGCGTTTTTCGCCTCCGTCGAACTCAAGAAAAGGCCTGAACTAAAGGGCTCTCCGGTTATCGTCGGAGGTTCGGGAGATCCGTCCAAAAGAGGGGTCGTGTCGGCGGCGTCCTACGAGGCGAGGAAGTTCGGGGTCAAGTCCGGCATGCCGCTCAGGACGGCGAAGAGGCTTTGTCCGAAGGCCGTGTTTTTGCCGGTTGATTTCGAGGCATACGAGGCTGAGTCCGAAAAATTCATGGACATATTAAGAAGCTATACCGAACTTGTCGAATCCTTCGGCCTCGACGAGGCGTTTGTCGAACTTACGCCGGTCGAAGGGGAGGATGCTTTTCTTAAAGCCATAGACGCGGGAAGAGGGATTAAAAAAAAGGTTAAGGAGACGCTCGGCCTTTCCTGCTCAATCGGCATAGGGCCGAATAAATTAATCGCCAAGATGGCGAGCGACATGAAAAAACCCGACGGCTTTGTCGTGGTGCGGGATAAGGACGTTACCAGGGTATTAAAGGATATGCCCGTAAGAAAACTATGGGGCGTCGGGCCCAAGACCGAGGAGCGGTTTGTTTTTTTGGGAATCAAAACAATAGGAGAGCTTTCAAAGGCGCCGCTTCGGCATCTTGAGGCGAACTTCGGGCCGAGTTTCGCGACCATGCTCCACGAGCATTCTCTCGGCATTGACTTTAGCCCTGTCGTGCCGTTTCACGAGCCCCGCTCGATGTCCCGCGAGGTTACATTCGAGCAGGACACCAAAGACGCGCATCTCATAAAAGAGACCCTTTTCGAGCTTACGAAGGATGTGTCCGAAAGGCTTAAATCCGGCGGTTACGGGTGCAGGACAGTCGTCATAAAGCTCCGTTACCGCGACTTCAAAACCATAACGAGGACGAGGACGATGGATGAGAGGACGGACTCCCAAAACGACATCTGGACAGCCGCGAGGGAACTCCTTGAAAAAGAGGATTTGAGCGTCGAAATCAGGCTTGTCGGCGTAAAATTGGGAGACCTCGAAAAAAGGGGCGGCAAATAGATTGCGCGATAAGACCGAGGCGCGGTAAATTCTCCTTGAAGTCGGAGCGGCATTAAGGTTATAATAAAGACATAAAATCCACTTAGAGGCGTCGGTTATGTTGAAGAAGTTGGCTGTTGCGTTGCTGGTTTTGTCGCTCATGTCCTTTTCGTCGGTTTCGAGGGCCGAGGACATGATGAAAGAGACCCTTAACGACGCTGTTTACGGCGGACTCATAGGCGGCATATCAGGCGCGGCTGTCATGGCGTTTACCAGCGAACCCGATGACCATTGGGATTACATACCCAAGGGCGCCGCGGTAGGAGTGCTCGTCGGAGTTCTTTACGGGCTCGTGGTCCATTCCGAAGCGCTTGCCGATTCCGAGACGGAAAAGCAGGCCGGCATTGCGTTGCCCACGATTGAAACAATGAAGGTGGTGGACGAGAGGACGCAAAGCGTCGAGGTAATAAGTCTCGTAAACGTTTTAAGGTATAATTTTTAGATTAAGCGTTTTCTCTCCGGAACCGGTTAGGGACATGCCCATCATCCGGCTAAATCATACCTTCCAGTTCGTCCGCCTTGCCGATTGGCGGACGGAGCATCGAAATTTTAACATTACTGTCGAATAATTGAGATTATGGCGGACTTTTCGGATTATTTCAGGGTTTTGCTTTTAAAGGCTCCGGTCATCCTCCTTGCCCTTACGGCGCATGAGTGCGCGCACGCGTGGGTCGCGAGGCGGAAGGGCGACGATACGGCCTACATGCTCGGCAGGGTTACGCTTAATCCCCTAAAGCACCTTGACCTTGTCGGCACCATCATGCTTTTTTTTTCCGGTCTTTTCGGCTGGGCAAAGCCCGTGCCCGTTAATCCGCGCAACTTTAAGAACCCCTCGAGAGACATGATGTTGGTGAGCATCGCCGGGCCGTTCGCGAATCTTGTTTTGGCCGCGGTCTTTGCCGTTCTTTACAGCGTGATGCTGTCTTCCGCGCAGTATAGCGAGGCGCTTCTCCGTTCCGAGTTCTTCGTTCCGCTTTTTTTCATGGTAAAGGGCGGCATATACGTTAACGTCGGGCTCGCGATCTTCAACATGCTCCCCATTCCCCCGCTTGACGGAAGCAAGGCGCTTTATCACTTTCTTCCCGAGCAGGCCGCTTTAGGCTACAGGAGGATAGAGCCGTACGGGTTTTTCATACTCCTCCTTTTCATCGTTACCGGCGCGCTGGATAAATTCATGGGGCCAATAGTGTATTACGCGATAAACGCCTTTATGCCGGGGGGATTTTAGGATGCCTTCCGTAAATTCCGGCCGCGTGGTAAGCGGCATGCGCCCCTCCGGAAGGCTTCACTTAGG
>DASRUI010000118.1:0-4279 GCA_035655515.1 Thermodesulfobacteriota bacterium
CCGTAATCGGCTACGACACGGACTTCAAGATGAACCCTCCTCTCAGGACAAAGGAAGACGTAGAGGCTTTGAGGGAAGGGCTTAAGGACGGCACGATTGATTGCGTTGCGACCGACCACGCGCCTCATTCTTCCGTTGAAAAGGACGTTGAGTTTGACCGCGCCTCAAACGGCGTCGTCGGGCTTGAAACGTCTTTGGCGGTCATGCTTTCTCTCGTCAACCAAGGAGTCTTTACTCTTACGGATGTTGTCCGCTTCATGTCGGCTAATCCGGCGAAGGTCATGGCTATCGCCGGGGGAACGCTCAAGCTCGGAAGCGTCGCGGACATGGCTATAGTTGACCTTGAAAAGAAATGGATTGTCGAGCCTTCGAGCTTCAAGTCGAAAGGCAGGAACACGCCGTTTAAGGGAAAAGAATTAAAGGGCAAGGTGGTAAAGACCATAGCGGCCGGGAACGTGATATACGAGGCATAGAAAAACATAAGCCGTTCGCCCTGAGTAGTGAGCCTGTCGAACTATCGAAGGGTCGAACGATTAAGTATCAATAGTGAGAAGTAAGTTTTTCCCCCTCTCCCTTTCAAAAAGGAGATGTTTTTAAACCCTCTCCCCTTGCGGGAGAGGGTAGAGCCCGTCCTGAGCCTCCGCCTGAGGCGGACGAAGGAGTGAGGGGTAAAGTTTTGTTATGTTTTTAAAAGTTGGAATCACGGAGATTAATCAGTGAAAAGAAAACCCGCAATACTCGTCCTTTCTGACGGAACAGTGTTCGAGGGATATGCGTTCGGAGCCGAAGGCGAAACCATCGGAGAGGTCGTTTTCAACACCTCCATGACCGGCTATCAGGAAATCCTGACAGACCCTTCTTATAAGGGGCAGATTGTTACGATGACCTACACGGAGCAGGGCAACTACGGCGTAAATTCCGAAGACGTGGAGTCTTGGAGGCCGTGGGTGGAGGGTTTTATAGTGAAAGACCCCGCGACGAGGCCGAGTAACTGGAGATACGAAAAAGAAAGAACAGGGCTTGAGGATTATCTCAAAAAAAATAATATAGTCGGCATCTGCGGCATAGACACAAGGGCGCTTACAAGGCGCTTAAGGGAGAAGGGCGCCATGGAAGGAGTTATCTCGACCATTTCTTCTCCTGAGATTGCTTATGAAAAGGCCGTTAAGTTCGATAGTATTGTCGGAAAAGACCTTGTGAAAGAAGTCTCGTGCAAAGAACCTTATAAATGGGACGAGGGGCTTTGGAATATCGAAGGCGGTTATTCGAAACCCTCTCTACTTCAAGAAGGAGATGCTTTTTCTCCCTCTCCCGGGGAACCCACCCGAAGGGAAGGGTCTGGAGAGGGTGGGGTGAGGGGTAAAGAGGGTGAGGAAAGATTCAAGGTTATTGCCTACGACTTCGGCATAAAACGCAATATCTTGAGAAATCTCGTCTCGTCAGGTTGCGACGTTACGGTCGTGCCTGCGGATACTCTGGCCGATAAAGTCCTCGGCATGGAGCCTGACGGCATTTTTCTCTCGAACGGCCCCGGAGACCCGGAGCCGGTGAAATACGCGCAGGATAATATCAAAAAACTCATAGGCAAAAAGCCCATATTCGGAATATGCCTCGGGCATCAGTTGTTGAGTCTCGCGCTCGGAGGAAAGACTTATAAACTCAAGTTCGGGCACAGGGGAGGGAACCAGCCCGTCAAGGATTTGAAGACAGGCAAGGTGGAGATAACCTGCCAGAATCACAGCTTTTCAGTTGATATGGATTCCCTTAAAGGCATAGCGGAACTTACTCACGTGAACCTTAACGACAATACGGTCGAGGGGCTTCTTGACGGGAAGGGAAGGTTCTTCTCGGTCCAGTACCATCCCGAGGCCTCTCCCGGCCCGCACGACGCGGCCTATCTTTTCAAGAGGTTTACGAAGATGATGGGGAAGTAGGGGGTATTGGTTTTGAATCAAACCGCATCATTGACATACAGTGTAATTCAATGTAATATATTGGTATGCGAGGAGGTATTTTTACCATGCTTACCGTCCAGAAGAGTCTTAGGATACCGAAGGATATAATCGAGGAAATAGAGGAAGTCGCGAAGGATTCGGGAAGGGATTTCACTTCCGCCGCGAACGAACTCCTTACCGAAGGGTTGAAGGCGCACCGTTGTCCGGGGATAGTTTTCTCCGAAGGGGTGAGCGGAAAGAGGGCGAGGATAGCCGGAACCGGCATAGAGGTATGGGAGTTGGTGGCGGCCTATAAAAGCGTAAACAAGGATTACAAGCGGCTCAGAAAAACCTATCACTGGCTGACCGAGCAGCAGATAAAATCCGCGATGGGTTACTATGCCCTTTATGCCGAAGAGATAGAGAATCTCATTTCCGAAAACGAGGGCGTAACCGCCGTGGCAATCAAGAAGAAGTTCCCGTTTCTTGCCGGGGCCGGGCGGTGAGGTATTACATAGATGAGGACATGAGTCCGAGGATTGCCGGGATTTTGAGAAAAAACGGGATAGACGCCATAAGCGCCCATGAGGCGGGAATGTTGCAGGCGAGCGATTTGGAACAGTTGGAGTACGCCTCGAACGAAAAGAGATGCCTCGTAACGCGCAACAGAAACGACTTCGTAAAACTTACCGTGCGGTTCTTTAACGAGAGCAGACCTCACTTCGGGGTCATGATAGTTCCGTATTCGTATCCCGGCGATAAATTCAGCAGTATAGCGGATGCCCTTAAAAAATACGCCCTCAAGCACAAGCAAGGAATGCCGTCCTACGGCATAGATTTTCTGTAAAGCGGTTTATGGAGAAGATGGGGAAAGTGAAGTTCTGGGTCGGCGTAACTGATAATGGCTGGTTTGATTTCCTGTCAAGGCGCTTGCCTGATGAAGTGAACTTTTGGAGTCCGGGCGGACAAGGATTCCAAGCGTTAGACTGCGGTGGACCGTTTTTGTTCAAGTTGCATAGTCCTCTAAACTATGTTGTGGGCGGAGGCTTTTTTGTAAAATGCTGGCGAATTCAGACTTCGCTGGCGTGGGAGGCCTTTGGAGAAAAAAATGGCGTTGCCACCTTTAAAGAGTTGGTGGAAAAAATAAATACTTTTAGAAAACGTCCCGAACCAAACCCTATAATTGGATGTATTATCCTTGCAGAGCCTTTCTTTTTTGCGAGAAATGACTGGATTCCGATTCCGGAAGATTGGCAACCAAATATTGTAAGGGGAAGAAGGTATGATACCGCAGACGCTATAGGGAAACGGTTATGGACGCAGGTTCAGGAGCGATTAAGCAGATACCCAAAACCTGACGAGGCAGGGATAAAAGAAATACCTGTCGCCGCTGAAGATGCGGAACTTTATGGAAACGAATATTTGACTCATGCCCGGCTGGGACAGGGCGCTTTTAGGATGCTTGTCACCGAGGCTTATAATTGGCGGTGCGCTATTACAGGGGAAAGAACGCTTCCGGTACTTGAAGCGGCTCATATAAAACCAGTTTCAAGAACAGGTTCAAACAGAACAAGCAACGGTCTCTTGGTGCGTTCAGACATGCACAAACTATTTGATTTGGGTTACTTGACAGTAACGCCGGATTTTCATGTAGAGGTGAGCAAGCGCATCAAGGAGGAATACGAAAACGGGCGTGAATATTATGCCTTTCATGGCAAGGAGTTAAGAGTTTTGCCGGCGAATCCGACGGAGCGTCCTTCTTTGGAATTGATCGAATGGCACAATCAAAATATTTACGTGCCATGAGCAATGAAGTTAGTGCCTAAAAATTATTTTACTAAAAACTAAAGAGGTGAAAGCAATGCCAAAGAAGAAAATCTCATCAGCAAGAAAAGGCCCTATCTCCAAATTCATGGAAACAAACTACCTCCACTTCAACGCCGCGGCGATGGTGGACGCGGCAAAGGGGTACGAGGCCCATCTCAAGAAGAAAGGCAAGATGATGGTTACCCTCGCCGGAGCCATGAGCACGGCCGAGTTAGGCAAATCCCTCGCCGAGATGATTCGCAAAAAGAAGGTGGACATAATAACCTGCACAGGAGCGAACCTCGAAGAGGACGTGTTTAACCTCGTTGCGCACGATTATTACAAACGTATTCCCAATTACAGGGACCTTACTCCCAAGGACGAATGGAAACTCCTCCAAAAGGGTTTTAACCGCGTTACAGACACCTGCATTCCCGAAGGCGAGGCTATAAGAAGAATCGAGCACAATATTTTCAAACTCTGGAAAGACGCGAACTCTTCAGGCAAGAGATATCTCCCGCACGAGTATTTTTACAAAA
>DASRUI010000119.1:0-12376 GCA_035655515.1 Thermodesulfobacteriota bacterium
TGCGCGGGCAAGGGGTGCCGGGTTTGCAAGGGGAGCGGCTGGCTCGAGATACTCGGATGCGGCATGATACATCCCAATGTCTTTCGCTCCGTCAAGTACGACCCGGAAGAGGTGAACGGATTCGCCTTCGGTCTGGGCATAGAGAGGGTCGCCATGCTCAAGCACGGCATAGACGACATTAGATTATTCTACGAAAACGACTTGAGGTTCTTGAGGCAGTTCTGATGTGCAGGGCGGGCATTGTTCACCATATTTGTCTTTGTAAAAGGATGATTCCATGCGTTTCAGTTTTAATTGGTTAAAAGAATTCGTTGATATCGCTCTCTCTCCGGTCGAGCTTGCCGACAAGCTCACCATGGCAGGGATTGAGGTTGAGTCCGTGCATAATCCCGGAGCCGAGATAAGCGGGGTTTACGTTGCCGAGGTCGTAACGGTCGGCAAACATCCGAACGCCGACAGGCTTTCTCTTTGCGAAGTCAAAATAAACGACAAGGTTTATTCGATAGTGTGCGGCGCGAAGAACATGAAATCCGGAGATAAGGTGGCGCTCGCGCTTGACGGAGCGCGCCTTCCGAAAGGCGTAGTCATAAAACAAAGTAAAATCAGGGGCGTTGAGTCTCGGGGCATGATGTGCTCGGAGGTAGAGTTGGGACTTGCCGAGACTTCCGAAGGCATAATGATATTGCCGTCGGACGCCAAACTCGGCGTTGACATTAAAGACGCGCTCGACCTTAATGACGCGTTCTTTGAGGTCGCTATTACCCCTAACAGGCCGGATTGTCTGAGCGTCATGGGGCTTGCGAGAGAAATCTCCGCCGTCTGCAACGTTCCAATGAAGGAGAGGGCTATAAATCTTAAAGAGAGTGGGTTTAAAACAAGCGACAGGATTAAGATTAGCGTCGAGGATAGAGCGCTTTGCCGCAGGTACGCGGTGAGGGTAATCGAGGGAGTTAAAATCGCTCAGTCGCCGGATTGGCTCAGAAAAAGGCTTGAAGCGTCGGGCGTAAGGCCCGTAAATAACGCGGTTGACGTTACGAACTACGTCATGCTCGAAACAGGGCAACCTCTCCACGCATTCGATATAGCCAAAATCGCGGGAGCAAGGCTGATCGTAAGGACTGCCAAAGACGGGGAAGAGATTACGGCCATAGACAATAAAAAGCGGGTTCTTAAAAGCGATATGCTCGTCATAAGCGACGGGAACGCCGCGCAGGCGATAGCAGGGGTCATGGGCGGAAAGGCCTCCGAGGTGACGGACTCCGCGACAGGCATAGTTCTGGAGAGCGCGCATTTTCTTCCCGGAACAGTAAGGAAGACGTCAAGGCTCCTGGGGCTTTCTTCGGATTCTTCTTACAGGTTCGAGAGGGGAGTTGACGCGGAATCTGTCGGCAAATCCCTCGACAGGGCCGCGGAACTCATGACCGGAATATCGGGCGGAACGTGCCTTTCGGGAATGCCGGACCAATACCCCGAGAAGTTCCGGCCCGTAAGCGTAAGGTTTGACGTCAAGAGGGCGAAGAATTTATTGGGATATGAAATCGCGGGGAAAGACGCCGCCAAGATATTAACGAGGCTCGGCATGGAAGTCAAACCGTCGAACGACGCGTTCGACGTTACTCCTCCTTCGTTCAGGCAGGACATAAAAAACGAGACAGACCTTGTCGAGGAGCTCGCGAGGATTAACGGATACGATAAAATCCCCGTAACCATGCCTAACGCCGCTATCGGCGCTTCGAGACCGTCGAATCTTTTTCTCTTGAAGAAAAGGGCCGGCGATGCATTGAGGGATTTCGGTTTTAACGAGGTCATAAATTACAGTTTCGTGTCAAAGGAAGTTTTTTCGGTCGCGAGCAACGTCGGTGAAACAGGCTTTCGTCTCTCCAATCCCCTGTCCGAGGAGCAAAGCGTTTTAAGGCGAAGCCTCGTGCCTTCGCTTCTTGAAAATCTAAGGCTTAACTTGTCCAACAAGAACGAGGAAGTTAATATCTTCGAGAGAAGGGTTGCGTTCGAGCCGGACGGCAAAAAGCCCAAAGAGGTCTTTAAGCTCGCGGGCCTTATGTACGGGTTGCGCGAGGGGTTACGGTGGAACAGGCCCAAGGACTTGGCGGATTTTTACGACGCCAAGGGGATTATTGAGGCGCTTTTCGCGTGCCTCGGTTTGAAAGAGGCGTCGTATGAGCCTGAAAAGGAAACGAAGTTTCTTCACCCCGGAAAATCCGCCCGCGTTTCGGTCAAAGGCAAACCTGTTGCGATAGTCGGGGAATTGCATCCGGATATTGCCGAAAAATACGATTTCAAGAAGCCTGTTTACGTGTTCGAAATTGAACTCGCGGGGCTTGTGCCTTTTTTCGAGGCGTCAAAAAAGTACTCGAGGCTCCCGAAGTTCCCGGAATCAACGCGCGATATCGCCTTTGTCGTGGCTAATGACATTCCTTGGTCTGAAATCATAGGATACGTCTTATCTCTTGACGTAAAACTTATTGAAAACGTTAGCGTGTTTGATGTATACTGTGGCCAGGGCATTCCGGAGGGGAAAAAGAGCGTCGCATTGCGGATTATCTACAGGTCGTTGGAGAGGACTCTTACTTACGAAGAGGTCGAGGCGACGCACGACGCGGTTCGGAAGGGCATTTCCGGAAGGTTCGGCGCTGAAATAAGGCAGAGTTGAACCGGTAAAGGAGGCATATATGACAAAGGCTGATTTGGTGGAAAGCGCTTTCGAGAAGGTCGGGTATTCCAAAAAGGACGTATCCGACGTCGTTGAGGCGATTTTTGGAACAATAAAAGACACGCTCGAAAAGGGCGATAAGGTCAAGATATCCGGATTCGGCAATTTCAACTTGAGGAATAAAAGGGCCAGAAGGGGCCGCAATCCCCAGACCGGCGGCGAGATTACGATAGACAAGAGAACCGTAATGACCTTCAAGCCGAGTCAGATACTCAAGGATTACGTCAACTCGGGCGGAGGGAAGCAGGGCTGAGCTCCCTGCTTAAGATTGCGCTGGGTACCCGCACCATAGGGCGGGTCGGGCTGTGCATTCGTAATGTTTTAACTTGCTTTATGGCGCGCGTGTCGGAGAGGCTTATTAATTCATCCGCCTCAGGCGGACTGTTCGCGGGACAGCGCGTAATAACCTCGGCAATTATGAATCAGATACCCGATAAACTCTACTTCAAGATAGGCGAGGTTTCGAGGGTTACCAGGATAAAGCCCTATATCTTGAGGTATTGGGAGTCGGAGTTCAACATAATAAGCCCGGACAAATCCCGCGGCAACCAGCGCATTTACAAGAGAAAAGACGTAGAGCTGATAATGTACATAAAAACCCTCCTCTACCGCGACAAGTTCTCGCTCGAGGGCGCGAAAAAGAAGGTAAAGGAATTCAGGAAGGAAAAGGATAAACAACTGGCTCTTCCTTTCGGCGGCAAGGAATATATGAACGCCCTTAAGGGAATAAAGAAAGATCTTGTTTCCATAAGAGACATGATTAAGGCGTAGGAATAGTCCACTTACGAGACTCCCTCTCCCTCCGCCTTAGGCGGAGGAGAGGGTTGGGGTGAGGGGCGACATAGAGGCGGTTAGTCGAAAATCCGAATTTTTGTCATTGCAAAATGAGATTGCTTCACTTCGTTCGCAATGACTGTCAGTATTTTATCATTGCGAGGAAGCGCGGCGGACGAAGCAATCTTATTTGTAAAGAGTTTTTCAAACGGGGCGTAGCGCAGCCTGGAAGCGCACCAGCATGGGGTGCTGGGGGTCGCAGGTTCGAATCCTGTCGCCCCGACCAATTAAATCAAGGGGTTACGGAGTTTCCGTAGCCCCTTTTTTCTTGGAAAAAGCCATTGTTATCCCATTTGTTATCCACTTTGACAAAATAAAAAGCCGCCTCCCTTTCGGGTAAGCGGCATTCTTATCGTTCCCACGCTCCGGCGTGGGAACGATATATTGCATTATCGAACGGGCGAATGGCATGCGCGGCCGGTTCTTTACAGGCGCGATGGTTTTGTGTTATAGTTCCCAAAAAGAAGGAGGCGTTATGTTCACCTGTAAAATTATCGTGGAAAAGCATGAGGATGGTTACGTGGCTTATCCCCTCGGATTGAAGGGGGTTATAGTAGGGCAGGGAGACACATACAAAGAAGCCTTTGCCGACGTCAAGTCAGCCGTCATGTCCCACATCGAGACCTTTGGTAAAGACGCCTTTGAGGAAGAAGCGGCTGTCATAGAGGCTTTTATCGCGGAGGCCGCGGTCAACTGAAATCCTCGACGCCTCGGAACAGGTTTCCGAACAAGACTGCGTTATGCCTATGCGAAAATTCGGAAAAATGGTTAAATGAGATATGCATTTCAAAGTAAAAGGGGAAATCCGTGAGATTGAAATTATTGCAACAGGGCATGGAATAAAGAATTTGAATCGCTTAAACAAGGCGCACGGGAAAGCAAACTGGAGAAAACTAAAAGGCATTTGCAACGTAGAATTGGAAGACGGCGCTGTTTTGAAAGCGGAAGTTCATTGGTATGAAGGGCACGGTATAGGGAAGAAAGAAATAAAAATCAAAAGGTATTTATGAGGAGGGTAACTATGAGAAGGCATTTTATGATATGCGTGGATAATCGCGGTTACGAATCGTCGCTGGAGGCAAGGAAACTATATGAGGTGTTGAATGACAGGACGGCGGAAAGACATCATCAGATAAGAGTGATTGATGAATCAGGGGAGGATTATTTATATCCCGAAGGTTTTTTTGCTCCCGTAAGATTACCTCACGTTACAAAAGAAAAATTAGAACTGGTAATGGCGTAACATTTCACTTGTGCGGAGGGTAAGTTCGTTTCTTATCGTTCCCACGCTGGAGCGTGGGAACGATAATGTACTTCTTTCCCGGATAGAACCATTAGGCGCCATCCTCCTTTATTTACCCGAAGGTTCATCCGGCGGCGTCTCAATTTTTTCTTCGACCTCTGGCGCCTCCGGTTCCTGTAGATTTGAGGTTTGCTTAACCGCCTTCCTCTTGCGTTTTATTTTTACATCGCCTATGGCCTCCCATGTTTCGGGTGAGAGCATACCCTTGATGCTGGACACAAGGTCCTGCTCTTCTACTGAAATTCCGGAGGTTCTTTTTAAATGCAGTCTCGTAGGGTGGGCTTTGCCCACCTTTCTTATTTTTCCTCAGAACCTGGATTCCCGCTCAAAACCTTGTCCCCGCCCGCTACAAGAAGCGAGGTCTCGCCCGCCACAGGCGAGGCGGACAATCTTAAGCGGGGAACTGCGGTAATGACAAAATAAAGGTCTCCTGTTGAAATGTTTGCCTTCTCGCACTTTACAACGCTCCCGCCCGTGTGGTAATCTATCAGTTCTTATGAGAAATTCGGAATATTCTCCGACTCTCGACGAGTTTCGGGAGATCGCGAAAACCCATAACCTTATTCCGGTCGGCCGGGACATACTCGCCGATACCGAAACGCCCGTGTCCGCCTTCATGAAGATAGACAGTAACGGCGAGGCGTTTCTTCTGGAGAGCGTCGAGCACGGGGAAAAGTGGGGCAGGTACAGTTTTATCGGGGCATCGGCAAGGGCTATAATAAAGGGAACTTGCGGCTCTCTTGAGATTATTGAGGACGGGCGGAGTACGACAAAGAAAGGCGACCCAATAGAGCTTTTGGCCGCTTACATGTCGTCTTTCAAAGCCGCTCCGTCCGCCTCTGGCGGAGAGGGCATGATATTCTCCGGCGGGGCAGTTGGATTTTTTTCTTACGACGCGGTGCGTTACATAGAAAATATTCCCGACATCATCAAGAAAGACACGGGCATTCCGGATTTGTGCTTCATGATAACCGATACGTTTCTCGTCTTCGATAACGCGGAGCAGAAGATAAAGGCCGTGTGCAACGCGAGGACAAGCGACGGAGGCTCGATAGAGGCGGCTTACGCTCTCGCGACGGAAAAGATAGACGCGCTCGTAAAAAGGCTTCGCGAGGGGAGAGTAAACGCCGCGAATCCGCCTGCCGGGGATTTGCCGGTTTCGAGCAATTTTCCGAAGGAAAAATTCAAGGCCGCGGTGGAGCGGGTAAAGGAATACATAGCCGCAGGAGACGTCATACAGGCCGTCATATCCCAGCGCTTCGAGACGCCGCTCAACTGCGGCGCCTTCGACATATACAGGGCGCTTCGCGTTACGAATCCGTCGCCGTATATGTTCTTCTTGAGACTCGGAGGCGTGGAATTGGCGGGCTCTTCCCCGGAGATACTCGTCAGGGTTGAAGGCAAGGACGTTACAATAAGGCCCATCGCGGGCACGAGAAAAAGGGGCAGAGACGAGGCCGAGGACAAGGCCCTTGAAAGAGAACTCCTCGCCGACCCGAAGGAAAGAGCGGAGCACATAATGCTCGTCGACCTCGGAAGGAACGACGTCGGTCGGGTCGCGGTGCCGGGGAGCGTAAAGGTTACCGAGCTTATGGTTACGGAGCGCTATTCGCACGTCATGCATATAGTTTCGAACGTGCGCGCCGAGAAGAGGACAGAGGTGGACGCCTTCGGGGTTTTCAGGGCGTGTTTCCCCGCAGGCACTCTTACGGGAGCGCCTAAGATAAGGGCAATGGAGATAATCGAAGAAGTCGAGCCCGAAAGAAGGGGCGTTTACGGCGGATGCGTGGGTTATGTCGGTTTTTCCGGCAACATGGACATGTGCATAACCATAAGGACCGTTCTCGTTAAGGACGGCAGAGCCTTTGTTCAATCCGGAGCGGGAATCGTGGCGGATTCGGCGCTTGAAAAGGAATTCGAGGAGACGGTGAACAAGGCCAAGGGCGTTTTGAAGGCCGTGGATATGGCGCGGAAGGGTTTTTGTTAAACAAAGCGCCATAACCGCGCTTGATCCGCCGTCAGAAAAGGCGCAAGTAGGGCAAGGCTTTAGCCTTGCATAAGGACGCAGACCCCCGCTTAATATTGCGGGGGCAGACCTGAAGGTCTGCCCTACATGTTAAAGCAGGCAGGCCGGTTTTTCATGACGCCGTATTCGGAAAAAAAGAGGTTCGCATGCTTTTAATGATAGACAACTACGATTCCTTTACCTATAACCTCGTTCAGTATTTTCAGACGCTCGGCGAGGACGTGCGCGTATTCCGGAACGACGCCATAACCGTAAAGGAGATAGAGAGGCTCTCGCCCGAGAGGATAGTTATTTCTCCGGGGCCGTGCGACCCTTCAATGTCCGGAATATCGGTCGAGTGCGTAAAGCGCTTCGCCGGCAAGACGCCGATACTCGGAGTTTGCCTCGGACACCAATCCATCGCCTACGCCTTCGGCGCGAGCATAGTGAGGGCCGGGCGGCTCATGCACGGAAAGACCTCTTTGGTGCATCACGACGGCAAGACCATATTCGAGGGCATAAAGAATCCGTTCGAGGCCACGAGGTATCATTCTCTTTTGGTGAAGAAGGACACGCTTTCCGCGGATTTCGAGATAAGCGCGTGGACGGATGAGGACGAGATAATGGGCATCCGTCACAAGGCGTTTCCGCTCGAAGGCGTGCAGTTTCACCCCGAGAGCATACTCACCGAGTCGGGCATGAAGCTTCTGGAGAATTTTCTGAAACTGAAAGGGTAGCGCATGATAAGAGAGGCCATAGCAAAGGTCGTCAAGGGCGTTGACCTGACTGAAGTCGAAATGGTGGACGCGATGAACGAAATCATGGGCGGAGACGCGACCTCGGCCCAGATAGCCTCTTTCATCACCGCCTTGAGGATTAAGGGCGAGACCGTCTCCGAGATAACCGGGGCCGCGAGGGTCATGCGCGAGAAGGCCGTCCGGGTTATTGCGGAAGGACAGGTCGTCGTTGACACGTGCGGCACCGGAGGGGACGAGACCATGACGTTCAACATCTCGACGGCCGCCGCCTTCGTGGTCGCAGGGTGCGGCATAACGGTCGCGAAGCACGGCAACAGGTCGGTGTCGTCCAAGAGCGGCTCGGCTGACGTCTTGGAGTCTCTCGGAGTGAACATAGAGGCCGGGGTTCCGGTCATCGAGATGTGTCTGAGGGAGGTCGGCATAGGCTTCATGTTCGCTCCGCTCATGCACTCGGCCATGAAGTTCGCCGCGCCCGTAAGGCGCGAAATCGGGATAAGGACGATATTCAACATGCTCGGGCCTCTCACGAATCCGGCCGGAGCCAGGCGGCACGTAATCGGCGTTTACGCGCCCGAGTTGACCGACATATTCGCCAAGGTGCTTTTAAACCTGGGAAGCATGCATGCTTTCATAGTGCACGGCTTGGACGGACTCGACGAGATAACCCTCACCGGAGAGACCAAGGTCACGGAACTCAAGGTTACGGAACTCAAGGACGGCTTTATAAGGACATACCGCATAAAGCCCGAGGACTTCGGCTTGAAGAGGTGCGCTCCCGTTGACATAATGGGCGGAGATTCGGAAGAAAACGCCCGCATAATAACGGACGTCTTGAGCGGCAAGAAAGGCCCCGCGAGAGACATAGTTTTGCTTAACGCCGCCGCGGGGATAACGGTCGCGGGAAAGGCGAGGAGCCTCGAAGAGGGCGTCGCCATAGCGCACGGCTCGATTGATTCGGGCGAGGCCATGAAAAAACTCAAAGCCCTTATCGCCAAAACCAATGGCTGAAGCCTTACGGACGATGAAAAAGCCCGGCATACTCGAAGAGATACTCAGGCATAAAGAGACGGAGGTGTCGGCAAGGCGCACCCTCGTGACGGACGAGACCCTTATGGAGGGGATTAAAATCGCGAGCCCTCCGAGGCCCTTCTCATCCGCCATAACGAAGGACAGGGTAAACGTCATCTGCGAGGTGAAGAAAGGTTCTCCGTCGAAGGGAGTCATAAGAAGCGATTTCGACCCCCTTTTCACGGCGCGGACGTACGAGGAAAACGGCGCGGCTGCGATATCGGTTTTGACGGACGAGAAATATTTTTTCGGAAGCCTTGAAAACCTCGCGATGATAAGGCGTGAGGTCGGATTGCCTCTTTTGAGAAAGGATTTCATAATAGACCCGTATCAGGTTTACGAGGCACGGGCGGCCGGAGCGGACGCAGTGCTTCTTATAGCGGCGGCCCTTCCGAAGAAAACCCTTTCGGAATTCATAACGCTCACGGAATCTTTGGGCATGGCGGCCCTTGTGGAGGCGCATACCGAGGTAGAACTCTTTAAGGCGTTAGAGGCCGGAGCCTCGATAATCGGCATAAACAACAGGGACCTTAATACTTTCAAGACCGACATCGAAATAACGGCGCGCCTCGCCGGACTTATTCCGCAGGGCAAGATAATAGTGAGCGAAAGCGGGATAAATTCTTATGATGACGTAAAGAGGCTTTTGGACCAAGGCGTCAAGACCTTTCTCGTGGGCGAGGCTCTTATGAGGGAAAAGGACATCGGAAGAAAGCTCAGGGAATTAAGGGGAGTCCTTTAGAGATGCGCGTTAAGGTAAAGATATGCGGCATAACCAATCCGGACGACGCGCTTTTTGCCGCGGAATGCGGAGCGGACGCGCTGGGTTTTGTTTTCTGGAAGAAAAGCCCGAGGTTCGTGGAACCCGCTATCGTAAAGGCCATAGTAAAGGCGCTTCCGCCTTTTGTCTCGTGTGTCGGGGTTTTTGTTGACGAAGAGGCAAGCCGAGCGAATGAGATAGCAAGGCAGGCCGGCCTCTCTTGCGTTCAGCTTCACGGCTCGGAAACGCCTGAGTTCTGCCGAAGCATGGAATCGAGGGTCATAAAGGCGTTTAGGATAAAGCAAGGCGCCGATGTTTCTTCTCTTTCGGCTTACGACGTTTCGGCGTTCCTTCTCGATACTTATTCCGAAGGCGCGCCCGGAGGAACGGGCAAGACTTTTGATTGGGACTGCGCCGTGGAGGCGAAAAAATACGGCAGGATTATTCTTGCCGGAGGCCTTACGCCCGGGAACATAGAAGAGGCTTTGCGTAAGGTAGGCCCGTACGGGGTTGACGTGAGTTCGGGGGTCGAGTCATCGAAGGGCAAAAAGGATTGGGTCAAGGTAAAGGAGTTTATTCGACTGGTAAGGGGTTCTGACATGACCTGAATATTGCATTCGTAAAAGATGCTATGTATAATAAACTATCCGCAGGAGGTGATTGAAATGTTTATCGAACGGACGGCCATAGGCAGAGAAATAGACCCGAACGATACCGTGGAACGTGAAAAAGATAAAGTGTTGCTGCAACTTTATCGTTTCCACTATAATATTTTCAATCCCAAAGATGTGCCGATGGGTTTGAAAAGATTATCAGAGGCTGCTGAATTAAGTGAAAAAAGGATAAGAGATATATGCGGCATGTTGAGCGAAGACGGGCTTGTGAAAATAATGCATTTACCTCATGCGCAGCCGCCAAGAGACATGCTTTGCAGGATTACTCCAAAGGGGATTGCGTTTGTCGAGAAAACCATGCCCAGAGCGGAGTTGATGGGTGCATAGCGATAAAAGAAGGACTGTCTTTGTCGGGCATGATTTTACAAATCGCGGTGGCCGCGTAACTAAATTCAGGAAAATCATTTCTCTGGCTTTAAAAAACTCCGGTTTTAGCCCCATCTATGCAGGTACAAGCCGATTACATCAAACACTACTGAAAGACATCACGCAAAAAATAGCAAAATGCGAATTTTGCATATTTGATTTGACGGGTTATAAAAAACGGAAGCCCGATAAAAATTTGAATGTCATTTTAGAACTTGGAATAAGCATAGGGCTGCGTAAGCAGCCATTTATTGCTTATAAAGAAGGTAGCATAGATTTTACCAAGGAATTGAGCGATCTTCTTGGGGAATACCGGAATCATTATAAAACCTATGAGCAACTTAAGTTGGACATTAAATTGTTTATAAGAAGTTTGGGAGAAAAATCATGAGGCAACTGCCTGACGAAAAAGGGCATTTCGGGCAGTATGGCGGAAGGTACATCTCCGAGACCCTGATGCCGGCGGTCATAGAGCTTGAGAAGGCTTATGAAAAGTTCAAAAACGACAAGTCTTTCAAGGACGAGTTAGCCTACTATTTCAAGAATTACGTGGGCCGTCCCACTCCTCTTTATCATGCCGAGAGGCTCACGAAGAGCGTCGGAGGGGCAAGGATATATCTTAAGAGGGAAGACCTCTGCCATACCGGAGCGCATAAGATAAACAACACCATCGGACAGGCCCTTTTAGCGAAGAGGATGAAAAAGGGACGGGTCATAGCCGAAACAGGCGCGGGCCAGCACGGGGTCGCCACGGCAACCGTAGCGGCCATGTTCGGGCTCGTGTGCGAGGTGTATATGGGCATTGACGACATAAAACGCCAGAGCCCGAACGTTTTCAGGATGAAGCTCCTCGGAGCCAAGGTAAATCCCGTGAGTTCAGGAAGCAGAACCTTGAAGGACGCCATGAACGAGGCTTTACGGGATTGGGTTACGAACGTCTTTAACACGTTTTACATCATAGGCTCGGTGGCCGGGCCTCATCCGTATCCCATGATGGTGAGGGATTTTCAGTCGGTAATAGGATTTGAGGCGAGGAGAGACATCATCAAGGCCGAAGGCCGCCTCCCGGACATGCTCATAGCCTGCGTCGGGGGAGGCTCAAACGCAATGGGGCTTTTTCATCCGTTCCTTCCGGACGTTAAGGTGAGGCTTGTCGGGGTCGAGGCCGGAGGCGAAGGCATAAAGAGCGGAAGACACGCGGCCACGATATGCGCCGGCAAGGTCGGGGTATTGCACGGAAGCAAGAGTTATCTCATTCAGGACGAATACGGGCAGATAACGGACACTCACTCGGTCTCGGCCGGGCTCGATTATCCGGGCGTAGGGCCGGAGCATTCGTATCTTCACGATACCGGCAGGGCGGAGTACGTTTCAGTCACCGACGCCGAGGCCATAGAGGGCTTCAAGCGCCTTTGCCTAACCGAAGGCATAATACCGGCTCTTGAAAGTTCTCACGCCGTGGCTTACGCGATCAAGGCCGCGAAAAAACTCGGCAAAGGCAAGGTGGTGGTGGTGAACCTCTCCGGAAGGGGAGACAAAGACCTCGCGACCGTATCCGGCATATTGGGGCATAAACTATGAGCGTAAAAGGAACGCGTCTTAAAGAGACCTTCGAGAGTTTGGCCAAAAAAGGCGAAAAGGCGCTTGTCGCCTTCATAACCGCCGGAGACCCTGACATGGATTCCACGGGGAATTTTATCTCGGCCATCGAGAGAGGCGGGGCCGACATAATAGAGTTAGGCATACCGTTCTCCGACCCAATGGCCGACGGCCCGACCATACAGGCCTCGAGCGAGAGGGCGCTTAAAAACGGCGCCACAGTGGATAAGGTCTTCGCTCTCATGGAAAAGACGAGGAAGACCTCGAATATTCCCATGGTG
>DASRUI010000120.1:0-3417 GCA_035655515.1 Thermodesulfobacteriota bacterium
AACTCATGGCCCTCGGAGAACTCTCGGCCGCCCTCGCGCACGAAATAAAAACCCCGCTCGTCTCCATCGGCGGATTCGCCTCAAGGCTCAAAAAAAAATTCGATTCCGGCTCCCCCTACTACCCTTACGTCGAGCATATAACCAGGGAGGTCGTGAGGCTGGAGAGCATCGTAAGCGACATCCTGAACTACACTAACGGAAAAACACCCCGGTTCGCGAAAAAAGACATGAACTCCATAATAGACGAAACGCTCGGCGTCTTCGAGGAAGCCATAAAAATAAGCAAGATAGCCGTGCGGAAGAGCGCGTCGAACAAACCCCTTCCCGTAATGGCCGACGAAGAACAGCTTAAAATTGCCTTTGACAACCTCATCGCAAATGCGATAGAGTCAATGGATAGCGGCGGAACGCTTTCGGTGTCGGCCGCGAAGAACGGAGACTGGGTTATTGTCGAAATAACAGACAGCGGCGGCGGCATAGAGCCGGAACTCGTATCAGGCATATTCGACCCGTTCGTCACGACGAAAGAACACGGCACGGGCTTGGGCCTTCCCATAACCCGCAAAATCATAACGAGACACAGGGGCAGCATAGACGTAGCGAACGACTACGGAAGAGGAACGACTTTCCGCGTGAAACTTCCATCCGCCGATTCCGGCTACGCCGCCCACGGCAAAAAAACACTTTAACCGAAGCGGTGAATCATGAAAAACCGGTTGCTTATCGTAGACGACGAAGAAGGCATAAGGCTTCTTTACAAAGAAGAACTCGAAGAGGAAGGCTACGCGACGGAGATCGCGTCAAGCGGCGAAGAGGCGCTGGAGAAGCTCAAGGATACTAAGGTGGACCTCGTGCTCCTCGACATAAAGATGCCCGGCATGGACGGGGTGGAAGTCTTGAGACGCGTAAAAGAAAAATGGAAGACTCTTCCGGTCATACTCTGCACGGCCTATCCGCACTACAAGCAGGAATTCGGCACATGGGCGTCCGACGCATACGTGGTAAAATCCTCGGACTTGAAGGAACTGAAGGCTAAGATAAAAGACATACTCAAAGACAAAAAACTCTCGTAAGACTGCCGCAAGGTAACGTCAAGTATTTTGTGTCATAAAAAAAGGGGCGGCGATTTTTTGTTTTTTTTGTTTCCGTAGGGCAACCCTTTAGGGTTGCGTCTTTACGGTAGGGGCACGATGCATCGTGCCCCTACTAAAGCCTTGCCCTACATGCTCATTATCCCCCGTAAAAGCTATAAATATGCCCCTTTCCTTTTACTGACACAAGTAAGACTGCCGCAAAAGCGGATTGAAATGTGCGCTGAAAAATATTATAATTGATTTACCGCATGGGGGGTTAGCTCAGTTGGGAGAGCGCCACGTTCGCAACGTGGAGGCCGCCGGTTCGACCCCGGTACCCTCCACCAATAAAAAAAAACCAAGGGCCCCGATGTTACATCGGGGCCCTCTTTTTTAATGCCGAAGAAAATAGCGCACGCCTACACCCCGTTGTCCTTCTTGCACAGGGAATACACGTAGAGGCTCAATATAAACACCAAAACCAACCCCACGTTGGCGAGGAGTTGCGTAACGCCTATCTCCCAAACCGTCTCGCCCAACCCAACCCTCATCTGGGTTATGAGAATGGCTCTTATGCTCGCTATTATCCCTATGTAAAAGAACGGGTTCAGGGAAAACGCATGCTTATTTATCTGGCGCATGACCTGCCTGAAGAGTTCCATCATTATCAATACCAACATGAGGTCGCTTATTACGTGCGGCATGGAGTGCTGCGAATAGTCAAAAACATCCGTCCATGCCTCGACGAGTAACCTAATGGCGACCACTATGATGCCCGCCACAACGGCATAGAGGATTATATCGTCCACCACGACCAAGACCTTGCCTATGCCGGCAACCGCCTTCTTTTCGGGGATATCTTCATTCATGATAAAATTCTCCTCTCCCGCGATTGATACTCTACCGTAAATAATACCACAGGCCGCTTTTTTGTAAAGAGCGGTAACTTTTTGCAGGGCAACCCTCCGTCCGCCTCAGGCGGACGGAAGGGTTGCGTTTTTATGCAGGGCTAAAGCCCTGCCCTACGACTGACACAAGATATGATACATTACCGTAAAGAGGCCCGGAATTGAATAAAATCCCGGCCTGTGGTATATAATCACCTCCACAATAAACTCGTTTACAAAGGGATATGATGAAGAAACTCCTCGAAGGCGCCTCGAACATAGTCTTGCTCGCCGTAATCTCCATGCTCGCGGCGTCTGTCGCACTTTTCGTATCGGCCTCAATCCAGACAGCCCTTACGATATGGCACATGTTCGAGAACATAGGTTCTGCGGAATCTGCCGGCGTAACAACCCACCTTGTCTCCATACTCGACATGTTCCTGTTTGCCGTAATACTCTACATATTCGCCATAGCGCTCTATGAACTTTTCATAGAGGAATTAAAACTTCCGGAATGGCTCATAGTAAAGGACTTGGACGGCCTGAAAAAGAAACTCTCGAGCGTCATAGCCCTCATGCTCGCGGTAACGTTCCTCGAACACCTCGTCAAATGGGAAGACCCAAAAGGCACCCTCATGTTCGGCGCGGCAATAGGCATCGTCATATTCGCCCTCGTCTTCTACATGAAGGCGAAGGAAAAGGACGCGAAAGAGTGAGACTCATCCTCGCCTCAGCGTCCCCGAGAAGAAAAAAACTCTTGAAAGAACTCTTTCCCGACTTCGAGGTGCGCCCCGCCGACATAGAAGAAGTCGCATTGCCCGGTGAAACCCCTCTTCGATGCGCCGAGAGGCTCGCCATGGAAAAAGCATTAAAGGCGAGAGAGACTTCAAAGGAAGGATTCATACTCGCCGCGGACACGCTCGTCACGATAAACGGATTAATTTTCGGAAAGCCCAAAGGCCCGATTGAGGCGGAAGAGATGCTTAAAACCCTCATGGGCAAAACCCACAGCGTCATAACGGCCTTCTGCATACTCGACGCTTCAAACGGAAAGGCGCTCGTGCGCTCGGTCGAAAGCAGGGTTACGATTAAAAACCTCTCTCAAGAAGAAATCTCCGCCTACATCGAAAGCAAGGAGCCTTTCGACAAGGCCGGGGCTTACGCGGTGCAGGGGGGTACCCACGCCAAGCGGCGTGGGTCGGGGGGAATGTTTGTTGAAAAGGTCGAGGGCTCTTACACGAACGTCGTCGGGCTTCCAATGGACGAGGTGAAAGAGAGTTTTGAAAAACTCGGCGTCTTAATATAGCCGCAGCATACGAACGTAAGAAATGACTTTAGACAAGGCGGACGACGAGGAAAACCGCAGGCGTACTCTTCACGTACGCCGAGGATTTTCAGAGGCGACCCATCCTGCGGATGGGTACCCCGACGCAGTATAAAGGCATTTATTACGTTCG
>DASRUI010000121.1:0-15840 GCA_035655515.1 Thermodesulfobacteriota bacterium
GAGATTGTCTATCGCGGATATGACTATGAGGCGTTTGTTTTTCTCGTCAACCTTTAAGCCTATATCGCAGTAGTTCGAGCCTCGCACGTTCAGTATGTTCGGAAAAGTCCCCTCAGGCAAAACGCGGATAAACTGCTCGTCCTTATAAAAAGAACGATAGAGGTCGAGAATCTCCACTGTGCTTAATCCCTTCTTAAGCCCTATGTATATGGTGCTCAATATGCCGCGCGACACCGGAAGAAGATGCGGGGTAAAGGTGACGGAGATTTTCTTTCCCGATACAATCGAAAGGGTTTGCTCTATTTCAGGCGCATGGCGGTGAGAAGCGACTTTATATGCCTTAAAACCCTCGGACACCTCGACAAAAGACGTATCGAGCGCCGCGCCGCGCCCGGCGCCCGACACTCCGCTCTTGGCGTCTATTATTATCGAAGCCGGGTCTATGAGAGGCTTTCCGCCTTTTTTCAGAAGAGGCGCGAGTCCCAATGCCGCGCCTGTGGGATAACAGCCGGGATTGGCCACGAAGTCAGCTTTTTTTATCTCGTCCCTGAAAAGTTCGGGAAGGCCGTAGACAGCGTGTTTAAGCAGAGCCGGCGCCTTATGCTCGCCATACCATTCTTTATATGTCTTTATTGACTTGAGCCTGAAATCCGCGCTCAAGTCAACGACGCGCTTGCCCGCTGAAATGAGTTGCGAAACAAACTCCATGCCTTCGCCGTGCGGCAGGGCCGAGAAAAATAATTCGGCGTCCTTCTTTGAAAACTCTCCCGGCCCGGTAAAAACGAGACCGTCGAAATATCCCTTGAGAGAAGGAAATACCTCGCCAACGGACTTTCCGCGATACTGCCTCGACGTAGCGACCGTCACCTTTACGGACTTATGCCCTGAAAGCAAGCGCAAAAGCTCCATGCCCGTGTACCCGCTTCCGCCTATGATTGCCACCTTAAGCATCGAGTCTTGCCTCTGTTGATTGAATTCCGAAATGCCTTTAATTTATACCATAAAACAGGGGATGCATGTAAAATTTCGCTCTGACAAACATCGCCTTTTGCGGAATTATACGGCGGCAAGGGAATATATTACGGCCTCTTTTCCCGTCCATTCAATTGCCGCGCGGGCTTGCCGTTAAAAAATCCACCCTGCAATACGGGCAGAACTTCCAGTTATGTTCCCTCGCCTTGCCGCACGAGGGGCACCTGTTCATAACCGCCGCGGCGCAATAAGGGCACGTCGTGAAATCGCTTCTTATGCTCCCGCCGCAACTCGCGCATATTAAAACGCCCTCGTCCTCCCGAAGCGACAACACCCTCAATATCTCTTCTATAGAGGTTATGCCCTGCCTGGCCTTTTCCACGCCGTCCTCTATGAGGTGCCTCATGCCGGCCGAGACGGCGGCCTTTAATATTGCGTCCTCGGCCGCGTTATTGGCTATCAATTCCCTTATCTCGGAATTCAAAACTAATATTTCAAAAACACCCGTCCGCCCCCTGTACCCCGTGCGGTCGCAGGCGTTGCAACCCTTGCCTTTGTAGAAAACCATCTTGACCGGTCCTTCCCTCAAGCCGATTTTTAAAAGTTCCTCGGCGGTCGGGGAATAAAGTTCCTTGCACTGGCCGCAGATGCGCCTCACTAACCTCTGAGACATGATTCCGTTAAGCGCGGAGCCTATGAGGTAGGGCTGGATGCCGAGGTTTTTGAGCCGTGTAATGGCAGAAACGGCCGTATTGGTATGGAGCGTGCTCAAAACCAGGTGCCCGGTCAGCGAGGCCTGCGTGGCGATCTTCGCGGTCTCGCCGTCCCGCATCTCTCCCACCATGATGACGTCCGGATCCTGCCTCAAGACGGACCTCAGGCCGTAAGCGAACGTAAGGCCGGTCTTTTCGTTTATGTTTACCTGATTTATTCCGGCCATGTCGTACTCCACCGGGTCTTCAAGCGAAATTATGTTTATCTTTTCGGTCTTCACGTATTTTATGACCGAATAAAGCGTCGAGGTCTTTCCGCTCCCTGTGGGCCCGGTAACTATTACCGTGCCCTGAGGCCTTTCTATAATGCCCCTGAATCTCGCGGAATCCCCCTCCGAAAGTCCTATGTCCTCTAACTTATGCACGGCGGATTGAATATCCAGCACCCTGAGCACTATACTCTCTCCGTAATGAACGGGAAGCGTCGAGACGCGGAGATCTATCTCTTTGTTTTCAAGCCTTATCCTCATCCTCCCGTCCTGCGGCACCCGTTTTTCCGCTATGTCCATCTTGGACGTTATCTTTATCCTCGACGTAATCGAGCCCTGAATCCATTTCGGAAGTCTGAACACGTCCCTCAAAAGCCCGTCCACCCTCTCCCGCACGAGCACTCCGTTTTCGTGCGGCTCTACGTGTATGTCGCTCGCCCTGTTCTTCACGGCGTGATAAAGGACGCTGTTCACGAGCCTTATAAGAGGCGGCGAAATCCCTTTGCGCGCCGCCTCGCGGAGGTCTTGCGAATCATCAGCCCTTTCAATCACCACCTCGACGTTCGCGTGCATCATCTTGTCCACAATCTCTTGCAGCGGCGCGGAGATATGATAATACCTCTGTATAGCCTTCTTTATCTCGCGGGAATTTCCGGCCGCAGGTCTGATGTTTTTGCCGGAGGCGAACTGTATATCCTTTATGGCCTCGAAGTTAAGCGGATCCGCCATGACGAGCGTAAGTATTTTCCCTTCCACGCTCAGCGGAAGCACCGTGTACTTCTCGGCGAGTTTTTCGGGAACGGCTTCAATTGCCTCCGGCTCGACAACCGCGGACGAGCAATCCACGCAGGGAATGCCGAGCTGTATCGAAATAGTCCTCGCTATGTCCTCTTCGGTCAAAAACCCCATCTCCACCAGAAGCTCCCCGAGCCTCTTGCCGGACGCCTTCTGCCTCTCAAGGGCTTTGTCGAGATCTTCCTTCGTCAAAAGCCCGGAGGTTAAAAGTATCTCGCCGAATTTTTTGGTGGAATTTTTTTCAGGCATGACATACCTCCGCTTTCCGCGTAGAGTCTATACCCGCTTTTCAGGAAGCGCAAGAAGGAGGGACGGCTCTTTGATTACTCAAACCATGTCCCGGCAGACATTAAGCAGGGAACAGAGAGATTCTTTAATAAAGAACACGGCATCTCTGAAATAAAAAAGGGGAGGCGAAGAATCGCCTCCCCTTTTGATTCGAATCTTCCGAATTTATCTCTTCGAGAACTGGAACCTCGCCCTCGCGCCCCTCTGTCCGTATTTCTTTCTTTCCTTCATCCTCGGATCCCTCGTAAGGAGGCCGGCCTTTTTAAGAACCGCCCGAAGGGTCGCGTCCGTCTCGACAAGCGCCCTCGCTATGCCGTGCCTTATTGCGCCGGCCTGTCCGGTGGACCCGCCGCCCGCGACGTTAGCGAACACGTTAAACTTCTTCGTTGTCTCGGTAATGGCAAACGGACGTCTTACCTCTATCCTCAAGGTATCCCTTGAAAAATAATTATCAAGGGGCTTCTTGTTGACCGTGATATTACCCTCGCCGGGCATGAGCCTTACCCTTGCTACCGACGTCTTTCGTCTGCCAACAGCGGCAATTACGTTTTCCTGCGCCATTTCTGAAATATCTCCTTAATATCAGCCTAAGTTAAGAGGTTCGGGGTTCTGCGCCGCGTGCGGATGCTTATCCCCGGCGTATACCTTGAGTTTCTTGAACATGTCCCTTCCGAGAGGCCCTGAGGGAAGCATTCCCTGAACTGCCTTTTCAATGGCGGCCTCGGGCTTTGTCTGGAGGAGTCTGCCGAGCGCCACGGAGCGGAGCCCGCCCGGATAATTCGTATGGTGATGATACATCTTGTCCGTGAGTTTCTTTCCCGTAACCGAAACCTTCCCGGAATTTATGACAACCACGAAGTCCCCCGTGTCTATGCTCGGGGTGTAAGTAGGTTTGTGCTTGCCTCTAAGAACGGCGGCAATGGTAGTCGCGACGCGTCCGAGGGTCTTGCCCTTTATGTCCGCCAGATACCACTTGCGCGGGACGGAATCCTTGTCCGGCATATACGTCTTCATTGGTAAAGCTCCTTGCGTACTTAGTTTGAATATATAAATGTAAAGGATTTCAGGACCCTTGTCAAGGTTTTTATTAAACTCGCCGTAATCCCGCCGTCTGCCACCGTCTGATTGACATAAATCCCTTTTCTTGGTATTCTAATGACTTGCAGGGATTAATCCCTGCCGCTGGGGGAGCCGCAATAACGGCTGAGAGTTCCGGCAAAAAAGGCAAAACCTTTTTGCGGAAGACCCTTTGAACCTGACCGGGAGTAAAGGCCTGCGTAGGGAAAGCGGCTCAATACGGGTAGAGTCATCTCCGGGCCGTCTTTTTTCGCAGACGGCCCTTTTTTATTTTGAAGACACTCATGCACATAGACGCGCACAAAATAGAATCTCTTTCCCTTTTAACGAGAGAGCCTTCGGAAAAGGAACTTTCCCTTATTTTAAAGGACGCGGCGCGTCTTAAAGGGCTTGGTCTCGAAAGCGCGGCGCTTCTTTTGGCGATAAAGGACGCAAGGCTTCTCAAGATGCTTTTTAAAGCGGCCGGAGAGATTAAAGAAAAGGTTTTCGGGAAAAGAATCGTGCTTTTCGCCCCTCTTTACCTTTCCAACTTCTGCGTAAACGGCTGCCTTTACTGCGGCTTCAGGAGCGCCAATAAAGACGTTCCGAGAAAGGCCCTCTCGACCGAAGAGGTGGTTAAGGAGGCGCTCGCGCTCGAAGCAATGGGCTTTAAAAGAGTGCTCCTCGTAACGGGAGAAGACCCTTCTCACGGGCTCGACTACATAATCGCCTCGATAAGGGCGGTGTATAAAAAAACAGGCATGAGGATAGTTCACTTGAACGCCCCTCCCATGGGCGTCGAGGAACTCAAGGAACTCAAGGCCGAAGGCGTCGGGGTGTTTCAGGTATTTCAGGAGACCTACCACAGGCCTACCTACGAACTCATGCACCCGAGCGGAAAAAAGAAAGACTACGATCGGCGGATAACCGTCATGGACAGGGCGCTCCAAGCGGGATTCGACGACGTGGGCATCGGGGCCCTTCTCGGGCTTTACGACTTTAGATTCGACGCCCTTTCCGCGATAGCCCACTCAAAACACCTCTACGAAACTTACGGCACTCACGCCCACACCATATCCATACCGAGGCTTAGGCCGGCGGAAGGCTCGAAACTAAGCGAGCAAGACGCCGCGCGCCACTGCGTAAGCGACGAGGAGCTTAAAAAAATAGTCTCGGTTTACAGGTTATCGGTGCCAACGGCCGGGGTCGTGGCCTCGACGAGAGAAAGCGCGGGATTAAGGAACGAACTCATAAAAATCGGCGCAAGCCAGCTTAGCGCCGCCTCGAAAACAGACCCGGGCGGCTACTCAACTAAAGAAAAAACCCTTTCTCAGTTCACCACAAACGACAAACGCTCCATGCTCGAAGTCATGACCGACACGATAAAGGCCGGGTGCCTGCCGAGCCTCTGCACGACGTGTTACAGGACCGGGCGCGTCGGGAAAAACTTCGCCGAGATAACGTCCTCGGGCGACATGGAAAAATTCTGCCACGCGAACGCCGTGCTAACGCTCAAGGAATACGCGCTCGAACACCCTCTTAACGGCGAGGCGGGACTTTTCAACGAGGCCATAGCAAAAGGTATTTCTTCGGTTAAAGAGCCGAGGACAAAAGAAAAAATCATCCAAGGCATTAAAAAACTCGAAGACGGAAAAAGGGACGTTTATTTGTGAAAGTTTCAATTAACGGAAAAAAGACTGACATTGAAAACGGCGCAACAATTGAAAAACTCCTCGTGTCGCTTGGCATAAGGCCCGAGGGAATTGCCGTTGAGATTAATAAAGAAATCGTGCCGAGGGCCGGCCACGGAAGGACGATAATCAAAGAAAACGATTCCATAGAAATAATACGCATGGCAGGGGGAGGCTGAATGAAAATTAACGACGCTCTTAAAATAGGAGGACGAACCTTCGCGTCGCGCCTTATGGTGGGCTCGGGCAAATACCCTTCGAACGAGGTAATGAAAAACGCGCTCGAAGAATCAGGCGCCGAGGTGGTGACGGTCGCGGTGAGGAGAGTTGACCTCAAAAACCCGTCTGATTCTTTTTTAGGCCACATAGATTTATCCCGCTACACTATATTGCCTAATACCGCCGCCTGCTACACGGCCGAGGACGCGATAAGAACCGCGCGGCTCGCCCGCGAGGCCCTCTCCACCGACCTCGTGAAGCTCGAGGTCATAGGAGACGAAAAAACCCTTTTCCCTGATAACGAGGAACTGCTTAAAGCCGCCAAGGTCCTCGTGAAGGAAGGTTTTATTGTGCTTCCCTACGTGAGCGACGACCCGATTATGGCGAAAAAACTCGAAGACATCGGCTGCGCCGCGGTCATGCCTCTTGCCGCGCCAATAGGAAGCGGGCTCGGCATAAGAAACCCCTACAACATACGCATAATACTCGAAACAGTGAAGATACCCGTCATAGTGGACGCCGGAGTGGGCACGGCCTCGGACGCGGCCATAGCCATGGAACTCGGCTGTGACGGAGTTTTGATGAATACGGCAATTGCCGGGGCAAAAGACCCGGTAAAAATGGCGCGTGCCATGAGGCTCGCTGTAGAGGCGGGGCGCCTCGCCTTCTTATCCGGGAGGATACCGAAAAAACTCTACGCGACCGCTTCGAGCCCTATCGAAGGAATGATAGAATAGACTTTGAATGTAGGGCAGGGCTTTAGCCCTGCTATTATAAGGTAAAGACGCAGACCCCCGCTTAATATTGCGGGGGCAGGCTCTAAAGGTCTGCCCTACAAAAAACCGCAACCCTAACGGGTCGCTTAAATAGGAGCCCCGCCTTGCACCCCATACTTTTCGATTTCGGCTTGATACAGATACGCTTCTACGGAATCATGTACGTGGTGGGGATAATAGCCGGCGCCTACCTCATCAGGAGCGAGGTTAAGAGAAAAGAAATCTCTTTAACCAACGACGACGTCGCGAACTTCATCATGTGGGTCGCGATAGCCGGAATAATCGGCGCGAGGCTCTACTACGTTATTTTCAACTGGGATTACTACGCAACGGACCCGTTCGAGATCCCCGCAATATGGCACGGAGGGCTCGCGATACACGGCGGCCTTATCGGCGGCATTCTCGCGGCATGGGCTTATGTCAGAAAGAAAAGAGTGCCGTTTTTCAGGATGAGCGACGCCGCGGCTCCGGCCCTGATCCTCGCGCAGGCGTTCGGGCGGTTCGGGAACTTCATGAACGGAGACGCGCACGGAACTCCGACAAACCTCCCGTGGGGAATGGTATTCCCAGCGGAAAGCATGGCGGGAATAGAATTCCCCGGAATACCGATTCACCCTGTCATGCTTTACGAGATGCTCATAAACCTCTCGATATTTTCCTTTCTCTGGTTCGTCTTGAGGAAAAGGGGACATAAGGACGGGTTCGTATTCGCCATGTATTTCCTCTTATATTCAGGCGGCAGATTTTTCGTGGAATTTTTCAGGGCGGACAGCCTCATGTTAGGGAGCCTCAGGGCGGCGCAGATAATGAGCCTCGTCTTGATGGGAGCGGCCATAATTTTTATCTTCAAGAAATCCCTTTGGAAACGGCCATGAAAACCGGATTTTCTCTTTATCTCGTAACCGACAGACATCTTGCGAAAGGCGTTGAAAAACTTATTGGCAAGATAAACGGCGCTCTTAAGGCCGGGGTAAAGGCTGTGTGTGTGCGCGAAAAAGACCTTCCGGCACGCGAGCTTCTTGGTCTCGCGTTAAGGTTAAGGCGGCTCACAAATGAATTTAACGCGCTACTTTTCATAAACGACAGGGTTGACGTGGCAATGGCGATAAAGGCCGACGGGATTCATCTCGGGCAGACCGGTTTTTCTCCGAAAGACGTAAGACCTCTTATCGGCAAAAAAATCATGATAGGCGTATCCGCCCATTCCATAAAAGAGGCTCTAAAGGCGGAAAGAGACGACGCGGATTTCGTAACATTAGGCCCTGTGTATCACACGCCTTCCAAGGAAAGATACGGCGAGCCGATAGGACTTTCGCCTCTTAAAAAAGCGACAAAGGCCTTGCGGATTCCGTTCTTCGGAATAGGCGGAATAAAAAAAGAAAACATAAAAGAGGTTTTAGAGGCAGGGGCCTCGGGAGTGGCCCTCATATCGGCAGTCTTGGCAACGAAGAACGCCGAAAAGGCAACGACGGAACTTATTCGAGAATTAAAACTTAATAAGGAGCGCGTATCATGACAAGGATTGAACTGGCGAGACAGGGCAGAATAACCGACGAGATGCGGGATGTCGCCCTTGCCGAAGGTGTCGAAGCTGAATACATCCGGAAAGAACTCGCCGAAGGGACAATCATAATAAGCAATAACGTCCTTCGGAGGAATATACCTCCCCTCGCCATAGGCAAGGGGCTCCGCACAAAGATAAACGCCAACATCGGCACCTCGCAGGACAGGCTCGACATAAACGAAGAACTCGAAAAACTCAAGGTCTCCATCGAGGCGGGAGCGGACGCGGTAATGGATTTGTCCACCGGAGGCGACATAGACGCCATAAGAAAAACAATCCTCAAGGAATCCTCCGTGCCAATAGGCACGGTACCGATATATCAGGCGGCGCTTGCCGCGAAAAATAAGGGCAAATCCTTTGTCGAGTTGTCTCCCGATGATTTTTTCGAGGTAATCGAAAGGCAGGCCGAGGACGGGGTTGACTTCGTCACCGTGCACACGGGCATAACAATGAGGGCTCTCGAACGGCTCAAAAAACAAGGCCGCGTCATGGGAATAGTAAGCAGAGGCGGCGCCTTGATAGCCGAATGGATGAGGCACAACAAAAAAGAAAACCCTCTTTACGAGGACTTTCCGAGGCTCGTGAAGATAGCGAAAAAATACGACATGACATTGAGCCTCGGCGACGGTCTGAGGCCGGGATGCCTTAAAGACGCGACCGACAGGGCGCAGATAGAGGAGCTCTCGACATTGGGCGAATTGGCCTTCGAGTCTCTCAAATCAGGGGTTCAGGTGATGATAGAAGGGCCGGGACACGTGCCCATTGACCAGATAGAGGCGAACGTGCTTTTGCAAAAACGCCTCTGCCATAATGCTCCGTTTTACGTCTTAGGGCCTCTCGTGACGGACATAGCGCCGGGCTACGACCACATAACCTCGGCAATAGGCGGGGCGATAGCCGCTTCAAAAGGAGCGGATTTTCTCTGTTACGTAACCCCGAGCGAACACCTGAGGCTTCCGACGGTCGAGGACGTGAGACTCGGGGTAATCAGCGCGAAGATAGCGGCGCACGCCGGAGACATAGCCAAAAAAATCCCCGGCGCCATGGAACGCGACATAAAGATGAGCGTGGCGAGAAAGGCCCTTGACTGGGAAACTCAGATAAAAACCTCTATAGACCCTTTTACGGCGAGGACGCTTCGGGAATCAAGCCCGCCGTCGGATAAAGAGGTTTGCACAATGTGCGGAACCCTCTGCGCGATTAAGATAGACGGCAAGGGGGAGTAGGGGGGAAGAGATAGTTATTAATACCGCATTGCCATTATCTTTAATTATTTCCGTTCATCCTGAGCTTGTCGAAGGATGAGCGGAATGCGCCAAACGCGAAACTTCTTCCCAATCCCCGCGAATCAACGCCTCCTTTTTCTTTCTGTTCCAGCCTTTGATTTGTCTTTCGCGCGTCAATGCTTCTTCGCGGCTCGGAAATTCCGCGGAAAAGACAAGTGTTATTGGAAGTTTTTTTGATGTATAACATTTAATCTTCCCGGTCTTATGTTCCGCAATGCGTATTTCAAGATTATCGGTGTGTCCGGTATAATAAGAACCGTCTCTACAGCGCAAAATATAAAGATAAAAAGGCACGTTTGATTACCTTTATCGCCGTTCACCCTTCGATAGTTCGACCCTTCGACAGGCTCAGGGCGAACGGTAATTATTCCTGTTATTTTATTATTTGGTATCTCGTTCGTAAATGAGTGGTGTGGCCATCTCCCACTCTTCTTCTTTTTTACCCGCAACTAAGTCGTGAAAAAAGCATTTAAATTCACAGCGGCTTTTATTATTTATAACCCTGCGGATTTCAATAATGCCCACGGGACGGCCATTCTCTGGTTTGTTCTTTTTATAAAATTTTTTGATTTCACTGAGCGTCTTTTCAGCGTTAGCGGTCTGTTTTTTCGCACTCTCGGTCCGCTTACTATGAATAATTGCCAGACCAGCCTTGGCTGGCACCTCCAGAAGTTTCGCGAAATCGCCTTTCGGAAACTTTGTATTCTTCTTACAAGCATTCCATTCCCACTCAAGAGCCAAATCCATGTCCCCATCAGCCCCCTTTTTTTTCAACCATATGGCCGCATCAAGTTTTGTCTTATTCTTTTCTGGGTTTACGGAATACTCAAACCAAGTATGATAATTTTTCCACAACCACTTACTGAGATAATTGCTCCATTGCCAAGGTATATCCCACCTTCTTTTCCTTTTACCCCCGGTAACAGGAGGGGGCGGGCTAAATGATTTCTTCCAGTCTTCAATAAACTTTTTGAGAATATCGCTACCCTGACTGTTCACCCCTTCCCCCCTACCCTTCCCCGTGCACCTTGACGCAGTTTTTACCGGCTTTTTTGGCCTCGTAAAGGGCCTTATCCGCGAAGTCCACCATGTCTCCGGAATTTATTATGCCTTTACGCGGGTAGGTGCAGAGCCCAAGGCTTACCGTTACCTTCTCTTTCATCAGATTCGCGTAGCAGTGTTCCGCCACAGCGTCCCTTATCCTCTCGGCCTCTCTCTTGGCTCCGGGGAACGAAGTCTGCGGCAACATGACGACGAACTCCTCTCCTCCGTAACGGGCGACAAGGTCGATTTTCCTCACGCATCTTTTTATTATCGCCGCCATTTCCTTCAGCACTATATCGCCTGTCCTGTGGCCGTAGTTGTCGTTTATGCGTTTAAAGTCATCCACGTCGAGCATTATGACCGAGAGGGAGTTGTCGTAGCGCACCGCCCTCTCGAATTCCTCGTCGAGCCGCGAATAGAAAAAATGATGGTTAAAAAGCGCGGTGAGCCTGTCGGTTACGCTTAGCTCCCTCAACTCTTCCCTCTCCCTCATTATCTCCTCGAAGAGTTTGGCGTTCTTTATCGCCGGATATGAGGAGTTCGCCACTATCTGGCAGAAGTTTACCTCTTTGGTCGTAAAAGACCTCTTAACCCTTCTGGCCCTCAAGAAAAGAGTCCCGAGCACCTCTTCGTTGAAAACTACCGGCACGACCATGACGCTCATGTCCTTAAAATCCTTTATGAGGTCGCGCACCGACTCCATGAGCGGATTAGTGGCTATGTCATGCACGACAAGCGGCTTTTTCGTGGTTATCACCTCGCGTATTTCGGGGTATTTCCTGAGGTCGAGTCTGATATTTTGCGCGTTAGGGTTATCGTGCGAAACGAGGACGTGTCCCTCGCTGTCCTTTCTTATGAGGACTATCGAGCACCTGACGGCCTCCGTCACCACGGCGACCTTGTTCACGATGGTGCTTAAGACCTCGTTCGTGTCGAGAAGCGCGCTGACCGCGGTCGAAATCGCGAGTATGGTCTCGGAATTCCGTTTGTCCTCGTCTATCTCGCGGTAACAATCCACTATCCTCGCCTGCGCGTTGACCCTCGCGATAAGTTCGACTTCGTCAACCGGTTTGACTATGAAATCATCCGCCCCTTTGCCGAAAGCCTCGGATATGACCGGTTTGTTCCCTTTAATCGAAACGACTATTATCGCGGGCCTTACGGGCGATTCCAGTTTTCTTATGGCCTCGCACACCTCTATCCCGTTCATCCCCGGCATCACTATGTCGAGAAGCACCACGTCCGGATTGAACGAATTGAACAAGGAAAGCCCTTCCGCGCCGTCGGACGCGCTCTTCGCGAGGTATCCGTGACGGGTGAGTATGTCCTCGAGCATGGTTCTGGTGAGGGCGTCGTCGTCCACCACAAGGACTTTCTTTTGGTTAAGCATTGTTTCGCGGCCTCTCTTGACAAAATTCCGGTGTTACGTTACCTTGTATAATTGCAACGCGCCGGCGTAGCTCAGTGGTAGAGCAACTGATTCGTAATCAGTAGGTCGGGAGTTCAACTCTCCCCGCCGGCTCCATTCAAATCAATCCTTCGGCTTGTCCGCATCTTTAACGGCATCCTTCGGCGCGTCCGCCGGCGCGTCAAGAATGGCCAAAATAGCGTCCGCCTCGACATATCCCGGCAAGAGCCTTCCGTCGGGGAATATTATTGCCGGAGTCCCGGTTATGCCGAGTTCGGCCGCGAGTTTAAGATTGTTGTCAACCTCGCTTGCGTCGCACTTGGCGCCGGGTTTTGGTATGGATTTACCCTCAAACGCGTCATCCATGAGCTTCATGGCCTTGGCCGCGGACTTTTCGCAAATAATGGCCTTCGCCTTGTCGTAGGCCTCGGGGTGCATGGGGAGGGGATAGAGTTTTATCAAGAACGCCACGTCTTTTCTCTTCTCCACGATCTTTTTCATCTCAGGATGAAGTTTCCGGCAGTACGGGCAGTCAGGGTCGTCGAATACTATAATCTTTTTGTCGGCCTTCTTGTCGCCGATAAGTATGGCCTTCTCGACCGGGATCTTGCTCAAATCCAGCTTTCTCATCTCCGGCTGCTTCTGCGGCTTGCCTATGTCGGCAACCGGTATGAACATCATGCCGCCCTTGCCCTGAATGAGATATTGTTTGGCGAAGTCCATGTAGACCAAAAACTTCTGCTCTCCCATTTCGCCTTCTATCTCCCACAGGCCCTTTACCTTGCTCATCCTCACGTCTTTTACCTTGGCGTTTATGGTCGAGGTCTTGAGAAGAATATCCGCCTCCTCTGGCTTCATCTTATGGCACGAGGCGCAGTCCCCGGCGCAACCCTTGCCTGCCTCGGCAGTGCAACTCAACGCCTCAAGCGCCAAGGTCTCGGCCGGAACAGTGAACACAATGGCCGCCGCGGTCAGAACGGCGCACAACGCCTTTTTTATCGTCATCATCATCGTAAGCCTCCATTTTTTTGAATTAAAAAAATTATATTAAATTACGGATAAGAATACAAACAGCTTTTATTTTAACCCTAAAACGTCCTGCATGTCGTAAAGCCCGCTCGGCTTATCCTTAAGCCACAAGGCCGCCCTTACCGCGCCCCTCGCGAAGGTTGTTCTCGAATGAGCCCTGTGCACGAGTTCGATCCTCTCGCCGTCCCCGCCGAAGGTGACGATATGGTCTCCGACGATGTCTCCGGCGCGCACGCTCTGTATGCCTATCTCCTCTTTTTTTCTCTCGCCTGTTATTCCTTTTCTGCCGTAAACCGCGACCTTGTCGAGGTCTCTTCCGAGAGAATGCGCCAGAACCTCGGCTATCCTCAAGGCGGTGCCCGACGGGGCGTCAACCTTGTGGCGATGGTGATACTCGACTATCTCGACGTCGTAGTCGTCCCCAAGGGTTTTGGCCGCGACCTCAAGGAGTTTCAAAAGCACGTTCACCCCGACGCTCATGTTCGGCGCGAGCACGAGCGGAACGGCCGCGGATATTTCCTTTATCCGGACCTTCTGGTGAACGGAAAATCCCGTAGTGCCTATCACGACAGGCTTACGGAGCGTCAACGCGGCCTCGAGATTTTTCATCGCGGCCTCGTGCGCGGAAAAATCAATCACCACGTCGGCCTTTTTAAAGGCCGGCGAAGGCTCGTCCGTTATCTTCACTCCCATGTGTTCGATGCCGGCTACAATTCCGGCGTCTTTGCCTATGGAGGCGTGCCCCGGAATCTCGAGCGCCGCGGAAAGCGTAGCCAGCGGATTTTCCTTTATGCAGGATATTATGTTCTTCCCCATCCTGCCTGACGCGCCTGTTACTGCTATTAAGGTCATCTCTTGCCTCCGGTAAATCCTACTTTATGAGCCCGCTTAACTTGAGAGTCTTTTCGAGCCTCGCCTTGTTGTCCTTCGACATCCCGACAAGAGGTAGCCTGAACTCCTCCTTCATCATGCCCATCATCGAAAGAGCGGTCTTCACGGGCACGGGGTTAGTCTCGATAAACATGGCTCTGTGGAGCGGCTGAAGCTTATAGTGAAGCCTCCGGCTCTCCTCTGCCTTTCCGTTGAAGAAAAGAGAGCACATATCCGAGACGTCCTTCGGAGAGACGTTCGAGGTAACCGATATCACGCCGTGCCCGCCTATCGAAAGAAGCGGGAAGGTCGTAAAATCGTCGCCCGATATGACGAGGAAGCCCGGCCTCGAATACTCGATTACGTCGCTTATCTGCTGAAGGTTTCCCGTGGCCTCTTTTATGCCGACGATATTTTTAATCTCGGAGAGCCTTGCGACGGTCTCGGGGAGCATGTTGACCCCCGTGCGTCCCGGAACGTTATAAAGCATAATCGGGATGGTTACTTCTTCCGCGACAGTTTTATAATGCTCGTAAAGCCCGGCCTGAGTCGGCTTATTGTAATAAGGGGTTATGAGAAGCGCGCAATCGGCCCCCATGTCTTCCGCGTGCCTCGTGAGCATGACTGTTTCCGAGGTGGAATTGCTTCCCGTGCCCGCTATGACAGGCACCCTCTTTGCCGCGGTCTCGACGGTTATGTCTATTACGCGGTTATGCTCCTCGTAGGACAAGGTCGCGCTCTCTCCCGTGGTGCCGCAGGGAACAAGGCCGTTAATCCCGTTCTTTATCTGAAACTCTATCAAGTTTCCGAGCGATTTTTCGTCAACCTTGCCGTCTTTAAAAGGCGTAACAAGAGCAGTAAAACAACCTTTGAACATGATTCCTCCCGATTGAAAATCGTATGCCGCTTTTTATCCTTTGGCCTTTTTTAAACGTAGGGCAGGGCTTCAGCCCTGCGGCTTAAAGCCTTGCGCAAAAAACGCAGACCCCCGCTTAAGATTGCGGGGGCAGGCTCTAAAGGTCTGCCCTACATTAGACTATGCTTCCACAATCCCCTCGAAGACCTCTTCAGCCGGGCCTGTCATGTAAACCCTTCCGTCCTTCGCCCGCTCGATATTGAGCGTGCCGCCCTTCACTACTACCTTTACCTTGCGTCCCGCGTAACCCAAGATATTGGCCGCGACCGCGGCGGCGCATGCCCCTGTTCCGCAGGCAAGGGTCTCACCCGCGCCTCTTTCCCAAACGCGCATTTTTAATTCATTCCTGCTTACGACCTCCGCGAACTCCACATTGGTCCTCTTCGGGAAAAACGAATCGAGCTCCATAAGAGGCCCGTATTTTTCGACCGGAAACGAGTCGACGTCCTCCACGAACACCACGCAGTGGGGGTTTCCCATTGAAACGCACGTAATATTGAATATCGTATCAGACACCTTTATGGGGCGGTTTATTATCTCCCCCGACGCCCTTGCGGGGATGAGTTTGGCGTCGAGCACGGGACGGCCCATGTCAACCGTAATAAGCCCCCCTTTAGCCTTCCGCGGCCTTATTATGCCTGCGAGGGTTTCTATTTCAAGGGTGTCTTTCTTTTTAAGATTTCTGTCCCATATATAACGGGCAAAGCACCTTATGCCGTTCCCGCACATCTCCACCCTGCTTCCGTCGGCGTTATAAATGTCCATCCTGAAATCGGCCTTGGCCGAGGCCTTCAAGACGAGCGCCTGATCAAACCCTATCCCGAACCTCCTATCCGAGAGTTTTTTCATCAACTTCGGAAGATTTCTTACGTCTTGTTTCCTTAAATCAAGAACTATGAAGTCATTTCCGAGGCCGTGCATCTTGGTGAATTTCAATCGCATCA